>CAZTXA010000001.1:0-60846 GCA_964617945.1 uncultured archaeon
ATTTCGAGATACCGCACGTCGACGACCTGTCAGACGTCCTCGCCGCGCTCACCACCAAGTACGACAAAGTGTTCTTCGTCTCCGACGTCCCTGCGGAACTGGCCACCGCCAACCAGTCCGGCGCGTTCACCGTCGGCCTTACATCCGAGGAGAACGATGCCCAGCAGCTCAGCGGCATCGGCCCGAACTACGTGGTAGACACGTTCAACGAGCTGGAAGAAGTCCTGCGGCTGGAAGGGATCACGTAACTACTGGTTCTGCTCCCGGATGTGGTGGAACATGTACTGCTGCGCGTACCCCGCGTAGTCGCCGAAGTAGTCGCGCAGGTTGTCCGCCGTCTCGTGGTAGTCCTCGTGGTGGTGGTCGGGGTAGTGCTCCTCGATCGCACTCCACGACCACGTGTCCAGCGGGAACGCCTCCAGGTAGCCCAGCGAGAATAACAGCACGCAGTCCGCGACCTTGTCCCCGACCCCGTTAATCTTCTGGATCTCCTCGTGCGCTCCCTTGTACCCCATCTCCTGCAGCTCCTCCTCCTTCACCTTCCCCTTGATCAGGTGCCGGATTGCGCTCTTCACGTACTTCGCGCGGTACCCGAGCCCCATCCGCCGCAGTTCACGTTCCGACACGTCGGACAGTTCGTAGAGCGAGGGGAACTGTTTGAAGGTCCGATCCCCGTATTCTATCGTGGTGCCGTACTTGTCTGTGATCGCGTCGAACATCTCCTTGATCCGCGGGATCTCCATCTGCGGCGAGCACAGGTATGAGATCAGCGTTGGAACGAAGTCGTCGTTCACCAGGCGCAGCCCGCGGTGCCGCTCCGTCGCCTCCTCCATCAACTCGTCCTTCCGGATCTGTTCCAGGACTGAGTCAAGGTCCTCGTGCAGCCGGAGAAAGCTCTCCACGTCCCGTGAAATCTCCCCCGACATCTCGTAGTGGAGTTCGTCATCCTCCTGCCACAGCATCACGACCTCGCCGTCAACCGTCGTATAGTACTTCTCGTCGGGCGAGGACTCTTCGAAGAACGGTTCGCCGGAGACCTTGTGCCAGCAGAAGGTTTGCCCGCACTGCATCGTCGTATGGAGATCAAGTTCGTCGCCCTCGAGATCGATAACGCCCTGCATCGCTTGTCCTACACCCTGACTCTGAACTTCAAAAGGTTACCCTCGTGCAGTAACCACCGCCCTGGTTACCCTTCCCCATCTTTCGTGTACGTGAAGAACCCTTCCTCTCCATCCTCCCCCGGTTTCTTCTCCACGGTCTTGGCGGTCCGCCGCTTGTAGCTGCGACCACACCGGTGGCACTTGATCCTGTCCACCGCCTCACTCTTCTGCTTGAACCCGCAGTCCGGACACTGGTAGTACACCGCCATCGATTATATCTTCCGCGTCAAGCATCTTAAATCCGCTACGCCGCCGCACCCTGCCGCGGCCGGAACACCCGGTCCTCGACGAGGGTGAAGGCGACAAGCAGCGCGATGAACGCGACGAGCGACACCCCGATCAGCGTCCACTGGTCGATACCGAGCGCGACAACCTTGAACAATCCGTTCAGCGGCGTGTACAGCACCAGTCCCTGCAGGACGAGCGACGCGGCGATAGCGATCCACAGCCACTTGTTCGACAGTATCCCTGAGCCGTACTGGTAGCGGATGGTCTGGATGCCGAACATCTCGAACACCACCAACGCGGTGAACGCCACCGTCTGCGCCACCTGCAGCTCCGGCAGCTGCAGGAAGAAGATGGGGAGGATCACAAGGGTCATGAACGAGCCGATACCGAGGATCGTCGCCATCATCCGTTTATCGATGACCTGCTCGTCCTCGCCGCGTGGCGGCCGCTCCATGATGTCATCCACCCGCGGGTCCGCGCCCACCGCGAGCGCGGGCAGCCCGTCCGTCACAAGGTTGATCCACAGCAGCATCACCGGCGTGAGGATGAGCGCTTTGCCGCCGGACTGGAAGATATCCGGGAAGAACAGGCTGCCGATCAGGATGCCGAAGAACACGAGCAGTACCTCGCCCGCGTTGTACGACAGCAGGTAGGAGACGAACTTCCGGATGTTGTCGAAGATGCCGCGGCCCTCCGCGATCGCGTCCCGGATCGTGACGAAGTTATCGTCCCGCAGGATCATATCCGACGCCTGCTGCGCCACGTCCGTCCCCCGGATGCCCATCGAGATACCGACGTCCGCGTTCTTCAATGCCGGGGCGTCGTTCACCCCGTCCCCGGTCATCGCCACGCTGTGCCCGTTCGCCTGCAACGCCTCGAGGATACGGACCTTGTGCGACGGCGACACCCTGGCAAATATTTCCGTCTCCTCCACCGCCGCCTGCAACTCCTCGTCACTCATCGCTTCAACGTCGGCCCCGGTCAGCGCTCCCGACGGGTCGAACCCGACCTGTTCCCCGACCGCCTTCGCCGTCTCGACGTTGTCCCCGGTCGCCATCACGACACGGATCCCCGCCGCCCTGCAGTCCGCCACCGCCTCCTTCACCTCGTCCCGTGGCGGGTCGATCATCCCTTGTAGCCCGAGGAACACCATGCCGGACTCGATATCGTCCGCGTCCGCCTCTGGATCGTCGACCGCCTTCCGTGCAAACCCGAGGACGCGGAGCGCGTCACCCGCGTAGTCGTGCGTGGTCTGGATAAGCTCCTCACGCTTCTCCTCCGTCAGTTCCTGCTCCTCGCCGTCGACGAGGATGCGGTCACACCGCTCCAGCACGGTTGCCGGTGCTCCCTTCATGAACGCCGTCGTACCATCAACGTCGTTGACAGTGGTCATCCGCTTCCGGTCGGAGGAGAACGGGATCTCCCTGAGGCGTTCAGCGCCGCCCTCGATGCCGGCCTTCGCTGCCGCGATCTGGATCGCCACTTCCGTCGGGTCGCCGTGGAACTCCCCGTCCCGCTCCTCGACGTTGTTGCACAGCGCGCCGCACCGCAGCAACGGTTCCAGCCGCTCCGGGTCGACCTCCGCTCCGCCCTGTTCGAACGTTCCCTCGACCTCAGCGCCGCCGGTGACCTCGAACGTAGCGTTATCGAACCAGCACCGTGTCACCGTCATCCGGTCCTCCGTCAGCGTCCCTGTCTTGTCGGTGGCGATGACATCGACCCCGCCGAGCTCCTCCACGACCGGGAGCCGCCGCACCAGCGCATCCTTCTCCACCATCTTCTTCGAGCCCAGCGCCAGTGTCAATGTGACGACCGCGGGCAGTCCTTCCGGCACCGCGGCCACCGCCAGCGTGATGGCGACCAGCAGTGTAGACACCCACGAGGCACTGGTGAAGAAGAACTGGACCGCGGCGATGACCGCGATGAGGGCGATGATGCCGTACCCGATCTGCTTTCCAAGGTGGTCGACCTCCTCCTGGAACGGGGTCTTCCCCTCGTCCGCCTCACTGATCTGCTCCGCGATATCCCCGACCTCTGTATCCATCCCGGTCTCCACCACCACCGCCGTCCCACGGCCCTTGACCGCGGTCGTGTTCATGTACACCATACTGGACCGTTCCGCGATCGGGGTGTCCCCGTCGACGGTACCGGGTTCCTTTGCGACCTGCGAGCTCTCCCCCGTCAACGCTGACTCGTCTGTCTCCAGGTTCGCACTCTCCAGTACCCGGGCGTCGGCCGGGATGGCATCCCCCTGGTCGATGACAAGGATGTCGCCAGGGACGACCTCCGCCGCGTCCACCTGCACCTTCTCCCCGTCCCGCAGCACTGTCGCGTCGGGCGAGGACAGGTCTTTCAGTGCGGCGATCGCTTTCTCCGCCTTGTAGTCCTGGATGAACCCGAACACGCCGTTCCCGAACAGGATGAGGAAGATGAGCGCAGCGTCAACATACTCCGGTTCATGCCCCGGGAACAGGCCGACCGCGAGCGACACGATGGCCGCCAGGATGAGCAGGTAGATGAGGAAGTCGTGGAACTGGGAGAGGAACAGCCGGACCGGTGAGACCTCGTCCTCCTCTTCCAGCTCGTTCCGACCGTACCGTTCCAGCCGCGCCTCCGCCTCCGCAGCTGACAGCCCGTCCGCGTCTGCATCCAGCTCGTCAAATACGGCGTCCTCCTCGGCCGCATGCCACTCCGTCATACCAATCCCTTGTCCAATCCCCCTATTTATCAGTGGCGTACGATACGGAGCGGGACGCCGCCTGCAATGTCTTCCCGGTGTTCCGCGATGCGTCGCCGGACGGCGTCCGAGTACTCGGTCACACGGCACCGCTCCCCGTCCTCGACCACCAGTGGGTCCACGGCCCGCGGCTTCGTCTCCCCCACCAGGTCGGGGTCCTCCGCGTCGATCTCGACAGTGAACCCGTCGTCGAACAGCTCCAGCACCTCTCCAACCCGCTCCACGTCAGACTGCCGCAGCTGCTGCAGCACCTCCCTGTCGGTCCCGAACAGGTCGTCCTCCGACAGTTCACCTGCGTCCAGTGCGGCCCGGATGGCGTCCGCGAACAGTTCGAAGACTGCGATTTCCCGCGGGTTCGCCCACCACCGCTCGTCCGCCTCGATGTACCGTAACGCGTATTCCTCCGCGGTGTCCCTGTCGGTCAATACAAACCTGTCGTCGTGGACGGCCAGTGCGTCGATAAACTGCTCAAGCCGTTCCCCGGTGTTCCCGTGCCAGTCCCGCAGGAAATAGTCGATACGGTCCGCGCACAGGTCTGGCAGGTCGCGCTCCAGCAACGGGAACGCCGACTCGTCCAGGATCTCCTCCAGCCCGAATCCGTGCCCCTCCAGGATATCAGGGATCTCTGACCCCCTGATAACCTCCTCCATGAACCGTTCATGGTATTCGTGGTCTTCATCGTCGAATACGAAGTCCGCGACGTGGGAGAACGCGGTGTGCGGGACGTCGTGCAGCAGGCCGGCGACCTGTTCCCGGAGCGGCGCGTCGAACCGTTGCAGCAGGAGCATGACCCCGATCGAGTGGTCGTACCGCGTCACCGGTTTCTCATCGATCAGGGAGACGGGGCCGGCCTGGTTCACGTGCCGCAGCCGCTGCACAGGACTGGAGCGGATCAGGTCAGTGAGGACAGGACTGTCTACCGTCACCGGTCCGTACACAGGATCATCGATCTCCACGGTCTCACCCGACCACGCACTGGATCGGCTGGTCCTGCAACGCGTCACAGATGAACGATCCGAGCTCGTCGCGGTCCACGGTTTCAAGCCGGAGCGGGCCGCGCTGGAACCCTGTCGCGGCGACCCTGTCGTCCATGTCCGGGTACGGCGCCACATACACCCACGTCCTGTCCGAGTTGTACGTCGAGGCGATGTCTGACAATGCTGCGACAGTGTCCGGGCAGTCGCTGCAGCTGTACTGCAGCAGCACGGACTGCTGCGTCAACAGGTACAGCTGGACATCCTCGGACAGCGGGGTATCCGAAACAGCGCTGGCCGGTAGATCAGCCTCGCTTACCCGTGGGATGTCGCCTTGAGACTGGATGGTGTATCCGACCGGCGGCGACGGCTCCCTGGACGACGCCCCGCCGGACCCGCCCGGACTGCCAGGGGAGAGGGAGGAGGCGAAGAACACTGTTCCCATGAACAGGGTCGCCATCAGGAACACCCCGCCGAGCACGGCGAACTGTTTCAACGTGAGGTCCGGGACCGTGAACTGCAGGCCCTGGAGACGGCTGCGGTCACTGTCATGTTCGTGCTCGTCCCGCGCCTCCTTGCTCTTGAATACTTCGCCGCACGCGTCACAGACGTACCGGGGCATGATAGGGACTGCGGGCTGCAATTCATTTATATTCGTCGCAGCCCGCACGCATGTTATGCAGAACGAGTACGTGGCGGCCGGTGCCGCCGCAGTCATCGTCGCGGTTGCAGCCGGGATTCTTGTCGGAGAAGTTATCGTGGACCGGCAGGCATCGACCCGCGACGCCATCGGCCAGCCCGGTTCCACCCATCTTCATGCCAGCTTCGCCGTCACCGTCAACGGTTCGGAGAAGGGGCTGGGCGGGCCGTACATCGAGCGCGCTGCACGGGCGCACCTCCACGACACAGATAACGTGCTGCACGTCCATGCCGAGAACGTCGATCTTGACTATGCGCTCCGCACCCTCGCCATCGGCGTCAACCAGTCATGCCTCCAGTTCACCCCGGAGAACGAGACCGTGTGCGGCGGGCAGGCCGGCATACGGGTGAACGGGGAGCAGGTGGCGGTCGAGGACGCGCTGGACAGGGATATCAGGCAGGGAGACAGCATCGTCGTCTGGGTCGGTGACCCGCCGGAGGGCCTGGACCTGGAACTGCCGCCCGCGTACCAGGAATCCGTGCCGGGGCAGAGCGTGTAACCATGGATACGGAAGCGGTCATATTCGACAACGACGGCGTGATAGTGGATTCCGAACAGTACTGGCGCCAGGTCGCGGTCGACCTGTTCCAGGACGCGACCGCTGAAGAGATCGATCCCACGGACGCGCTGGAGGACGCCCTCGGGATGAACTACCGCGACATCTACGACCTCTTGGCGGACCGGTACACTGTAACGATGGACAAGGAAACATTTCTGCAGCGGTACGAAGATGCTGCCGAGCAGGTATACACGGAGAACGTTGAAATGATGGACGGATTCCACGAGCTGCTGGATACGGTGCGGGAACACGGATGCAACGTGGCGATCGCGTCGTCATCGCCGCGGCGCTGGCTGGACATGGTGGTGGACCGGTTCGACCTGGAGGTCGACGAGGTCGTGAGCGCGGACGCGTTGAAGCAGGCCGGCGACATCGACGCCGGCAAGCCTGACCCCGGCGTGTACCAGGTGACTGCGCGGCGGCTCGGGGTCGACCCGGAACGGTGTCTCGTGGTCGAGGACTCGACAAACGGTATCCGGGCGGCGAACAGGGCGGGAATGGTCTGTATCGGGTACAGGAACGAGTCGGACGAGGCGGACGCGACAGCGGCCACGCCACAGGAACTCCGCGAGGAAATCCTGGACCGGCTGTAGGAGAAGGTTTTTAACTCCCGGCCCGAACAAGGTGTGCAGTGACAGCACATGGTTGACTATGAAGAGGTTGTTGAAGGAACTATCGACGAGGTCAAGGAACAGGTCCAGGACGACGACCTCGACCCGGAGAAGGTTCTGGAGGCAGAGCAGGCGAACAAGGACCGTGTAACACTTGTCGACTGGCTTGAAGAGCGTATCGACGAAGCGGAGGAAACCGGTACAGATACGACAGATGCGGCGCCGTCCGGCGATGCCGGTGAAGGATTGCCGGGCCGCATCATCCGGGGGGCGACCAGCCACCTCTTCATCATCGGCCTCATCATCGGGGTCGCGGTCGCACTCGCTGTCGGTCCGGCCGGCGGCGGGGCCGGGATGTCTGGGGCCGCTGTCGGCGATAGCGTGGAGACATACTTCTCACAGAACGCTGACGGTGTCCCGCTGGAAGGCGTCCAGGTGCAGCAGGTCCAGCGGCTGGAGGGTTCGGACCTGTACCAGCTGGACATGGTGCTGTCCGCACAGTTCCTGAACAGGACTGTCGAACAGAACCAGACCGCGGTCGTCTCTGCAGACGGGCGGTACATCTTCCTCAGCCAGCCGATCGACACTGAACGGCCGCTCGCCGACCAGCTCGGCGGCGCCCAGCAGACACAGCAACAGGAGCCATGAACCAGAACGCAGTGATTGCCGTAGCCGCCGTCGTACTTGTAGGGGTCGGCGGATACGCACTGCTCGGTGGTGGCGGCGATGGTCCGACGGGCGATATCACAGAGGAGGACCTTAACGACTTCGCCCAGTGCCTGGCAGAGAATGACGCCACGTTCTACGGCGCCTACTGGTGTCCGCACTGCAACCAGCAGAAGGCGGTGTTCGGTGACGCGATGCAGCACGTTGACTACGTGGAGTGTTCACCGGACGGGCAGGAGGCGCCGCGCGCCGAGATCTGCGACGAGAAACAGATTGAAAGTTATCCGACGTGGATTATCGACGGCGAACGGCACACCGGGGTCCAGAGTCTGCAGGAGCTGGCCGGGGCGACCGGGTGCGAACTCCCACGATAACCGTTTTATACAGCTGGAGAACGTGATAGTGTCATGGAGCGGGACACAGTCCTCCGCATCATATTGGGATTGTCCATCGTCGGGCTGGGGGTCGCGGCGTACCAGACCTACGAGCACTACTTCCTTACGACTGGTATGTGTGACCTGTCATCAACGTTCTCCTGCTCTGTCGTGACAGAGTCACGCTTCGGCGAGTTCCCGCCGAACTCCGGGATTGCGACCGCGGCGTGGGGCATGGCGTGGTGGCTTGGTGTCGCCGCACTCTCCTACACCGAGGTGAAAGGCGGTGAATGGCTAGAAAACCAGGAGTTCTACCTGTTCTCGTATATCGCGGGCGGGATGGTGTTCGTGGTGTACCTCTTGGTGGTGGAGCTGTACATCCTTCCTGCAGAGACTGGCGCCCTGATCATCTGCCCATTCTGCACAGTCCAACACGTTATAATACTGGCACTCCTCCCGCTCTCCTACATCCGTCTGGCCAAACCGTTGAAAACATATATCGAAGACGTATTCTCCATGGAAGCGTGACCCGTGGCTGCGGTACCTGCTTGGGTAAACCATTTAACCGCAGGCTGTACAACAACGACCTGTGATACCTTATGACCTTCCTAGGAACTGACGGCAAGTGCGACAACTGTGGCAAGGACCTCGACGACGTCGACGAACCAGTTACAAACAGCAACCATGAGTTCTGCGGTGTCGACTGCAAGGAAGAGTACCAGGCGGAACACGACCACGAGGATGACGGTGAAGAGGAGGCAGAGGTCTGCGAGTTCTGCTAGAACGCCGCAGGGTATATAAGAGTTCAAGTAGCCACGAAGAGACAATGTCTGACGACAGTAGCGTTACACTGGAGTTCAAGACAACGCACGCCCTTTTCATGGCGTTCGTGGTCGGCGTGTTCGCCGGCGGGTTTCTCATGTCGGCAGTGACCACGGTCACAGGCCCGACAGGCGCTGCCGTCCAGGACGGACAGACCGCGCCGACACAGCCGACGGATACAGGTGACAGTCCCTCCCCGTCTGGCGATCAGGGCACTGAAACCGTCAGTATGGACCAGATAGAGCTGGAGGGAGAGCCGACCATGGGGAGCAGTGACGCGCCGGTCACCCTGGTGATGTATGAAGACTTCGAATGCCCGTTCTGCCAGCAGTTCGAGCAGAACGCGGTCCCCCAGATCGTAAGCAACTATGTTGAATCCGGCGACGTCCGGCTGGTCTGGAAGGACTTCCCGCTGGCACAGCTCCACCCATGGGCGACACCGGCCGCGGAGGCGATGGAGTGCGTCTACCGGCAGGACGAGGACGCGTTCTGGACGGTGAAGGACCGGATATTCGAGAACCAGAACACGCTGTCGACCAGCAATGTACAGGACCAGATCAAGTCCTGGGCCGCCGAGGAAGGCGTGTCTGAGAGCGCGGTCCAGTCGTGCATCGACAGCGGCGACGCCACACAGGAAGTCGAGGACGACCAGTCCGAGGGGCGCACCATCGGCGTATCCGGCACACCGTCAGTGGTTGTGAACGGCGAGTTGATCGTCGGTGCACAGCCGTTCAGCCGGTTCGAATCAGCGATCGAATCGGCGCTTTCCGGATAGTACCTGCAACATTTACATAGTTCTTCCAGCCACCTGTTTATACCCGATATGAAGGTCGCTGTCCCACACCCGGCCACTGCCGGTCGCCGCTTCCACGCTGCAATCGGTGGCGTCCTCTATTCTCCGGTGTACGTTGCCGCAGCGGTTATCCTGACGGCCGCGGTGTACACGCTTTACACGCTTACAACGTTTCCCCAGTACAGCTGGCAGCTACTCTCCGCTAATCCTGTCTATATCACACAGGCGGTGTCTACACTTACTACCGGGATGTACGCCAGTATCGGGGTGCACGGTGTCCTCCTCGTGGCGGCGTACTCCGGGTTGACCGCGGTCGCCATCCTCCACGTCATCATCCAGTTCCGTACCGGTGGCCTCGCCCCCAGTCTCAGCGGTGCGGGCGGTACCAGCGGCGTCCTCCCGGTCTTCCTGGTTGGTGGCTGCGCCGGGTGTGGCGCTGGCCTCCTCGGATTATTCGGGGCCGCCGGTGCACTCGCCGTCCTCCCGTTCAACGGGAACGGGATCCGTCTCGTCAGCGTCGTCTTCCTCGTCGGCCTGCTGGGGTACGCCGGTGACCCGAGGACCTGCGATTTCGACCGGTAACCGTTTAAAGGCTAAGGCGCCGGGTGGTAGATGTGAAATGCGATAAGTGCGGCCGACAGGTCGACTCCCGGCAGGAGGAGGTCGAACATCTTCTGGACCAGCACGACGACACGCTGACCTCCCATAAACGTGACGAGCTGAAACGGGAGCTGAACCAGATGGACAGCGGCGGCGGCCGGTCGCTGCCGCTGCGGACGATAGGGATCGGTGTCGCAGTGCTGGCCGTCATCCTCGGCGGCGGGTTCGCACTCTCATCGGCCGGGATCGTCTCGTTCTCGGCTGGCGGGTCAAACGGGCCGACCGGGGCCGCAGTCGGTCCCGCAGGCTCCACGCACGAGCACGCCCAGTTCTCTGTGTTCGTCAACGGCGACGAGATTGACTTCTCGCAGCCCCGGTACCAGGTCGGGCAGACCCAGAACCGGCGCATCCACTTCGAGGGCGGTGACGGGTCCCGCATCCACAAGCACGCGACCGGGGTGACCGTCGGGTTCGCACTCGAGTCTCTGGACATGGGGATCAACCAGACCTGCCTCTCTGTCCACGATGAGGTGTACTGCGAGGACGGGTCTGCGCCACTCACCGTGACGGTGAACGGGAACGAGATCGAAGATGCTGCATCACATGTCATCCGTGACGGCGAGGTCATCCGGATCGCCTACGGGGACGACGCGTAACACAGCCGCAGGTTATATAGGCGTCCGACGTCACCGTGACGGTATGTCGCGAGGTGGCCGATGATGCAGGTATTCCGGTACGTCCTCCTTATCTACGCAGCCGGCGTGGCAGCGGTACTGTACGCTATCGCCCGGTTCCCAGCGGCGACCTTCATCGATGCGGTCCCGGCGGTGATGAAGCTCGGCACCGTGGCACTGCTTGCCGCGGTCGCTGCCGCGTTATTCTTCAAGGACAGGGTGTCTGACCGGGGGCAGCGCATTATGATGGGGGCTATCCTCCTCATCGTCCTCGTCCCGACCCTGTACGCTGCCGGGGCGTGGATTCACGCCATGGCGACGTCGTGGAGTGGCGGCGAGGTCCACTACCACGCGGACTATGAGGTCGTGGTGCAGGACGAGAACGGTGCGTACCACCAGCTCGACCTGATCGACCCGGAGGAATTCTGCCAGCAGTCACAGCACGAGTCAACGTATATGTGCCGGTTGAACGACCGCGTCGGCACAACGGAATACCACGAGCACAACGACCGCCGCATCCACCTCGAAGGAACGTTCAAGCAACGGGAGGACGCGACACTGGCCGCGTTCTTCGCCACGTTCGGCGGCGAACTGTCCAACGACAGGCTGGTCTACCCGACGAACGAAGAGGATTGGACGGTGTCGGACGACGGGGAACGGACGGTTAAGATCCTGGTGAAGAAAGGTGTCGGCGGGACACGGCACTGGTGCGCCATCGGCCCGGAAGAAACTGTGACAGCGGAACAGGTATGCAACGACCCGTATACAGGGACTCCGGCGCGGTCGCCTGACCAGTACATCATCTCACCGTTCCAGCGCGGCCCAACACTCGACGATATCTGGATTGTCTACGACAACGCGACAGTTACCGGGGCATTGAACGACCTGCAGGAAGACGACCGGTATAAACAGTTCGAACAGGAGAAGACCGGGGAGGGGTACCAGTGACGGCGGCAAACCTTCCGACGGTGTCCGCAGTCATCGTGACGGCAGCCGTCGACGCCATCAACCCGTGCGCGATCGGTGTCGCACTGTTGCTGGTCGCGACGATGCTCAAGCAGGGCCGCCGGAAACAGATGCTGACCGTCGGCGCACTGTACGTCGCCGCCGTCTATGCGACGTACTTCTTCGCCGGCGTCGGCATCCTCCTGTTCTTCGTGAACATCCCGGTCAAGATAGCCAACATCGTCACCGTCATCGTCGCACTGTTAGTCGTGACCGGCGGCCTCCTCGAGATAAAGGATTACTTCTGGTACGGGAAGGGGACATCGCTGATGATCCCGGAACAGTACGCGACAAAGATTGCCGACCGGATGGAGGACCTGACCGCGCCCGCCGCCGTCTTCCTCGGCGTGTTCGTCGCGCTGGTGGAGCTGCCGTGCACCGGCGGCCCCTACCTGGCTATCCTGACGGTGATTGCACAGCAGGGCGTGAACATCTGGGCGTACGTGTTGATGGCGCTGTACAACCTGATATTCGTCGCCCCACTCATCTTCATCGTGGTCGCCGCCTACCTCGGCACATACACGGTCAGCGAGATGAAACAGTGGAAGCACATGAACCGGCCGCGGATGCGGCTCGCCGCCGGCGTCCTGATGATCCTGCTCGGCTGGGTGTTATTGGTGCTTGCGACAGGGATTATACGGTTCGGATGATACCATGGACGTCCTCATAACACGTGACGGCGAAAAAGAGGAGTTCGACCAGCGGAAGCTGTACTCCTCCATCTACTACCCTGCCCGCGTCGCCGAGTACGACGAACAGGCGGCGGAAGACCTGGCGGAAGATGTCTGCGAGGCTGTCGTCAACTGGATGGAGGACCAGGACGACACGGTCGTCACGTCCGAAGAGCTACGGGAGAAGACGATCGAAGAGCTGGAGGAGCGCGACGAAGAAGTCGCGTTCCTGTACGACACCCACCTCGACATCAACTAGTCGGAGAACCACTCGCCGTACCGGTACAGTGCATGCATCGCGGCCGCGGCACGGTCCGGGGCAGAATACGCCGCGACCTCGTTCTTCTCAAGGTTCTTCGCATGCAGGTCCGTGTACTCGCCGCCGGTCATGCACACAACGAGCGGCTTATGGAACTCCTCGTTCACGTTGACGATGGTATCGATCACGTCCGAGTCCAGCGGCAGCGGCTGCAGCAACGGGATGACGATCAATCCATCGATGGCGTCGTCCGTCGCCAGGATATCCAGCGCCTGCTCGTACCGTTCAGTATCCGCGTCCCCGACAAGGTCCAGCGGGTTCTCCACGTTCCCGTACTCGGGGACCACGTCCCGCAGCTGCTCCCGGGTCGCGGTCGAGAACTCCGCCAGTTCAAGCCCGCGGTCCTCCAGCGCGTCGGCCGTCAGGACGCCGAACCCGCCGCCGTTCGTCACCACACCGATATTCTTCCCGTCGAGCGGCGGGTTGTATGCGAGGGCGCGTGCATAGTCGAACAGCTCCTCCACCGTCCCCGCCTCCAGCACCCGCGTCTGTCTGAACACGCCCTGGTACACGTTGTAGCTGCCGGCGAGCGACCCGGTGTGCGAGCTGACCGCGGACTTGCCGGACCCGGACTTCCCGCCTTTCAACGCGATGACAGGGGTCTCGTCGGTGACCTCTCGGGCGGTCTCCATGAACTGTTCCCCGTCTGACACGCCCTCCATGTATACCGTGATGGCGGCGGTCTCGTCGTCCTGGTCCAGCCACGCCATCAGTTCGCGTTCCGCTACGTCGGCCTGGTTCCCGTAGCTGATGAACCGGGACACACCGACCTCCATCTCCGCCAGCAGGTCCATGACCGCGGACCCGAACGCGCCGCTCTGCGTCACGATAGCGATATCGCCCGCCGGCGGCCGCTTGAGCTTGTATGAGGGCAGGAACAGCGTGTCGACCCGGGAGAACGCGTCGTACACCCCGAGACAGTTCGGCCCGATCAACCGCGTATCGGTTCCCTCGACGATATCCTTCAGCTCCTCCTCCCGTCTCTCCCCGTCCTCACCAATCTCGCTGTACCCGGAGGTGACAACGATAACAGCCTCGACACCCTTGTACACCGCCTCCTGGACGACCTCGTTCGCCACCGATGGCGGGACGGAGACAACAGCCAGGTCAACAGCGTCGTCGATATCGAGGACGGAGTCGTACGATTCGAGACCGAGGATCTCGTCCGCGTTCGGGTTCACCGGGTAGACTTCGCCCTGGAAGTCTTCCTCCACGAAGTTCCTGAGGATAGAGTGTCCGACCTTGCCGCCGTCCCTGGACGCGCCGATGATAGCGACACTGTCCGGGTCGAAAAATTTTTCCAGGCTCACTGCATCGTCACCAGTGCGTCCGCCGCATACGCGCCGTCGGCGTTGACGAACAGCGGGTTTATATCCAGCTCCTTGATCGGCTCCTCCTGCACCAGGTCCGACACGGCCAGGAGGACATCTACCACCGCATCGATATCCGCCGGGTCGTCACCGCGGACCCCGTCCAGCAACGGCCGGGCCTGCATCTCGTCCACGAGTTCACGGGCGTCGCGCTCGGTCAACGGCACCGCGCGGAAGTTCACATCGTGCAGGATCTCGACGAAGATCCCGCCCAGCCCGAACATGACGACCATCCCGAACTCCGGGTCCTCGTTCACGCCCACGATCATCTCGTGCCCGTCCAGGTGCTCCTCGACGAGGACGCCTTCAACCTCTGCATCCGGCACCGCCGCCCGTACATTACCGGTAACAAGCTGGTACCGTTTCCGTACCTCCTCCTCGTCGTGCGCGGTCATCACCGCCCCGATATCCGTCTTGTGCTGGACGTCGGCGGAATCGATCTTCAGGACGACCGGGTACCCGAACTCGTCCGCAGCCGCTACCGCCGCGTCAACGTCGTGCACCAGTTCGTGCGCTGCGACAGGGATACCGGCGTCCTCGAACAGTGCCATCGCCTCGTGCTCTGGCAGCGACCGCATGGTAGGAACCGACTGCCGATTGCATATAAAACTTCCTTGCCGCCCGAAACCGACTAAAAGGAGGCAGTCTAAAACCACTGTATGTCGGAGGTCCACGTCCACAACCAGGTCGACATCGATGACGGCGTCTTCATCGAGGGAGTCCCGGGCGTCGGCCTGGCGAGCAAGATCGCGACCGACCACCTCATCGACCGCCTCGATATGACGTTACATGCAACGGTACGGGCTGACGGGATACCTGAAGTGATGATATTCGAGGAAGGAAGCAGGGCGCTGCGGTCACCGGTCCGTATCTTCGCCGACGAGGAGACAGGGATGTACGCGTTCACAAGTGACGTGCTGATCTCTCCCGTCAACGTTGACGGGTTCGCCGCATTACTGGTCGACTGGATGGAGGAGAACGGGGTGATGCCGCTCCTGCTCAGCGGACTGCCATCGAATCAAGACGATGAGGACAAGCGCCTGTACGGCGTCAGCACCGGCGACGCAGACGAGGTCCTGGAGGAGGCGGGGATCGATACCCCGGCGCAGACCGGGTTGATCGGGGGGCCGACCGGCGCGATGATGCACGAGGCATCGGACCGCGGTCTGGACGCGGTCGGACTGGTGGCGGAGACAGACCCGCAGTTCCCTGACCCCATCGCCGCCCGCCACCTCATCGATGACGGTGTGGAGAAGATTGTCGGGTTCGACGTGGAGACTGATGTGCTGGTGGAACAGGCCGAGCAGATCAGAGACCAGAAACAGCAGCTGGCGGAGATGATCCAGAACGCGGAGAAGCACGAACGCAGCCAGGCCTACCCGGAAGGCATGTACCAGTAGATTCTCAGTTATCCGTTGCGGATAGCGATTAGACCTCCCAGAACACGGCGGACAGGAACACGAGCGCGGTCACGCTCTGCACCAGCGTGTTCCCCGTGGCGACCGCGGCAGCTGCGAGGAGTGGGACGGCGAGCCACGGCAGTTTCACCCGGTCCGGCCACGCATCGAGATCCAGCGGGGTCGGCTCCGGGACAGGGCTGTCGCTGACCCGGTAGACGGTGGCCGCGAATACTGCCGCCCCACCGATCAGCACGCCGGCAGGACTGCCAAGCGTCAGGACCGGGACGCCGCCGGCCAGCAACCCTGCGACCGTGTACACGCCGACGTGCAGCGTGTACGACCGCTGGCTGGTGATGACGGTCGCTATCGAGATATCGTTGCGGGCGAGCCCGTACCCGAGGAACCCGAGATACAGCAACGGTATAACAAGCAGTGCGAGCTGCCAGGCCGCGTCAAGGAGCTGTACAGTGAGACCGGGGAGCGTCGCCATAGTCGTATACGGATGAGGCAGGGGTTAAAAGTCTGCGGCGTCAGAGCTCGGTCTCTTCGACCTGCTCTTTCTCGTACCGTTCCTCCTCCTCGGCTTCCTGTTCTTCAGACGTCTTGACATCGCCCTTGAAGTGGTCGATCATCACGACGTCGTCGATCGCGTTCACCATGGAGAACGGGACTATAACACCCTTCTTACCGCCAACCTTTTCCGCGAGGTAGGAGCCCTGTGCCGCGTCTACAACGACTGCACGGACCTTGAACTTTGGCAGGTCGAGCTCGATGTCGCGCGCCTTGCCGCAGTACGATCCCTGAGAAGTGAAGACGTCCTTGCCTACCACGTCGGTCATGTTCTCTACGTCCGTGGCCATCCTATCACGACACGGTCTGTGTGTTGCATATTTAAATACCTTAAGCGGCTCCGCGCCGGATGTTCTTAAAATTACGTCAGGACGGTAGCGACATGGGACGTGGGACAGGTGTAGCCCGGTACGTAGCAGACAGGACAGGTCTCGCCCGCGACGCGTTCTCAGGGGTATACCGCGGTGCCAGGAGCGGCGTCCGGGAGCGGTGGACAGCCCTCACACCGGGCGACGAGGCCGCACTCGCACCGTCGCTGACCCGGTCCGATGACTACTACGAGCAGGCGGACGCGGTCGCCGCATACAGCGACGCCCGCCGCCAGCACATCGACGACTACCGCGACGACCTCGTTGAACGTGCAACCGATGGAACGCTCAGCGGCAAACAGTACATCCTGGCGAAGGAGATGCGGCAGATCGAACAGTTCTTCGAGTCTGAGGGATATGACATGGACGAAGATGCACCGCTCGACGGCGTCCGCGTACTTGACGCGCCGTGCGGCGACGGCTGCTTTTCCCGTGCGCTCGCGAACTGGGGGGCAGACGTTATCAGCGCTGACCGGTCGTGGGAGATGCTTGAAGCCGCGCAGGAGAAGGAATACTGGGACGAGGCGATCAACCCGTTGCGCGAGGACGCGCCAGGGAGTATCGTGTACCGGGAGGAGGACGTGACCGATATGGACCTGATGGACCGGGTTGACTACGCGGTGATGTGGCGGAGCGCCCACGTCATCGGCGACCTTGCGGCGCCGCTTCAGGAGCTGGCGGACGCGGTCGAATCACCGGGAGCAGTCCTGTTCGACACGTTCCACCGGCGCAGCGGCCGGCGCCTGTACACCTCGCTGCTGCGGATGGACAGCACGCTGCACGGCCGGGACGAGGTCCGCGACGCTGCACCTGCCGAGGCGAGCATCGAACGCCGGGACTCCGGGTTCGTCCTCCCGTACGGGGCGTTCCGTCCCATCCCTGCCGGGCACCGGTGGATGGAGGGGAACGTCCGGTGGAACGAGCGGATGGAGGAGAAGCGGCCCGAGTACGCCTCTGTGGATTTCTGGACGCTGTCGACGTGACGGCTCGGCACCGGTTCAAGGACTTAAAATGTTCCTCGCCAACTATATCCCGCGGATGTCGGGGTCGCATAGCCTGGCCTAGTGCGGTGGCTTGCTAAGCCACTCGGCGTGTATGCGCCGACGCGGGTTCAAATCCCGCCCCCGACGCTGGACACATCCTTTCTTCGAGACGGTCGAACCGGAAGCTACCCGGTCGGGTTCAAAAACATCTCCAGTGCAGCACGTTGAGCTATGGATCCCGACTACACGTGTGCGTTGTGTGAGTGGAACGGTGACGATGCGGAAACAGTGGACGGCCGCTGCCCGGAGTGTACCGGGCGCGTCCTCGCGGTGGCAGAATGCCCGGGGTGTATCACAGGGCCGGCGGTCCTGCCCGGCACGAGGCGGTAGCAGGCCGGCGGCACCGATTTAAATTCTGCGACGCCGTGTTCTATACATGGTTGAGATCGCAGTGGAAGGTGTCGCGGTGCAGGTCGGTACCGGCGCCGCACTCGGTCTTATCTCCGGCTACGCTGCGAAGAAGGTGACGAAGATTATCGCTGTCGTCGCAGGGATGGCGCTCATCGCGGCCGCGTGGCTCGAGTCCCGTGGTATCATCCCTGTAGACTGGGCCGGCCTCGGCACTGGCGCGGTTGACGCGGGCGGTGCCGCCGCTGAGACCGTTCCCCCTGTCTTCAACGCTGTCGCCTCGACTGCCGGTATCGGCGGTGGGTTCGTCGCAGGGTTCCTGCTCGGGTTCCGCCGCGGCTAGAACACGGACTCGATCTTCTCCGCCAGCCAGCGGAACGGCTGGACCTCCTTCCGGTCCACGATAAGTTCTGACAGCGCGGCGAACGGGATGGCGACGAGCACGATGATGCCGATGACCTGTAGATCGATGGCCGCCCCGGTGGCGAGCCGGACCGCGATCACGTCCTCTGTCACGCCGAGCGCGACACCGATAACGAGAAATTCGAGGAACCGTTCAACTCGCCGTCGCTCCATACGAACTCCTTCGGTGGGGGAGGTTTAAATCCTGCCGGATAGTATAACAGTGATATGGTCGACACGATTTCACGGTCGGAGCTGAAGGAGAAGATGGACCGCGGCGATGATTTCACCCTTGTAAACGTTCTTTCAGAGGATGACTTCGAAGAGGAGCACATCCCTGGATCCATCAACGTCCCGCTTGACGAGGTAGAGGAGGAGTTCCCGCGGCAGTTCGACCGCGACGAGGACATCGTCGTCTACTGCGCGTCCGAATCCTGTCAGGCCTCGCCGAAGGCGGCAGAGAAGCTGGAGTCGATGGGATTCACGAACGTCGCCGATTACGAGGGCGGCCTTGCTGACTGGAAGGAGCGGTACGAGACCCAGAGCTCCTAGCATCCTCCCGCTCCTCCCCGCGTTCCTCGTCCTCGTCTGACTGCAGTACACCGTACAGTCCGGTGACAACCCCGGCGGCGATGAGGATACCGGCCAGTCCGAACAGTACGATACTTGCCGTCCCCATCAACGCGCCGTAGTCAACGACCGGGCCGGTTGTCGCCCCGGTGGCGGTGAAGATGACGTCACCGATCACCCGGATTGCCGCACCGGCACCGCCGATGATGAGGCCTGCAACAACGGTTTTCGCCGACTGCATACCGCCGTTTTCAGGATTCTGTATAATAACTGTTTCCCCGTCTGAAAGGGATTATAAAATCAGCCGCCACCATGTACCGTGGTATGGAGGCGGGACAGGTCCTCGACGGTGTGGAGACATGGGTGGACGACAGCCCGCTGCACAGCGGCGAGGGTGGCGGCCCGGTCCTGGTCTATACCTGGCGGTACGCGGATCTGCAGTCCCGCCGTTCCCTCGAGGCGGTGCAGGCGTTGCACGACGCGTACCGTGATGCAGGGCTGCAGGTAGTCGGCGTCCACACCCCGCGGTTCTCCTTCGAGGCGGACGAGGACAATGTCGCTGACGCTGTCTCCCGGTACGGCGTCGACTTCCCGGTCGGGATACGGATCGATACGTCCATCCCGGCCGGACCGGCAGGGGAGCCGTCCGCAGTCCTCCTCGGGCCGGACGGGGATATCAGGGCTGAGGAGACCGGTGTCGACGCGCTTGAACCCGCGGTGCGGCAGGTGCTACGGCGGCACGGCGCCGCCCTTGACAGTCCGGTGTTTGACGGGAGAGCTGGTCCCCAGTCACCGGTCGCTGGCACCGTCAGCGCTGACGTGTACGCGGGCACTGCCTACGGCGGCCCGCTCGGCAACGACCACCCTACTGCCCCGCACACGACCGTTACCTACGAGGAGGACGGCGACCGAGAGATGGGGGTTCTCTATCTGGATGGGGCGTGGCGGCGGGAGGACGAGTACGTCGCCGCCGACGGTTCCGGGGGATACGCCGCGGTCCGGTTCACCGGCCGGGAATGCGGGATCGTCGTCGGCCCTGCGGGGGCGGACTGTGCGGTGCAGCTGTACGGCGGCCCGGTCCCGGACACGATGTACACTGACGAGGTCGTTGTGGAGGGGAGGGAGACCAGGGTTTCACCGGACACCCCGGGACTCTACACGGTGATGGAGCGGGACGAGCCCCGCATCAATGAACTCAAGATACTACCGCGGTCGGATGATTTCCGGCTGTACGCGGTCTGCTTCGGCTAACCATTCTTAAACGTCCGGGTCGGTAATGCGGGTATGAAGCACGTTGCAGCGGCCGTGTTTGTGGTGCTCATGGCGGGAGCCGTGGCGGCACACGCAGGACACTTCGACGATACCGGGACAGAGGCGCCGGCATCGATCGATGACGCTGTCGACGAGATAGATACCCTCGCCGCCACGTACAACGAGAACGCTGACAGCGTCCCGTCACTCGTTGAAAGTCTCGTCGCCGACGAACGGGTGAATGTTCACATCGAGACGGGAGACGATGATATCGTCATCGGCGTGGTCATGGACGACGCCCGGATGACGACGGTCACCCGCGGCGGCGTGGAGAACGTCACCGTCGACCTCTATACGGATGAAGAGACAGTGTCATCTATCCTGGCGGCGGAGGACTCCCCGGCCCGCGCCGTCGAAGCGTTCAACAGCGACCACATCACGTACGAGGCGCACGGGTTCGGACGCTCGATCAAGTTCGCCGTCATCTCCACCGTGTCAAAGATACTCGGATTCCTGCTCTAGAATGTCCACCGGTCCTCCACAGTCGTGCCGCACCCGTTGCAGGCGTACACGTCCGTCTCGCCGAACACGCCCTCCCGCTCTTCGAGGAACACCATCTCCACGTCACAGTCCCCGCATGCAGGGGTCTCGTCTGTGTCGCGGAACGTGTAGGATGGCTGTCCAGTCATCGGTAAGAAGCGGGTGACGCGGCCTTTTTATTCTATCGAATACCGGAGCTCTGCCGCGATCCCGCCCAGCGATGCCAGCTTCTTCCCGGCGTCGTGGTCCTCGTGCACCAGCTGCACGGTGCCGTCCTGCTGCTCCACCTGCTCCACGAGCTCCTCCTTCTCCCGGATCATCCGGTCCGTCACCAGCAACCGTTCCACCGCCCCCATCTCCACCGCCTCCTGCACCGGGTCCTCGCCGTAGGTGACATCGCCGTCGCTGTGCAGCTCGTCCAGGAACCGTTCCACCGCCTCCGTCTCATCTGATATCCGGGACTGCTGCCGCACACGGTCGACCGCCCCCCGCTTGATCACCTCCTGGACACCGGCCATACCGGTCGTGCTGGCGTCCTCGACCGTCACCACGTCCGCCAGCTCGTCGTCTTCGATCCGGTCAACAAGGTTCTCCTTCTCGAACCCGGGGCCTGCAACGATGATATGGTCGACACCGGTGTGTTCGGACAGGACCGCGATAACCTCTCTGTAGAATTCTTCCTGGCTCTGGGCGTCGTCCCGGTACATCTTCCCCGACGCACCGCTCCGGACCTCGGACAGCTCCCTGATACCGGTCTCCGTGATGACGGCGAAATTGGCGCCGTCACTGTCCACCATGCAGACCAGGATCTCGTACTCGTCCGTGTCCGCCGCCTGTTCCACCCGGTCAAGCTGGTGGTCGTCCCACCGCTCCTTCCACATCTCCACCGTCACGCCCGGTTCGAGGTTGAACGTGTGGTACCCGTGCTGCACGTCGTCCGGCGCATGCGTTATCTCTCCCGTGGCGCGTAACCGGCCTCCCTCGTACTCCGTCTTCTCCACCTCCAGCTGCAGGGTCGCGTACCGCTTCTCCCCGCCCTCGATCGTCGTCCGCTGGTCGTCCATCCGCAGTATATCGCCGGGTTCGACGACATGCCGCAGATGCCAGAGATCCGCATCTGACTCTATCTCCAGCTCCATATACCCTTCCTTCGTATCCTGGTCCAGAACGTTCATTTTCGGCTTTCAGGAAGGAGTTTCGACACTTTTTTATTAAAAGGTAGCACACTACGAGGTGGTATGGCGTCCGAATTTGTCTACGTACTGGCCGCTGGCATAGCAATCCTCGTGGTCGGCGGCGTTCTCGCCGGTCTGACCGATGAGGTCGGCGTAGGAGGGCCGGACGGCGATACAGTCGGACGCCAGCTCGCGTCATACTCTCCAGGGACCATCGGGGCGATCGATTCGACGTCACGCACCCTCCAGTTCGGTGACGTGACCGTGGCGGACGAGTCGCCGAACGTCACCGCAGCGACACGTGGCACCGTTTCAGTGTCGTCCAGCGTGCTTGACAGTTCGACAGAGACAGTAACGTTCGAGTCCCAGTCCCCCCAGCGAGTGTTTATCTCCTTCACCCCGTCACAGGCGGCCGACCCTGACAGCCTCATCATCACGGTGAACGGGGAAGCGGTTGATATCCCTGACTTCGAGGTCGGCGAACCCGTGACGATCAGTGCGGAGAGCGTACAGTCCGGGCGGAACAGCATCGTGTTCCGCGCCGAGGATCCGGGCGCAGCGTTCTGGCGGCGTCCGTCCTTCACGCTCGACGACGTTGAGGTAGTGGTCGAGGACGCGGCGAACGCGGGCACTGTAGAGACGTTCCGCGCCTACCAGTACGAGGTCGAAGGATTTGACCGCGGCGAGCTCAGGTTCTCGGTAACGGAGGACGTGGTCCGGGACGAACCCCTGCGGATACAGATCAACGGGAACACCGTGGTTGAACGGTCCCCGGTCACCCGTGCCCTCCCGTACACGGCGACGTTCTCAGCAAACGAGACCGGGATCTCGGCCGGTGAAAACGTGCTGGCGGTGCGGACCGGTGGCGATTCCCGGTACACCCTGGACAACCTGCAGATGACGCTGTACTTCTTCGCCGGGACGGAACGCCGCACCGTAGAGCGCGAATTCCAGATGCCGCCGTCGACGTACCGAAACCTCGGCGATGACGGTGGGAACATCACTATCGAGGTGGACCGCGTAGGGCTGCAGCGACCGGTCACCATCGAACTCGGGAACGCGACGTTTACACGGACGCTGGACGTCGGCGAGAACGTTATCCGGTTCGGCCAGTCAGATGTGGGGAAGGGGACGAACACGGTACGGATATCGACCGACGGATCCTACCGCGTCCCGCGGATAACGGTTTCTGCGGCTGATGGATAACGACAGCCGCCTCAACCTACTTAAGGCCGAGATACACATCTACCAGCAGGAGAAACCTCTGAAATCATCCTATCTCAACACCATGGCCGACGATAACAGTGATACTGCTGCTGCCGAGGAACCGTCTGGACAGCGATCAGGCCTGAACCATGAGATGGCGGAAGCGGTGCGGGATACGGGCGTCACGGAAGAGGTCCGCGAATCGATTACGGAGGATGTGGAGGAGCGGGTGGAGGGCGAGGAGCAGGGCCGCGCCCGCATGTTCTCGAAGGACCAGATCATCCACGAGGCGGCTATCCTGGCCCGTGGTATGTACGGGACCACGAGACCGAGCCTGGAGATGGATACCTACGGGGAGCGGCGGAAAGAGGAAGGATACTATGACCTGGTGGACTGCTGGCTGGTCGTCGCCCACAGGCTCGACGACAAGTACCATGAGACCTTCCTCAGGCGGGCGACACCCTTTCCGTGGAAGGCCAGGATGAACCGGTACCTGATCCCGAACTACTACCTGTTCGCGTTGGAAGGTGTTGACCGCGCTATAGAGGAGAAATATATCAGCCCCCTCTTCAGCGATAAGCTGGAGTACCGGTTGGGCGCACATACGTCGTTCCCCTTCCTGGTTGTCGGGCCGCCGCTGGCGTACTTCGACTGGGCCCCGTTCGGACCGACAACGGAAGAGGCGCGGGCCTACGCCGCGATTGAAGATAGTTCTGGGGCTGACGCTGATGTTGAAGAGATGAAGGAGGACCTGGAATACTACAAGCGGCGGGTATACGAGCTCGGGAACACCGTTGAACGCCACGAGGAGAAGATCGATGAACTCGACCGGATTATCAGGTCAACGAAGTCAAAACGTGAAAGCGTGCCGGAGGGAAGCGACGAGGCGGCGGACCTGGAGGACCGCTTGGACGAGCTGGAGGAGCGGCGCGACACGATAACCGCCGACATGGAGGACGCGATGGAAAAAATGGAGGCAGCATACGCCAAGTATGAAGAACTGGCGGACGAAACACCGTGAGAACAGAACCCTGCGTGACATCAACGAATGCTCTGGAACGATGACCTGAAGAAGCGTGTGAAGGAGGTCCGCAAGGAGTACTATGGCACGATAGACTCCCTGGAAGGGTCGCCCTCGTCCGCGGACTATCACTGGAAGACCGTCGTCGGCGTCTTCCTGTCAGCTATCTACATCCTCATCCTTATCGGGACCGATTTGATCACGAACAGTTACGTCTCCGTCCTCAGCGGGATAATCGCTGCTGTCGCGCTCGTGAAGGCGAGTCAGAAAGGGATAACCGCAGGATATGTTATCGGCGGGATACTCCTCCTGCACCCCGGGTACGCCGCCCTCTCCATCTTCGGCCTCGATATCAACGCCATCGCGGTCATAATCGGGATCGCTGCAGGCGTACTCTCTGTCTTCCAGGAAGGCCCGGTGCAATCCACTGGCGGCGGACGGCCGGGTGCAGATGTACAGAACGCTATTTTCAAGGCGGGCGCGCTCGCGTTCCTCCCTATATGGATCGTTGCCGGGGTCAACGTCGTCCTGTCAGCCCTGGCAGGGCAGTTCCTCAACACCGGGTTCGTCGTCGCCAGCATCGTGACCGCAGGGACCTCGGTGTTCCTGTTCACCCACGACAATATCAAGTACGCCCTTGCCTGGTACATCGGATCCGTAAGCTTCTTCGTGTCCGCGCTCGAGGTCGCGGAGGATCCGGACGAACGGACAGGACTGGACAAGATAGTGATTGCTGGCTTGGTGCTGTGGATGCTGGTGGCGATGGCGGTAGGACTCATCCGACTGACAGGGGTGTTAGGGCTGGAAGTCGAAGGAGTGTTCATCGCATTTTTCCTGTCGATGGGCGGGCCGATGGCGCTCTATGTGGCTGAACGCGCAGTCTGGAACCGTTTAGAGCCGTCAGGCGGCTCCGGTGGAGGTGGTGGCGGTGGCTAACGGGGGCAACAGTGGTGACAGTGGCTCGGACCGCCGCCAGCAGATCAGAGAAGGGGTTAGAAAAGCAAAGGCGGGCGCGCCAACCGCCGCGAAGTACGGCGGAATCGCCCTCCTTGGAATCGGGGTTGTCCTGCTAGGACTCCTCCTGATAGTATCCTTCGGAGTCTCCGTGTACTCCATGTTTGCGAACCTGATGAACGACGCCGTGTTCCTGGCGACGGTTGTCGTGTTCGCATACGGGATGGTGTTCTGGAATTTC
The DNA here is from genome assembly GCA_964617945.1 of uncultured archaeon. Classification (GTDB taxonomy): domain Archaea; phylum Nanohalarchaeota; class Nanosalinia; order Nanosalinales; family Nanohalalkaliarchaeaceae; genus JALIDP01. The sequence goes on from CAZTXA010000001.1 coordinate 25,353, forward strand.
TCGCGGCACTTCTTCGGTGAGCTTGAGGGCCCGGCAGCCCTGGCCGCACACTACATCATCAGCATCTTCATCTTCGCCCTGTTCGGCATAGTGCTACAGCTCTTCAGCAGGGCGGCGAGCCTCGGCAGCGCCAACCCGCCGGCCCTGCTGTACCTGGTCTCGATGGCGTTCTTCGTCATCATGGTCTACCGTGTCGCTGAAGAACTCACCGAGGGCCATGAGCACAGCCGGTGGTTGATGATAGGGAGTCTGTTCGTCGCCCTGGTCCTCGTCTTTTTCATCGGACAGTGGGCTGTCGGGGGATGGGGGAACATCGGGGGCGTCATCGGGGAAGCTGGATACAACCTGGAGGACACCCTGGTCGGTGTCCCCCTCGACATCCTCGGCAATGTCTGGAGCAGTTTCCAGGCACAGCTCTCGGTCTGTAATAACCCGACTATCGGCCAGATCCAGTGCACTGCCGACCTGTACATGGAGGGAGCGGTGTACGAGGCGGTGGCAGGGTCTGCATCGGTGTCGCAGTGTGTCCAGCAAAAGATCGAGAACCAGTGTGGCCCGGCGACCGAGAGCGAGGAAGTCACCGACCCCTTGATCGTGGAGGTGCAGGAACCGATCATCGAACCGTTGCAGGACCACGTCCGGTTCTTCGTACCGGTCACGAACACGCTCGTCAACGATATCCAGGGACGTGTCATCGACATCCCGGCGCGCGAGGTCTCCGTCGACATCGCGTTCCAGTACCTCGACAAGGTGGTGGCGTCAGAGCAGACCTCGGTCGGCGAGATACAGAACGGGGATACCGCGAACATCATGTTCAACGAGCGCGACGACGGGTCGTACTACTTCCCCCGGTTCGAGCTGAGCTCGGCCATATCCAGGACCGAGATCCAGCGCCGGCTCATCGATGTCTCGGAGGACTGTGAGAACGGGGTGGACTATCCAGACGAGGCTTCGTCGGAGTGCCAGGCCAGTGTGAACTGGTTCCTCGACGCGTTCGACGGGAACGCAGAGGACGTGTCGGACCTCCAGGAAGGCTCGTTCCTCTCTACGGCCCGCGTCGGATTCATCGCGAAGACCCGGCTGGACCTGCCGGGGAGCTTTGAAGAAGAGTTCCCGCAGCCGCTGTACGAGGAGATAGACGAGTACCTCGGTGACAGCAACATCCTCGCGCCGGACCGTGAACACGATGTGACTATAACGGTAGATTACAAGTATTCGGCGGACGCTGCGTTCACCCAGTCCAGCCGGTGGAAGAGCGGTAACCAGCTCCTCAAGGTGTGGCGGTACGACGACTGGAACGAGCTGACCCCTGAGGAGCGGCAGGAGTGGCGGCAGCAGAACTGCGACGAGGTAACGCGCGCCGGGGAGACGTTCCAGAAGCAGCGGACCGCCTCCCTCACGACACCGATCGTCCCGGTGATGTACGCTGACTGTGGCGGCGTCCTGTTCAGCCGCTTCAGTGCGGACGCCGGGTACACAGGAGACATCCCTATCCAGGTAGCGGCGACGGTGAACGATAACGTCCGTGAACGTGTCTCCGATAAAGGGTTCAAGATCATAAGCGCTAACACGAACTGCGGCGACGGCAGCCTTGACGGGCTTACCGGCAAATGGTACAACCGGCGGGAGGAAGGCGGCTTCCAGGTGGATCCGGTCACGATCACCCGGTCAGATGTAACGGTGGACGGCGAGCGTATGACGATAGGGTGCAGGGTTTCGATGGACGTACAGGTACGGCTCCAGGACACGACAACGTTCCAGGAAGGGGGTGACGAAGAATCAGACGGATGATGCTACTGTTACCGGCGTTATTAGTCCTGCTGGCCGGTTGTACAGATCTTCCCGGCGGGCAGCAGACGCAAGACGAACAACCGGACGTGATACAGGTTGACCGTCCTACGTGCCAGGTCGGCGGGCAGCGCTGCTCCGCCGGCTCGGTGACCCGGTTCGCCGGCACCGGCGAGGTACGGCTCGCCCTTACAAACAACGGGGAACGCCCGATAACGGTCAACGTTGGCCAGAACGGGCGTCAGATGATGGTGTCCAAGTGTAACGATGAGCTTGTCCGGATCGGGTCCGTGACAGAAGGGTTCCGGGTGCTGATACAGGGACCGTCAGAGTACACCGAGGAGACATCGTTCAGCCCGGGAGGGACCATCGATGTGGAGGAGAACCAGCGGATGACCGCGATATGGCCGCTCACCATAGAGGCCGGACCGGACACGCTCTCCCGCCTCGGCAACTCGTGCCAGATGGACTTCGAAGTATCGTTCGACCAGACCATCGAGACCTCGCGCCAGGTACAGATAAAGCAGGACCGGGACGTCCCTGACGCCGCGAGCCTGGACACGACCACCACGTCCAAGCGGCCGGTCAGGCTCCGGGTCGAGGCCCCGGACTCCATCGTCCGCGCCGAGGGACGGAACCTTGTGGCGGAGGCGTTCTTTGAGAACGTGGGAGACGGCGAGATCACTGATGTCCAGCGTATCGAATACATGTCTGGCTGGGACGCCCTGTTCCAGTGTTCCCCGTCCAACAGCGATCTCAGGGTGTACGGCGAGGGCCCCCGCGAGGGACAGAGCTACCGGAAGAGCTGTTCCTTCCCGGTCGGGCCCGACGATGATGGTCCGCGGTCCACCGTGGAGTGGCTACGGTTCGAGGGAGACTACAGTTACAGGATGTCGCTCGGTACGGAAACAATCGAACTCCGGCCCGCCCCGGGGGAGGGTGGATGATGGACACGGCATCGGTGTGGAAGATGGGAGGTATGCTGCTCGTGGCCATCGCACTGGCAGGATGCACCGCGTTCCCCGGCGGGGGTTCGACATCCGACGAACCGCCGGCACGCGGACTCGTCATCCAGGAGGTGCAGCTGGAGAACAACGCCATCCCGGACGACGGGGGTACACGGCTCGTCCTCCGCGTGGCGAACACGCAGCCGGACGCGGCGGAGAACGTGAGAATCGATATCACGAATACCGGCGCGGTGCAGACAGAGCTACGGACGGAAGACAGCGATTCAAAATGCACATCGGCATTCGATAGCGACCCGACTGATTACCCGGATATCGACGCCGCATCACAGGGCGTACCGACAGAACTCCTGTGCGTGTGGGACATCAACGGTAACGGTGCGGCGGAAGGGTCGTACCCGCTGACAGTGACGGTCGATTACACGAACACGCTCACGATGCAGCAGGAGTCGCCGAAGATAACGTTCGACCCGGACCGGCAGATCGCCGCCCCCACGACCTCGCGGACCTACAGCAACGGCGAACTGTCGATGACCGTCAGCTACCCGCCGCGACTGCCCTCCAGCGCGAACGAGTTCGATGTTGAGACAAGCCTGTCGGACGTAGGCCCCGGCAGGGTAGTAGGACGGTCCCAGATCGGCTGTGAGGGGACATGTGCGACCATCGAGTACAGCGGGTCGCTGAAAACATCGGCAGGGTTCACCGAGTCCGGTGAACGCTGTGGTACCGCCCGGTTCCTGGAAGGTGAGAGCCAGGTAACGACCAGCTGCGAGTTCACAGGGGGAGATACAGGGGATACGATTACGACACACAACCTCCGTGCGGACGCCAGTTACGGCTACCAGGTATCACGTGAACTCCCGTTGCAGGTCGTGGTAGACGACTAGACGCCGAGTACAGCGCGGACGAGGTTCCGGACGCCGGGCCCCAGCCCGACCGCGAGGATGCCGAGCAGGACAAGGTTGTAGAACAGGGGGTCGTCGTCCCGGTCCGTGCCGTGCATGACTCCAAGGACTGCCAGGATGACCGCGGCCTTTGCAACCGGGAAGCTATACGGCGTCCCTGTCGCGTCCATGATGAACGCTGAGACCGGGTGCTTCTCTCCGTATCCAAGTACCGCGATGGAGAGCGCTGTCGCGCTCCCATCGATCATATGCCCGCCGAGCACTGTCCCGCCTTCCCAGGTCATAGCCGCCGACAGCCCGTCCCAGGACCGGCGCCCGTACCACGCCACCGCTACGGCTGCAGCTGTCAGCACCGCGGCCAGTCCGAGCCCCGCCGGCAGCATCCACGCCGCCGCTACTGGTTCAGCACCGGCCAATAGGAGGGTGGTGGCGGCGACGGCAACTATCCCCCCGCCGGCGATGACAGACTTGTAGTCGCTGACAACGCCACGCCGGTCCAGTACTGCAGCGACCGCAAGCGTTACGATCACGATAGCGGCCACCGTTCCATAGATCACCGGTGATATGAAGAGATACTGTAACGGCCCTGAGAGGATGGCCGCGTCCTCCACCACGCGCACCAGCCCGCCGAAGATGATGAACGGGACGAACCAGAGGATGAATCCCCGCTCCCTGCCGAGCTCGTACCGCTGTAACACGTGGAAGAGGACGGTGATCGCGTAGATGACGATGAGCCCGTAGACGACCTCGTTGACAAGGTTGTACCCGCGCTCAGCGACAACGCCGTGGTACGTTGCCGTCGCCTGGTTCGCCGCATCTGCCACGACCGGGCCGACAACATACTTCCAGATAACCTGGTCGTAGACGATGGAGGGAAACGCGGCGGCAGCGAGCAATACCGTCGCTAGGATAACCGTGCCGCCGAGGAGAAGTGCCTGGAGACGGGAGAGCCCGCGCATCACCGTGGTCGCCACTTCGCTGACATAACTTATAAATACCCTGCAGATAATACGGCAATCAGTGCTGGACGAAGTCGTGAGGGGCTAATAATGGAGAATCGTTACCTGTTTGCGCTGTCACTGGTCGCGGTCATAGCGCTGGCCGGATGCACCGCGCTGCCATCTTCTTCTGACGGCGATGATGAGCCGGAGACACGGTACCGTATCACACAGGATGACGGCCTCACACTCTCGTTCCAGTCGCTACAGAGCAGCTATTTCGAAGACGGGCAGATCGTGCTCGAGTTCACCGCCCAGAACACCGGGCAGAGCGTAGCCGAGAACGTGGAGGCGCGGCTGTACGGTGCGAGCTTTATCGCCGGGGACGAACTGGATCTTTCCCAGACCGTGCTGGACGGGGTTGACAGTGAAGCCCAGCAGGCCGGTGGTATCGCAACGGCGACATACCAGGCTGACAACCCTGTCGACCTGAGACAGGGAGAGACCCGTTCATTCCCTGCAGGCGTCCGGGCGGCATACGACTACAACACCGACGCATCAGCCGCGTTCAGGGTTATGCCGCGTGAAGATTTCCCTGGCGGGAGCGAGCTCGTCACGACAGAGAACACGGCAGGACCGCTGAAGGCTGATATCGAGGTCCAGTCACCGAAACCGGTCTCCCCGCCGCCGGGTGAGGACTCGGTGACAGTATCGATCCCTGTCGTGGTACAGAACGTTGCCGGTGGGAAGGTCGTGGAGGGTATCAACGGTAATCGGGGAGACGTGGATCTCACCCTTGAATTCCCGACGGCGGACTCGGAAACGGCCGAGATAACGGACTGCGGCGGTTCTGGCGGGACGTCGACCAGTTTCAGTTTCCCGCGTGGCCAGACGGAGCGGCAGGTCGTCTGCACGGCAGAGATCAGTGAGGATGTGTTCGACACCCAGCTCACGCTGGAAGCAGACCTCGATTACACGTATTTCGAGACGACCGAGACAACGTTCCGGGTAGAAGGACTGTCCGGCGACCAGACAGGGTAAGATAGAAAAGCAGTCGGCACCCATCCGAGGCCACGATGCGAACCCTGACCCTCCTCTTCTTCACTACACTCCTCCTTGCAGGCTGTACCAGTGCCCCTGGACAGGTGGACGGCCTGTTCGGCGGCGGTGAGGACGAGGTGCCAGAGACTGACGGGCTCTCCCTCTCCTTCGAACAGCTCGGGACCTTCGCGCTCGAGACTGAGGAGGTGACGCTGGAACTGTCGGTGGAGAACGTGGGCCAGGCGGACGCGGAGAGCATCGAGGCGCAGGTGTTCGGCCCCTCCTGGATATCCGGCAGCCGTTCGATCGGGACGCTGCAGGGGGTTGACCGGGCAGCCGGCCAGGCGGGAGAGAGCGCGGTGGCCGAGTGGTCGCTGAGCCCGCCGGACGTTGACACGGACACGTCGCAGGAATACGATGCAACAGCACAGGTAACGTACGTCTACGAGACGACCGCGACCATATCAGCGGCGCTGTCGCCAGAGGGCTTTACCACGTCACAGAGCACGGTGGAGGCCGGGATGACAGACGGACCGGTCCAGATGTCCACAGACCTGGAGACACCGATCCCGACGCAGGGGGAGACAAGTCATACGATCCCGCTCACCATCACAAACGCTGGCGACGGCGTTATCAACAGCCAGGTCGACCTGACCGGGCAGCTCGTCGGTGCAACAGGAGGTATATCGCTGACAGGGTGTGATACCACCGTGTCGGTCGACGAGGAGGCGGACGTGACGTGTACACTGGAGACGCCTGAGGACGGCGTTTCAGTGGATACGACGGCGGATATCCGTATCACCGCCCGGTACGAGTACCAGGAGGAGACATCGACAACGGTAACAGTCCGCGGCGTGCAGGGCGCAGAGTAACGACCAATGTTTATGTACGTATAACCCCCATACGCATCCGATGCGCCGTCACTACATTGCCGGGCTGGTAGTGGTCCTCCTTCTTGCAGGGTGTACCGCGGCCCCGGACGGGGGCACCGACGGCGAGGAGTCAACACGGACAACACCCAACGACGGGCTCACCGTCCAGTTCGAACCGGTGAAATCGACGTTCCAGGAGAACGAGGTGCTGCAGTTCCGGCTGAGTGTGGCCAACACCGGCGCGGCGGAAGCCTCCAATATCGAGGCCTCCACGTTCGGAAGCCCGTTCGTCGACGTCAGCGGCCGCTGCCCGACTCCGCTGGTCGGCGACAACGGTATCATCCCGTCGGATATCGGTGCAGGGGAGCCGCCCGAGTCGACCGATAGCTGGCAGTGCGTACCGCCGTCAGCCGGGACAGACTATGGCGGCGATACGTCAGGTGTGAATGTGGGCCAGCAGCTTATCGACCTGTCCACGGGCGCGACCGACTCGTACGACGCAGGGCTGGAGGTCGCGTACGATTACAGTACGAACGCCAGTTCCCGGGTGACGGTGACGACGCCCAGCAGGATATCCTCTCCGAGCCCGGTCACTACCGAAAACGATGCCGGCCCGGTCAAGGCCGAGATCAACATGCAGAGCCCGCAGACGGTCAGAAGCGACGGAACGATGGACATCCCGGTGACCGTCCGTAACGTGGGCGACGGAGAGACCATCGGTGGGAGGTTCGAGGGGAAGGACGTCAAGGTCACGGTGACGTGTCCGCAGTGTTCTGGTGGTGACGGGTCGTCGCAGACGGAACGCATAAATCTTGTCGACGGCCGCCGGCAGGTCGTCGTCTCCCTGGACGGGTTCACCCTGCCGGAGGATGCTGACAACCTGGAGCGGTCGTACCCGATCGATATCTCTCTCGAATACCGGTACCGTGAACGGGTGTCCAACAGGTTCACGATCGGTGGGCAGCCGGGTGGCGTCTCTCTTGAGACGCTTGAACAGGCGCAGCTGCCGCCGGCAGATGACGGGGACGCAGTGGATGTGGACGATGGGGACGAGGGGGACGACAGGGAGGGAGAGACAGTGACGCTGACTGTGGGCCGCAACGACGATGCATCGGCAGATGCATCAGAGTACAGCGTCCTGTTGAGGAAGAACGAGGGAGAGCCTATCACGGCCACGATACGGGCAGGTACCGGTTTCAGCGACCAGTGCGACGCGCGTGCGACCCTCGACGTTGCCGGGGGGTCAGCGACGATACACCAGGATTCGCGGATGGAGGAGATTTCCGGCACCGAGGACGCCTCCGGCACTGTTGATATATCGCTCAGCGACTGGGAGTGCAGGGAGGGAGGAGAGGAGCCGTTCCAGCTCGGGTGCCTGCCACCTGACACGGCGTCGGTGGAGCTCGGCTCGTCAGAGCAGGAACGGTCTGTGACGTGTTTCAGTGGAGGGGTAACGTACGATGCGACCATCCTCTTCGGGGACAGCCCGGTCAGCGAGGCCCGTGTCAGCTATGAAGGGTCCGGTCGGAAGGTGGCGCCTGCGGAGGACCCGCCCCAGTTCAGCTTCTCGGGGGAGGAGATAGGGACGACGGTGCCGTTCACTGCGACGGAGTTAGACGGCTGCGCTGACACGTCGCTGGACGTTGTCATCGGGCGAAGCGGGGGTTCGACAGGAGTGACCTGCAGTACAGAGGCGATAAGCAGGCTGTCCGGTGACACTGTCTTCGCCGTCGATCTCGTGAGTGGGAGTGTGGCCGACCCCGATATCGGCACACAGTACTCGGTGACGGCAGAGAAGGGGACGGAGACCGTCGAGGAAGAGGGCGAGGAGCGGGAGCGGACAGTGCTCGACGTGTCGGTAAGGGACAACGAGGATCTTGGCTGTGGAACCGGGAACGGTGCGCCGCAGGTTAGAGTGAACACGCGGATAGAGTGGGACGGAAAGCCGTGGCTGTGGGGCGGTACGCTCACCATCCCGACAGAGGAGGGCGGAGCATCGCTGGCCGATGTACGCTGCCCGGACGAACCGGCCGTCGCCTGTCTCCCCATCGACGAGGAGATAGATCCCAGCGAGATGGAAACAGGGGCTTCGAGGACGTTCACGACCACGTGTTTCGAGGGGGCTCTGCCCTATGACACCAACGTGTTTGACGGAGGGACACAGGTGAGAGGCACGGTCGCTCTGGGAGATACAGAGAAGGAGACCGGCGTAAACAGGGGCTCCGTATTCGAGGTCGGAGGACCTGACAGCCGGTGGAGCGTGGGAGACACAGTGCTCTTCTCAGTGTCCTTCGTCGAGGACTGCGAAAACGATACCGCGGAAGTGGTTATCGGGAGCGACGGGAACACGAAGGAACTGACCTGTGAATAACTTCTCTGGCTTAGAACGCGTCCAGCTGTTCCTGTACCTGTTCGTACCGGCACTCCAGCTCCGCCGCCCGGTTCTCCTCGATGCGTTCTTTCTCTCCCTCGTCGCTCGGGATAATCATCTCTCCGTACTCACCGCCTCCGCCTGGAACCATCACGATCTCGTCCTCCCGGAACGTCCGTACCGCCTCGCCGACCTCCTGGTTGACCGACTTCAGCTCCTCGATCGGTGTATCTGTTAGCATCGTGATCTCCGACGTAAACTGTTCCTGGAACCGGTCGTAGATGTCCTGCACGGTCTTGGTCGTGGGCGAGGCGTGCCCGACAACGTGCTGTATGATCTCTGCCAGTGGGAACAGGTGGACATAGTCCGGCCGGTGTCCCGGCGAGTCACCGACCGCCGTGTCGGACAGCTCCTGGATCCGGTCCCGCACACCCTGCTTGACCGTCCCGCCGCACTCCGCACAGTTCCAGCCGAACTCCTGCGCCTGCTCCATCGTGTACGGCTGGTAGCAGTCGATGCACGCGGTACAGTGGTACTTCCCTTCCCGCGGGTTGAACCCGGCGTTCAGCGTGGTGCCGCGGCCCCCGTCCCGGTCGAACGCCTTCTCGATCTCCCGGAAGGACGGTTCCTGCACCTCAAACCGTGTGAACTCGCGGCCGAGCCGGTGCGGCCACGGCGAGTGTGCGTCCGAGAAACTGGCGAACGTCAGGTCGTGGTGGGCCGTGATCGAGTCCGCCAGCGCGGTGTCTGCGGACAGCCCGAGCTCGAGGAAGGACAACACATCGGTACTGTTCCCGTAACAACCTTCCAGGGCGTCGAACTCCTTGTATATAGCAGTCCACGGAGTGAATGCGTGCGCCGGACCGATAAGGACGCCATATCTCTCGCATATCTGGGCTATACGCTCGCCGCTGACGTCCAGCCGCGGTCGGCCCTCATCGTCGATATCGGATGAAAACCGGCTGAAATCCTCGTATGCGTCCTCGACCGCGCCGAACGACGGGAACAGGAGGAGGTGGTGGATACGGTCCGTATCTTCGACCTCCGTGGTCAGCAGGAACGTGGTCCCGTCCTCCGCTTCGAGGATCCCGTTACCACGGTCTTCTGTCGTCTCCTGGATGTGGTCGCGCCACGCAGGGTTGAGACAGTCACCGGTGCCGACCAGGTCCAGTCCCTTGATGTCGGCCTGCTCCGCGATCACCGGGATCTCCATCCTGTCCGAGACCCCGCCGGAGTGAAGGCCGTGGAGGTGGAGGTCAGCATCGATCTCCATACTGGAGAGAACCGGGTGGAACACTTAACTTCGTTTACTCTTCCAGCTGGTTCCTGATCTCGTTGATAACAGTGTTCCGGTTCTTCCCCTGCTTCTCCTCCTCCATCAACACTTCCAGGAACTCGTCGCTGAGATTGTCGTCCCGCAGCCCCTTGACCACGGTGTTCGTGTTCTGGTCGAGGACGTCGTCCGCGGACTTGTGGTAGTCACGCATCTGGGTGGATGGCGTCACTCCGACCTCTTCACGCCGGAGGAAGTAGTACCCGCCGATGAGGAGGATGAGCGCTGTCACGATGACCGCGGCGATGCCAGACGACTGGCCGGTGATGCGCCCGACCGGCGTCCGCGTCCCGGCCATCTCAAGCGTGACGGTACCGTTCCGGGCTGTCGCGTTCATCTGTACTGTGTTCCGCACCCCCTGTCCCGAGACGACCATCGTCGCCGTGTAGGTGCCGTCGCCGAAGAAGTCTGGCGCCATGTACACGTATACTGGTGCTGTGTCGTTGGGCTCCAGCGAGACGTTGGCCGGCTCGGCGTCCATCCAGTCCGGCCCGTCGAGCTCCACGGTGTACGTATTCGTCTGTGTACCGTTGTTCGTCAGTGCGAACTCGACCAGCGTCCGGTTCCCTGCCTCGGGGGCGGTCGTCACCGGTTCAAGGGAGAGGTCGTGGCACCTGTCGATACTGACCTCCGACATCGCGGAGTCCTGCACGCGGGCGAGGCTGGTCGATGTTGCGGAGACCTGGATGTTCCCGGTGATGTCCGCGGCCGGGATCGACTCCTCCACGGTTACAGTCTGCCCGGCGGCCACGGAGACGTTCCGTGTCTCCCCGCCGATCGCAACGCGGTACGTATCATTGATACGGCCGTTGTTGGCGACGGTCGCTGTAAGCAGGAAGTCGTCCGAGTTGCACAGGGACGCGGTCTCCGGGGCGACGGACACGTCTACGTCCCGGCACGCCTCTGCTACAAATTCGATGTCAGTGGTATCCGTTGCATAACTGGTTGTAGAGTCCGCGCGGACCCGGACAGTTCTGTCCATCTCCTCGGTGCTTGACAGGGTCAGCGTCACCGTCTGTTCGTCGCCGGAATCGAGTGTGACGGTGTCGGTGGAGAGCTGTCCCGCATCAGCGGACAGTTCATAGGTCTCCTCGACCTGCCCCTGGTTCTCGATATCGATCCTATACACTGCCTCGTCGCCGCGGCATACCTGCTGCCGGTCCTCCACTGTTTCGAGCGCGACGGAGCGACAGCTGAGGACGTTCAACGTGCCGGGTTCGATTGCTGTATCCCCGTTGTTGGAGGAGGTTGCGGACACGGTGAACTGGTGCTCTCCCGGTGCGGCGGTCTTCGGTGCCTGTACCCACAGCGGGATGCGTTCCGTCCCTCCGGGGTCGATCCGGACTGTGTCTGTCGGGAGGGTGGACGCACCTGTCCACGGCCCCTCAACATCTATCGTGTACCTGTCTCCCGCCGGGCCGGGGTTATGTAGCTGGACGGTGTACTGGCCGCTCCCGGTCGGACACGCCTGCCCGTTCCCCGTGTTCACGGATAGCTGCGGTGTCCCAGCAGCTGCAAGCGGGACAAGGAGGAGAACGGCGAACAGGGGGAGGACACGCTTCATAGGAATTTATCTACGCCACAATAGTTAAATACGTTCAGTACTGGGGCTCGATAACCTCTCTCCGCCGTCTGCGCCAGTAGAGGAGGATGAGGAGCAGGACGATCCCGCCGGCGCCGATGACAGCCCATTTCTCGCGTTGCCCGAGCTCTGTGAACTGTGCCCTCGTGTCTGATGCCCACTGTGCCGCGCCCCCGATGACCGGGTTCTTGAGCGCGGGGTTCTCGACGGCGAGCACCTCGACCTGTGCCTCGGTGAGCACGGTGTCCTTGTTCGAAACAGTTATCGTCCCCGTGTACCGCCCGGTCTCGTCCGGGACGGCGCGGACGACTGCCGTGGTCGATCCCCCCGCCCTGAGGTTCACGGTACCGGGGGACTGGATCGATAGATCCTCGAACCCGTCGACACTGATATCGAACTGCCGTGCCGCGAGCCGGTCGTTGTCGATACGGACCTGGAAGACGCCGGCCTGCCCCTGCGTCAGGGTGAGCTGGTCAGGGAAGACCTCTGTCGAGATACCGGTATCAACGGTCTGGACCGTCCGCTCCGCGGACGCTGACGCTGCGCCTGCGGACGCCTCGACCCTGACGGTGTGGTCGCCGCTGGACGAGACGGAGGTGGAGAAACAGTGTTCCGTCTCCCTGGCGACCGAGACGGTTTCAGTCTTCCTGAGCTGGCCGTCGACGAGGAGCCGGAGCGTGACCTCGCCGCTCTCCGACCGGCTGACGCGGCTGCAGACATCGAAGATGCTGCCGGCCCCGGCCCGCTCTGGGACGGAGACCTCACTGATATCGAGCTCCGGCTCCACCGTCAGGAACTTCTCCACTTCGGCCGTGCCGACCCGCAGCGTCACCCGATGCACGCCAGCCCGTTCAGGGATGATGGTATGGGTATAGTGGCCGCCCTCGTCAGAGAACACCGGCGCCTCGAACCGCCCCCCGTAGTAGAGGTCGGCACGGGTGTTCCGCCTGCTCAATATCCCGGAGACGGTGACGTGGTCGCCGACCGTGACCTCGCTCTGTCGCAGGTTCATCGTGGCATGGACCCGGGACACGACCAGGGTGGCGTTCATACTGTCCCTGTCCCGGAACGTTGACGCCTCGATCCTGATGGTCTCCCGGTCCCGGGTGGCGGCAGGGACGGAGAGTTCGATCGGCACTGTCCGCGTGGACGTTCCGTCGAGACGGCCGACCTCTTCAGTCATCGTCCTCCCGAACGCGTCGACGGCGACATGGAGCTGGCTCATGTCCCTGTCTCCTGTATTCCGGACAGTGACATCGACTGTCGCGGTCTGGCCAGCCATCACCGTTGCAGGCATCGACACAGACTTGATACGGAGATCACCCTCCTCTGGTTCGACGATGGTACCGCTCTCCCCGACATCGATGGACACGTTCCGCTGCTCCCCGCCGATGACGCGGCCGTCCCGGTCACGCGACTGGACCGAGAGCGTGACTTCGTGCGTCCCCTCCCGGTCGGTCGGCGTGTCGAGGTAGAAGATAACCCGGTCCTCCTCGCCAGGGTCCAGCCCCCAGAGGTTCTCCTCCTTCACCTGGTTGAACCCCTCGGCCTTCACCTCCATGTGGTACGCGTCCTCGTCGTCCGTGTTCTTCACGGTCGCGGCGATACGCGCGGTGTCACCGCTCTCAACGAAATCAGGCGCCTCTATATCGAGGATGTCGACGTTGGCATCGGCCGCCGCTGTACCGCTGAATATCACGGAGAGGCAGAACAGGGTGAGAAGGGCCCGGTGCCGCACCGTAGCCATGTTGTTACTTTTAAATCAGACCAAGTTTTAAATCTGTCGCTACTCGGCCGCGCCCGCTCTTACCCGGTGTTTTCAACCCGTACATCGAAGCACACCCGTTCTACGGCCGGGTTGTAGTGGCCGCAGACAACTGACTCCTCGATCTCTACCGTTGCGCCGTGCTCGGCGAACAGCTGCTCCACGTGCATCTCCGCTTCGTCCCACAGCTCGTCCTTCGGTACGAACCGGTAGAAGTGGATAACGCCGCCCTCGTTCACATGGTCCAGCGCGAGGTCGACGAACTCGTCGCTGCTCTCCGGCAGGTTCATCACGACCCGGTCCGCCTGCACACCCAGTTCTGGAAGGTTGTCCCGGACATCGCCGCCGAAGACCTCGACCCGGTCTTCAACGTTGTTCAGCTCCACGTTCTGTTCCAGGTAGTCGACCGCCGCCGGGTTCACCTCGAACGCGTACACCATCTCAACGCCAGCGTTCCGTGCCAGCTGGACGGTGAACGGGCCGACACCGGCGAACATGTCGACCACAGTCTCCCCTTCTGCAGCCTGTTCAACCACGCGCTCCCGCTCGTGGCCGAGCCGCTCGGAGAAGTACACCGCGGTCGGGTCCAGGGCGAACCGGCAGCCGTGCTCCTTGTGGATCGTGTCTGTCGCGTCGCCGCGCAACAGTTCATACTCGGCGACGCGGTACTCGCCCGACCGCTCCCCGGTCTTCCGGAGAACGGTGTTGACGTTGGTGTGCTGCTCCAGCACTGCCTCCCCGATGACATCCTTCTTCGCCTCCAGCTCCTCCGGCACCTTGATGATGGCGATGTCGCCGACGATATCGTACGACGTGACAAGGTGCTCCAGCTCGTCCTCCGTCAACGAGCCCTCCAGCCGGTCTTTCAGGTCCATGCCGGTGCCTGTTCCCGAACAGTTAAAGGGTCACTGCTGCAGCGCGTCCCGGACGGACACGGAGCCGTACTCCGTGACCGCGTCCAGCACCACTTTCGTCTTCGTGTCCGCGATCCCGCCCTCCTGCTGCAGGTCGCGGATGAAGTCGTACATGTGCTGCCGGTCCACGAACTTGCAGATGAGGACGATGTCCGTGTCACCGGTCACGACGAACTCGGACAGGATCTCGTCCCGCTCCGACATGTCAGGGACCAGCTCGTCCTTGTACCCGGCCTCGACGCCGATGTCGACGACCGCGGTGATACCGAACCCGATCTCCTCGTAGTCGAGCTTCGGCTGGAACCCGTCGATGACACCGTTCGATTCCAGCTCGTGGAACCGGTTGCTGACCGTGGATGGTGACAGATCCAGTTCGTCCGCTAGCTCCCGTAACGATGCCCGTCCGTCCTTCTGGAGGTACTCGATGATCGCGAGGTCAGTTTCGTCGATGTCCATGTGTCCACACACCCACCCAACAGTTAAACATATTGCGAACATATGTTCGAGGTTAGATATATGATTACAGGATGCGTATAGTGTAAACGGTGAGAACTGTGGGAATGTGCAGAATTTGTGGCTGCCTCGTGGCAACCCAGGATGTCGAAGAGGTCAAGATGGCCGGCCGGGATCACACGGTCTGCAGCTCCTGCGCCGACAAGAAGATCCCGATGCTGTCCGGCCTTCCAGGCGTGGTTATCGGTGGACGCGATGTGTAGGACGTGTACCGCTGCAGAGATCACGGTCGCCGCAGCGTGGCGGCCCCGCTGACGGTTTAAAGCGCCCGGTCCACAGGTAAGGGTATGCTGGTCGTGTCAGATATTCACGGGAATCTCCCGGCGCTTGAGGCGGTGCTGGACGACGCGCCCGGTGCGGACACGGTCATCTGTTGCGGCGACCTGACCGGATACTACCCGTGGCCGGACGACGTGGTCGGGATAGCCAGGGAACAGGGGTTTCTCGCTGTACGCGGCAACCACGATGAGGCGATCATCACCGGGTCGACGTTTGGAATGGCAGGTGCCGCTGCCACTGCTGCCCGGTGGACGACCGAGGCCATCGCCGACGACACCAGGGCGTTCCTGGAGAAGCTGCCGTACACCCGCCGCGAAGCTGTCCACGGCGTGGATGTGCTGGTGGCGCACGGCTCGCCGCGTGCCCCGGTGGAAGAATACGTCTACCCGGACACGGTATCGGAACAGTTCCTGCAGGAGCAGAACATCGACGCGGACATCCTCTTGCTCGGCCACACCCACGTCCCGTTCGCGAAGACCGTGGCCGACACGCTGGTGGTGAACCCTGGCAGCGTCGGGCAGCCGCGGGACGGCGACCCCCGTGCCGCGTACGCTGTCGTCGACCTGGCGGAACAGACCGCCGATATCCACCGCGTCGAGTACCCTGTGGCGGAGGTGCAGGAGGCTGTACGCGGTGCAGGCCTCCCGGACGAACTCGCGGCCCGGCTTGAGCACGGCCGGTGACCCTGTCCACGCATTTAAGCCTCTCCCACACTCCTGCACCCATGTTACACCTGGTCGGGCTCGGCCTCCGCGACGGCGATATCGCAGTCCGCGGCATCGACGCGCTGGAAGCCGCGGATGCAGCGTACGCGGAGCTGTACACCAACAGCATCGACTACGACCTCGACGCACTGGCGGAACGGACAGGGACAGAGATCACGGTACTGGACCGGGCCGCGGTCGAGGACGAGGACCGTGTCGTCCAGGACGCTGCCGACAGGGATGTCGTGTTTCTTGTGTCGGGCGACCCGCTGGCCGCGACCACCCACCAGGACCTGCTGTTCCGTGCCCGGGACCGCGGCATCGCCGTCGAGGTGGTGCACGCCCCGTCCATCCTGACCGTGGTCGCACAGACCGGTCTCTCCGTGTACAAGTTCGGCCGCACCACTACACTCACCGTCCAGAACGGCGAGGTACCGGGATCGGTGTTCGACGCCGTCCGGGGGAACAGGGAAGCAGGGCTGCACACCCTGGTCCTGCTCGATATCGGGATGACAGTTGACGAGGCGCTCCCACTCCTCGACGATGAGATTTCAGGCGACGTCGTCGTGTGCGACCGGGTCGGCACCGCGGACCAGCAGATCGCGGTCGGTGAGATCGATGAGATAGCGGCGGACCGGTTCGGGACGCCCGCCGCGATAATAGTGCCGGGCGACCTCAGCGACAACGAGGCGGAGCGCCTGGAACACGTTTAAGAACCGCCGCCGCCAAGCCTCTGGCATGGAGCTGCCCCAGACGAAGCGGCCGTCACCACTGTCACCGCACTTCTTCTACAAGTACGTGAAGTTCGGTGTGCCGGCACTCCTCATCGCGGTCGCTGTCCTCGTCCTTACTGCGTACGGGTACCTCGACGTCCTCCCGTTCAACCCGCTGTACCTGCTCGTACTGACCCTCCCGTTCCTGGGGAAGGCGCTGCAGGCGGAGATCAACCGTCACACCTACGAGTACGAGTTCAACTCCGAACGGGTGAAGGTGCGGACCGGGCGGCACACCATCCAGCAGGAGGATGTGCTGTACGAGGAGATTACAGACATCTCCTCCGAGAGCCCGCCGTGGGAGCAGCTGGTGGATGTGGGCGACCTCCACCTGCACTTGACCGGGACGGACAAAGTGGTGACGATGCTGGGGCTGCGACACCCGGACCGGTACGAGAACCTGATGCTCGGCCGGGAATCCCATGAAGAGACCGTGACGGACAAGGAGAGTATCGAGACCGAGCTGGTCGACCTTGAACGCCAGTACGAGAACGGGGAGATCGGGCGGGCGGAGTACGAACGCCGGTACTACTACCTGCAGGGCAAACTGGACGTGCTGGAGGCGCAGGAATGACGGACACAGCGGAACGACTGGAGGAGGAGACGGACAAGTGGCGGGGAAAACTGCAGCAACGGATCTCCGAGGTCGAAGCGGTGGACGGGGACGGAACGGTGATCCTGGAGAACGCCCGCGCCTATCTCGAGGACGCGGACCATTTCGAGGCTGACGGTGACATGGTCCGTGCGTTCGAGGCAGTGGTATGGGGATGGAGCTGGGTGGAGATCGGGGAAGAACTGGGAAAGATAGGAGAAAAATAAAGGAAGGGAAGAGGGAGGACGGCGCCTCCCTCGTTGGTTTTTCTACGCGAGTCGCTGATGGACGTCCGGGAGCGGGTCGACGGTCTGGCCGTCAACCTCGACCTGGTAGTTGCCGGTGACGATGTCGCTCACCCGTTCGTAGGTGGCTTCATCGTTCAGGTCGCTGTTCTCCCGTGCGTCGACGATCTCCTGCGTGTAGGTCGCTACAGCCTCAACGTCGTCGGAGAGGCTGAGCTGGTCGCCTGCACTGAACCGGGCGTCCTGGTGGAGGTACCCGGCGTCCAGCGCCTCGTTGAGGTGCTGGGTGTACTCGGCGACCGTGTCTGAACGGTCCGTGACCTCTGCAGCGAAGGAGTCGAGTCGCTCGTGGTCGGCCAGCTGGTCTGGCTGGTCGACGCTGAGCGCGTCGTCGTACTGGTCGACCTCCGCCACAACTTCGTGGAACCGGTTCGCCGCACTGACGATGTCGTCCAGCATGCCGCCGGAGCTGAACCCGTCGCCGAGCCGGTCCATCTTCGCGTCCAGTGCGTCGTACCACTGGTCAAGCCGGTCTGTCGAAGCGGTCTCCGGCTTGTACTGGTCTTCTGTGGAGAATCCCTGGTTCTTCTCCATCCGGAGATCGACAGAGATCTCGTGAAGCAGGCCGTTCTGGCCGAGCATCTCGGCCATCTCCTGCTGGACATCATGCAGTCGGTCGGCAAGCTCGATCTCTTCCTCGTAGAAGCTGTCGATGGTCTCTGCCGTCTGCTCCACGGTCTGGTCCATGTCCGTCAGGAGCCGGTCGTAGTCCCGCAGCAGTCGCCGATCCTGGCTCTCGATCTCGTGCTTCTTCGCCTCTGTCGGCGCCATCTGCGCTTCCCGGACGGTCTGCTGGATTTCGTCCTCGGTCGCAGCAGCCACATCGTCGGCGAGCTCGTACACGGTCGCACGGTGCTCGATGATGGAGGTGACGTCCCCGTCATCGGGGTCGACGATGCTCCCAAAGTTTTCATGCGTGTGGATCGCGTCCAGGACGAGCCGGTGCTCGTACTGTCCTTCCGGTACTTCACCGAGGCTCCGGCCCGACCCGGCTTCGTCCGCAAGGTCAGCGGTCGTCGTGTCGTCCGCCGATAGCCGGGGGACAACAGAGCGTTCCAGGAGCGTGGCGTCGAAGTCGGTCTCTTCGTCGTAGTGGTTGTCGAGGAACCGGTCCTCGTCCATCGCGTCGTCTTCACTGTATGTCCGGTTGGTGTCCCTGTTCAGGGTCTCTCGGGCGTAGTCGTTGCGCGCCTCTTCGTGCATTCCGGACTGGAGTCCTTCGACGTTCGCGTCCTGCACGATGTCCGCGACCGTCTTCTGCTGGTCAAAGAACGCGGCCGTTCCTGCGTCGTCGCCGTCACCGCCGACGTCGTCGACAGCCACTTCTGTCGTGTGCCGGACCAGTTCGACACGTTCCTCTGTGCTCATCTCGTCGACGATCTCTTCCGCCTTGTCGAGCGGCGGGACTTCCTGGTCGGGCGTGCTGTCGTCTGTCGGAGGTGTCACAGGCTCGTCAGGGGTATCACCGTCGCCCTCACCTGTCTCTCCAGAGCCGTGTGCCTCTGCAGCAGAAGCGACATCGTCGTCGCGGGCCTCTTCATGTGTCCGTTCCTCGTCGGACGGTGACTCTCCGCTTCCGTCCGTCATAAGGGGTTTATCGCTGTCAGCATCCGTGATCGGGGCGGATGCATCCGTTTCGGTCTGTTTGTTCCGGGAGTTTCCTAGCTGTTCAATCCAGTTACGCCAGTTAGGCATGATTTCACCATGAAGTGACAACAGGAACAAACATTTTTAAAATCGTCGGCAGTACCGCAAATATGGCGAATATAGGGCCTATAGTTGCCCGCCGGGGCCGGTTGATGCGGCCGGGGTCGCCCGCCCCACCACAACCTTTTTATATTGTTACTGTTAAATGATAACAGTAGATTGATGAGTCGACAATACGATACCAACCTGCTATCGTTCGGCCTCATGATGAAGGATCTCCGGGGGGAGAGCCGGGCGCTGGACCAGTACGACGATCCGCTGGAGCAGGCGGCCGAACTCGTCTCGGAGTACGGAGAGGGAGATATCGGGGAGCGTGCCGATGAGATATATGAGGACCTGGTGGACCAGGAGGCATACCCGCACGACAGCGATACACTGCAGGACGCGTTCTGGATCGTCCACGGACTCACCGTACAGGACCGCGGGCCGGACGAGATCCCGGAACTCGGTTCACAGGCATACGACGAGTTTGTACAGGATGTATTAGATGAGGCAGCGGCCCTGGGCCCGTCCGACGCGGAGCAGCGCTGGGGGTACCAGGTCAGGGGCGTCGATCTCGGGGCTGTTGAGGCGGTGCTCCGGTATGTCGGTGATACAGAGAGCGACCTGGAACCGCTCCAGCAGGACATCCAGGATATAGGCGATACTATCCGGGAGCACGAGGGATACGAGGACTGGCTCTATGACACGCTGGACGACCTTCTCGGCGGCGAGGAACCGCCGACAGGCCCTGATACGGGGGGTGACGGACCGGCTGGCCCCCATGCAGAGGCGACAGGGATCGAAGAGCTGAACCTGTACGGCGGCAGCGTCCCTGATGAACTCAGTGATCTTCTCGACGACGATGCCACGATAGCGGTCGAAGACGGCCGGCTTTACATCGAAGGGATACCGGACTCGGTAGATATCAGCGGGTTTGACGATATCGAATCCCTCCTTGAGGCGCTGGAAGACGCAGATTTTGGCGCTGAAGCCACTGGCGGGGATGCGGCCGCGTCCAACGTCGACGTCGACGGAACGGACACGACGCCGATCGGCGAGGGCCTCGCGGCGATAGCCGAGGCACTCAGCGAGGACGAGGACGGAGACGGGGACGACGATGGTGACGGTGAGGACGGTCCCGACGTCCGCGAACTGGATGTCGATTTCGACATCGTGACGACAGAGTACGATCCGGCTGGGTGGTGGGACAGGCTCGGATACCGCCTGGGTGGAGAAGAACAGGAAGCATACGTCAAAGTGACAGGCCGGGACAGTGCAGAATATGTCAACGAGTACCTTACAGACCTCGATCAGACCTTCGATGCGGCCGTGTTCACGGAATATCGGACGCTCGGTGACGACGAAGA
This sequence comes from uncultured archaeon, assembly GCA_964617945.1. Lineage (GTDB taxonomy): Archaea > Nanohalarchaeota > Nanosalinia > Nanosalinales > Nanohalalkaliarchaeaceae > JALIDP01. The sequence continues at coordinate 46,049 of CAZTXA010000001.1, forward strand.
TTCGGGGGAGAAGATTCCAGACTTCGACAGTATCAAGGAAGAACTCGATGTGGAACTGGATATGGACCCGGACGAGCGGAAAGTATTCGGGAACTCGATTTTCATGCCGATGGACTTCGTCGGCTCGCGCGCAGCCGGTAACAGGGTCTCGCTCGATCCGGGAGAATCGCTGTGGGTCGAGGGATGGATAGACGGGGATACACGCGCCGCCGCTGCCGGGTCGCGGTACGACGAGATCGAGATTCCACGGCTTGCCGGTTCAGGAGATTCGGAAGGGTACTACGACACCTGGAAGGATCTCGCGGTCGACGGTGCGAAGGCCGCCCGTTCGACGATGCACAAGATCGATACGCACCCGGTTATTGCTGGGAAGAACCCGGGCGTGTGGGGCGAGAACGCGCCGGAAGAGGACGGTACGCCGCCTACCATGGCGCAGCGGTGGGCGCGCAGCAAGAAGGATGAGCCCCAACAGCTGCGTGCGGCGGCGAATTTCGGGATGGAGCATCTCCTGAGTGGAACTGCTGCCGGTGTTTTGGGCCACGTGATAGGACAGGGCACCGGGAATTAGCAGCGAGCTGCCCAGATTTGGCGGGTTCTACCGGTAATCGCTCAACCCCAAACACAAAACTTTATAAACAATGAATGTAATTGTTCCTTATAGGTGGTAACAAGAATGTCGGATGATGAGATGGATGTCGCGATGAAGATCCTCGAACCGTCGGAAGACGGTCGTATGGGGAAGAATCCGGGAGTGAAAGACCTTCTTCTCGGTGCAGCCGATGCGATGACTGGCGGTGCCGGAAGGGATACCGAAGTCTACAAGTTCACCGGCGACGATGCAGAACGATACGTCTCAGAGTACCTCGACCAGTTCGAGGTGGCGGTATACGAACAGACCGGTGAACAGAAGATGCCGGACGGGACAGTTATTCCAGACTACGATCCCGCTCAGGGCGCGGTGACAACGTTCAATACGGGGAAGGGAGACGTTACAGTCCGGGATTCTAGCAACGTGTACGTCACGCCAGAAACCTCGGTCGGAGATGAGGTCCAGGGCGGTACGTACGCGGTCCAAGTAACCACGACGGAGGATCCTGATATTGGAGACTACGAGGGTCCTGGCAAGCGGGGGGCCAGTATAGATGTCGGCGAAGACGGCGTCTCAGGTGTCGTGAAGGAGTTCATCAGCCGCAACGTTTCCGGCGCCAAGGTGTACGACAAGGCGGTCGGGGACGGTGTCGGCGACAACGACATGGGATCCGACCTCAGGCCGATTTATGAACGGTTAGCGGCTGACCGGTAGAGAATCTCTCAAGGTTTAAATAGAGGTAGGAGTAAATCGGTCTGTATGGGCGTCTCCGGACGTAGGAACGTGGCGAAGGCGGCGGCGGTAACGGCGGTCACTGCCTCGTTTTCCGTGCTAGCTGCTGCACAGTACGGTGGCGGGGGCCGGTTCGCCCAGATGTTAAACACGTATTTCCTCCCGCAGGGGGCGCAGGTAACAGGGCTGTCTGGACTTATTTTCAGCGTCTTCATCCCGTTCGCGATTGTCGCCATCCTCCTGGTGGCCGGGCTACAGACCATCGAAGTGTTCAACCGGCGCCAGGCATCCCTGCTCGGCGTTCTTATCGCGCTGTTCATCGTCCCCTCTGGCGGGTACAAGATAATCTCTGAGACGTTACTGGCGTTGTTCGGACTGGGTCAGACAGGTGTTTCCGCGCCCGGCCTTACAGGCACTCCGCTCGATCCACTCCTCGAGTCCCCGCTGTGGATGGGAATCCTGGCCTACTTCCTCTCTGTCTACGCGCTAAACAACTTCGTGACGGGTGCGGAGACCGGTTTCACCTTACGAGAGCACCTCGCCGGTGGTACCGTCGCCGTGCTCGTATACGTGGGACTCTCAGGGTCACAGACCTTCCTCATACTTGCGGTGTTCTGGGGGCTCATCCTCATATTCGGCTGGAAGATGTTCAAACGCGGGACCGGTATGGGCGGTGGGACCGGGTTCCTCATCGCGATATTCGGTATTTTCCTGCTTGGTATCGGTGTGACGCGAATGGAGATCCTCCCTGAGGAAATCCAGGCGATGGGAAGCACCGTGACCGGATATATATCGGGAGCGTTCTGGGTGCTGCTGATATTGGCTGTTGTGGCCGGGGCGGTAGCACTCGGGGTGAAGGCATATCAGGAAGGCCTGCTTCAAAAACTGATTTCGTAGGTGAGGGAGTGAGGTGATACCTGATTGTCAGTGGGATTGAGGCGTGGATCGGTGTTGCCGAGCGGACAGGAGTGTACGGCTACGTACTCCCGTTCCTGGTGACGTTCCTGATCATCTATGGTGTGATGGAGAAGGTGGAGCCGTTCGGCGGCGGACAGAGCAGGCTACACGCCCTGTTCGCCTCACTCGTCGGCCTGTTCCTGCTCGCATTCGCTCCTGGCGGCGTCATCGGGGCGTTCTTCTCCAACTTTTTCGGCGCCGTTGCAGTCGTGATGGTCGGGTTAGTGCTGGTGATGGTCGTATACGCGCTCGTATTTGGACAGCCAACTGCGGACTCGGCCTTTGTCAAGGGGCTGGGGGTCATCGGTGCGACCGCTGCCGCAGTCCTGTTCCTCATCTGGGGCGGGTTCTCGCTGGTATTCCCGGAGGACGTTTCGCTATACGGCGGGCTTGGGGGGTACCTTGACGTCGTTGTCGTGCTCGGCCTCCTCGCGCTGCTCGGCTGGGCACTGTTCGGCGGCGGGAACGCGGGAGAGTAGCGGGAGTAACTACGGCAGCGGAGAAACTTATTTAAACAGGGCGGACGGTAAACGGCAATAGATAATGGATATAACCCAGAAGCTGGTCGGTGCCGCTGCATCCGGGTTCCTGATGGTGCAGGTCGCTGCAGCCCAGAACCAGGGGACGATCGGCTCCGGCATCCAGTCGCTCTGGGATATCGGGTTCTTCAAGTACGGCGCCCCGTTCCTCCTCATGTTCGCCCTTGTATTCGGTCTCACTACCAAGTTATCGATATTCGAGAACGACCAGGTCAGCGCGATCGTCGCAGTGACCGCGGGACTGTTCGTCGACGCCGCAATCCTGCAGGGATACGTGAGCGGGCCGACACTGGAGGTATTCCTGTTCCAGTTCTTCGGCGCGTTCGCAGTCATCGCGTCAGGCCTGCTCGTCGTCGTGATGGCGGCCGGGCTCGGAGGATATGAAGGAGAGTGGGCGTTCGGTGATAACGCTAAACGCGCGTTCTTCGTGCTGGGCGGTCTCGCAGCGGTGACCGCGTTCATCGGCTGGGGCGGCCTCCAGTGGCTTGAAATCTCTGCCGCACAGTCCGAGGTAGGAAACCTCGGCTTCTTCAGTAATGACCTGTTCATCCTGCTCGTCGTTGTCGTCCTTATCGTCGGTCTCGTCTGGTGGGTGACCGGTGGCGAGGAAGGCGGCGGTGGCGAAGAAGGCGAATAGAACCGCCACATATAAAAGCAGATAGTATTTAATTCGTTGTAGGACGATGGCAACGCCTGGATTCGAGTTATTGTTCCAGAACCTGCAGTCCATCGGGTTCTTCGAGTTCGGCCTCCCTATCCTGTTCTTCATGGCCGTGTACTACGGCCTGCTGATGAAGACCGGGACGATCAGCGACGAAGAATCCGTCAACGGGACCGCAGCCATCGCACTCGCGTTCCTGACCACGCTCGGTATCTATACGTTCATCCCGTTCAGCATCTTCCCACAGTTCTTCGCCGCACTCGCCGTTCTGGTCGTCCTCGTCCTCGGCGGTATGATGCTGATGGGGATGCTGGGCGTCGAGGTAGGCGGTGAGATGGACGAGCGGGCGCAGCGGTTGATGGTCATCGGTGTCGTTGCCCTCCTGATAATCGTCGGCGTCCCACTGTTCGGGTCCATGGACATCGGGTTCGAGCTGACGGACGACTTCATGAATTTCATCCTGACGATCGCCACGATCGCGGTCATCGGCTACGTCATCCGGTCGATGGGCGGCGGAGAATAAGCTACTCTTCCTGCATCTCCTTGACCAGTGCCGACAGTTCACGCGTATTCTCGACAAGCGACGGCAGCACCTGTTCGAACGCCTTCTCCATCCCCCCGATCCGGGACTGTGACTCGGCCAGGTAGTCCTCGATCTCCTCCACCTTCTGCACGACTTCCTGCTGGTCCTCGTCCTCCCTGATCTCCAGCTCCTCCACACGGTCCTCCAGATCTGCGACCCGGCCCTGCAGGCTATCAAGTTCGCTGTACACGGTATTGAACTCGTCCTCCACGTCCGTGAAATGCTCGGAGACGATCGTCTCGATCAGCTCTTCCTCCTCCATCGACACGCCCGACGGTTCGCCGAACCCGGAGTCATCGTCCTCGGGGGGTTCCTCCGGTTCCGCCGGCTCCGGTTCCTGCTGCGGTTGCTGCGGGGCGGGTTGCTCCACCGGTGCAGCGGGTGACTGTTCCTCCTGGGGGGCAGGTGCCTGCGCGGTGGACTGGCCGCCCGTCGCTCCTGGAGCGGGGGACTGCCCTGTGTTCCGCGGCGCCGCCTGCTGGCCGCCAGACTGTCCACGTTCAACGGTCCGTTCCTGGACGGCCTGGTTGATCGCCTCGTTGATCTCACCGTAGGAATACCCGCGGTCCCGCAGCTGTTCCGTTATCTCGCTCTCCGCGTAGCCGTCGTCGCTTAACCGCCGGACCTCGTCCACGGGCGGCCGGCCACGGCCCTCCGCCTCTCCCTCTTCACCGCCCCGGAACCGGTCGAGAACACCCATTATTCGTCCTCCTCCAGTTCGTCAAGCTTGCGTTCGATCATTCGATTTACCTCGTACTTTGACACGCCGCCGGATCCTTGTTCCTCGAGCATATCCTCAACCTCGCTCTCCGTCACGAACGAACTGCTGACGGGGTCCATCAGGTTGAGGTAGTTCTCGATTTCGCTGATTTCCCGTTTTGTCACGGTTTTACGGAGGTTGCGCTGCAGGTTCTTGATATCGACCTCGAGGTTGGCCGCCCGGTCCTGCAGGCTTTCAATATTACTTTCAACATCCGAGACCTCGCTATTTAACGCTTTCGTCCGTTCGAGCAGCGTGTCCTCGACCGTGTTCACCCGTGCGTTGAGGTTCCGGACGTTCTCCTCCAGGTCACGGATCCGCCGGTTGAACTCCTTCATCCGCTGGACGACCTCGGTCATCGTCTCCTGCTGCGCCATGTGCCACCGTTGTGGAGCCTTACTTATATTGTTCCCACCGCTGTCTCCACGGAAACCGGCGCCACGGCAAAAGTATAATAGGTCGGCAGCCGAGAACCGTGGCATGGCGGTCGAGGATCTTGACACGTGGGAGTACGAGTACGACGACGAGTCCGGGACGATCCGGGTCAACGCGCTGGGAAGCGTGTACGGGCCGTCGGTCGAGGACTATCCCGAAGTGATGGCCCGCGTCATCGATATCTTGCGTGAAGTCGGTGGGGCGTCCTCCATCGTCCTGTCCGCCTCCCGTGAATACGAGTACCCGGAGGAGCAGACCGAGCTGCTGCAGGAGGTGGCGCAGGCCATCCAGGACATCACCCGCGGCGGGTACCTCGCGAAGGAGAACCTGCGGGCGAAGAAATGCGAGAAGTACTACCCGGTGTGGCGGCAGGACCTGCAGGAACTTGTCACCAACGACCTCCGGCAGGACCCGGTGGGCGCGTACGTCAAGCTCCGCCGTGAAATCCGGCACAAGAAAGAGGAGATGGAGGACGCGTACCCGGAGACGAAACGGTGCTACAAGTTCTACATCCATGACATCCTCCAGCCACTGAAACAGCGCCTCGAGGAGACGCAGATGGTGCAGCAGGCGCAGGAGCACGTGACAGGGTACCATGTCGGCGACCGTGCGCTCTACAGGGAGATGTTCCACCCGCTGGTCCGGCCGAACTTCATGCTTACCAAGTACATGTCGCTGCCGCCGGAGCAGGGCGAGGAGATCGACCGGTACACCATCGGGAACGACGTGGAAGTGGAGATATACCGGGTGCCGGACGAGGCCCAGCGCATCTACCACATGACCCCGCCAGAATTCGACCTGTCCGAGGAGAAATACACGATACTGGACGCGGCACGCCGGTACATGGGCGAGCACCGGCCGGCATCGGAAGAATTTGCGAAGCCGGAGCGGATGCGGGACGTGTTCGCCAACATCGGCCGCGACATGCTGGTCGATATCGCGGACCAGATGAACACGTCGCTCTCCTCGGAAGAACTGGACAACCTCACCGACATCCTGACACGGTACACCGCCGGGCTGGGCGTCCTCGAACTGCTGTTCGCGGATACGCGGATTCAGGACGTGTACGTGAACTCGCCGGTCGGGATGGAACCGGTATTCATCTTCCATGCGGACTACGAGGAGTGCCGCACCAACCTCGTGCCGACGCGGGAGGACGCGGAGTCGTGGGCGACACGGTTCCGGATACAGAGCGGGCGGCCGCTGGACGAGGCGAACCCGGTCCTGGATACGGAGATGGAGGTGCCCGGCGGCCGTGCACGTGTGGCGGTGATCCAGGAGAACCTGTCGCCGGAAGGCCTCGGGTTCGCGTTCCGCCGGCACCGAGACGAGCCGTGGACCTACCCCTTGTTTATCGACAACGACTATTTCAACCCGCTCGCCGCCGCGTTGATGAGCTTCCTGATCGACGGCGGCCGGACCATGCTCATCTCCGGGACGCGCTCCGCGGGAAAGACCTCGCTGATGGGTGCGTCCCTCCTCGAACTGATGAAGAAGACACGGCTGGTCACGGTCGAGGACACGCTCGAACTCCCTGTTCCCGCCCTGCAGGACATCGGGTACAACGCGGAGCGGATGAAGAGCCGGTCAGTCATCACCCAGGTCGAGTCAGAGCTGCCCGCGGACGAGGCCATCAGGACATCGCTCCGGCTGGGCGATTCCGCACTCGTGCTGGGCGAGGTCCGGAGCGACGAGGCAAAAGCATTGTACGAGGCGATGCGTATCGGGGCCGTCGCCAACTTTGTCGGCGGTACGATCCACGGCGAGGACGCGTACGCGGTGTTCGACAGGGTGGTGAACGATCTCGGTGTACCGGCGACCTCGTTCAAGGCGACGGACATCATCGTCTCCGCCAACCGGCTGCGTAGTCCCTCTGGGACAGACCGGTTCCGCCGTGTGACCGGTATCACCGAGGTCCGGAAGGACTGGACCGAGGACCCGGCGCGGGAGAACGGCTTCGTGGACCTGATGCGGTACGACGCGGAGCAGGATAAACTGGTGCCGACCGAGACCCTGCTGAACGGTGAGTCCGTCATCCTCAACAGGATCGCGGACAACGTCCGGGAGTGGAAGAACGACTGGGACGCGGTATGGGAGAACATCCAGCTCCGGAAACGCGTCAAGCAGCGGCAGGTCGACCTTGCCAGCCACGGCGACCACGTCCTTGAGGCACAGTTCACCTCGAAGGCGAACGAGAAATTCCATACCATCTCCGACCAGGTGAAGGAGGAGTACGGCGAGCTTGACCCGGAACGCATCTACGCACGGTGGAACGAGTGGGCGGAGCGAACCGCCAAGCAGGGACTTGAGGAGCGGTAACCAATGTTCGACTGGTTCGGTGACGACCACGACGAGGAGGGGGAGGAACGGATGTCGGAGGAACGGAAGGAGGAGATCAACGACATCCTGGACAGCTACGAGCAACGGTTTGACGCAGAGATCGGTGGTGAGACGGGCCGGGTCGCGTCCCGCGACTACCAGGCGTACCAGGAGGCTGAAGAGGAGGCGCGGAAGACGACATGGTACGAGAAACTGGTTAACAGGATTTCGTTCTTCCGGTACGAGTTCGACGACCTGGAGGAGGAGCACCGGGACGCGCTCCGCCTGATCGACTACGACCTCGAGCCTCATCAGATCGTCCCTGCAGCGCTTGTCGTGGCCGCAGTCACTGCCGTGATGGTGACGCCTGTCCTGCTTGCGGAACTCCCGACGTTGTTCAAGATATTCGCGGTCTCGGTGCCGCTCGGCATGTTCTACTATATCGCCAAGTATCCGCAGCTGAAGGCCCGGCAGAAGGTTGTGCGGTCGTCGGAGAACCTCATACTCGCAATACTTTACATGGTCATATACATGCGTTCGACGCCGAACCTTGAGGGCGCCCTCATCTTCGCGTCCCGCCATCTTGAGGGACCTGTGTCAAAGGACCTGAAGCTGTTACTGTGGCGGCTGGACGTCCGGGAATATACGACGGTCCGGGAAGCGCTCGCCGACTACATCAACCGGTGGCGGCCCTACAACCAGGGATTCGTGCAGGCGCTTAACCTGATAAAATCGGCGACAGCCGAGGCTAAAAAGTCGAAACGGAACGCCGTGCTGGCCGAGGCGATTGACACACTTCTCGAGGATACACAGGACAGGATGGACGAGTTCGCCCACCAGCTGAAGATGCCGGTCATGGCGCTGTACGCCATCGGCATCCTCCTCCCGGTCCTCGCTATCATCCTGTTCCCGATGATTGCAGCGTTCATGGGCGGCGGCGGGATGGCGGTATACCTTGCGCTGCTGTACAATATCATCATCCCTGTGACCGTGTACGTCCTGATGAAAAACCTGTTGATTAGCCGACCGCTGTCGCTCTCCTCCCAGACAGGGCAGCTCATGGAGACCCATCCTGGCATGGTGACGGTGTCGGTGCTGGACCGGGATTTCAGGTTCAATGTCGCGTTCATCAGCATCCCGCTGTTCATTGTACTCGCCGCATGGCCGCTCCCACACTACTACCAGGCGATCATAGCCGGCAGCGGAATACCGATCGCGCCGGACACGGTCACGTTCTTCCGGGAACTCCTCCTGGTACTGGCGGTCTCGTTCCCGATCGGTGTCCACCTCGTCGGCGGGTACCGGAGCGTCGTCCGGAAACAGGAACAGCTCCAGTCGATGGAGGACGAGTTCCCGGAGGTTCTGTTTGAACTGGCGAACGCACTGGATCGGGGGAAACCAGTAGAGCTTGCGGTGGAGGACGTTGCACGGGAGGAGAAACGGCTCGACATATCGGACATGTTCGCCGCGCTGTCCCACAACATGCGGGAACGCGGCATGACGTTCCATGACGCGCTGTTCGACGCGGAATACGGGGCGATGAGGCAGTACCCGTCCAAGCTGATGCAGACAGTCATGGAGGTGCTGTCCGAGTCCACCGGGAAAGGCCCGGCGGTGGCGGCCAGTGCGGCGTCAAGTATCTCGGAATACCTGCAGCGGATCAAGGAGACGCAGAAACGGCTGGAGGAGCTTATCGAGGACACCCTGTCATCCGTCCAGTTCCTCGGATACATCCTCGCACCGGTAATCGCGGGTGTAGCGGTCGGCCTCGGAGGGGTGATATCGCTCGCGTTCGACACCATCCAGCAGGTCGCCGGCGCCGCACAGCCGGGGAATGCGACGGGGAACGCGACAACACCCGGCGGCGGGTTCGGCGGCGATACGAGTCTCGTCGGGATCTTCGAGATTCACGATGCGATCCCGCCAGGCATCCTGCAGCTCGTTGTCGGGCTGTACCTCATCCAGATATCGTTCATCATCGGGACGATGTACGTCCGGCTCGAGGAGGGGCGGAACCCGGCGAAGCGGAACGTGATGATAGGAAAGCTGCTGCTCGTGGCGATACCCTTATATACACTGGTAACGCTGATTTTGATCGTGGTATTCGGCAGCATGATCCAGGGGATCGGCGGATGAGACGGAACGGATTGAACCTGATCATCATCGTGTTCGTCGTGGCGATCCTCCTCGGAATGCTGGCGCTGTTGACGATGCTGACCGGGATGTTCGACGCGGTCGGCGGAGCCGTCGGGTGATATCGGATGAGACGGAAAGGTGTTGATCTGTCGCTCCGGAGCATGGTTCTCATCGTCCTCGCAGGCGTAGCTTCATTCATCTTCCTAGCCCTGTTCCTCCCCGTGATACAGGGACAGGGACTGCAGGAGACGCTTATTACGGTGGTAAACACAGTTACGCCAGGCATGGCACAGCACATCCCGAACTTCTTCGGAGGGTGATGATGGGACGAGCCGGTATCTCCTTCACCAGTTCGACCATGGTGAAGGTACTCCTCATCGTGCTCGCGCTCGCTGTCCTGTTCGGGTTTGTGGACTGGGCGGTCGGCGGCGTCTCGACCATCCTGGGATACGTCCAGTGGGGATCTGGTGCGGAGATGGAGGTAGATACATACAACATCGATCCCAGCGCCGATCCCCCGTTCGAGGTCACGTTCACCTTCACTAACACCGCCTCCAGTGAACAGGAATTTTGGGTGAGGGCGCGTGGCGCCAGCGGTACGGACCTCGGATCAGCCCCGCCGGACGATCCGCAGAACAACCAGCTAACTGTGGAGGGACACGGGTCGACACGCGAGAGCATATCATACACCGGCGACACCGAGGACGTCGGCTGCCAGTTCAAACTCACTGCGTTCAAACGCTGCGAACTGGCGAGCGACCCGCTCTGTGGGTGGAAAGCCGCCCACCTCAACCAGATATCGACGATCGCGACAGCGACAGTCCGCATCCCGGAGGACCGCCGCCCGGACGCCTGGGGAGAGGACTGTCCTGCCGGCGACTCGGACGATGGCGGCTTCTGGGGTGGTGTCCTCCGCACGATGGTACGGGTCGGCCCCATATAGCACCGGGCACGGCTGCCGATCCACGGGATAACTGTATTTAAGACAGGAACCCGGAACGTACTGCGTGGACAGGACAACGGGGCTGATGGTACGGTGACACGGCGACAGGGGATTCGGTTTCTCAGCGGGACGACTGTGAAGATTATACTGGTGATGCTGGTGCTGGCAGTGTTCTTCGGGTTCGTTGACTGGGGGGTTGGAACAGCGACGGTACTCCTGGAATACGTCGGATGGGGGGAACCCGGAGACCTGAATGTCGACTCCTACAACGTCGACCCGGCCGCGTCACCGAAGTTCGAGGTCACGGCAGAGTACGTCAACGAGGAGGACAAGCCGCGAGACATATGGCTGGAGATAAGCGGGAACACGCCCGCAGGATCATCCTACCTCGGCCGGGTTCCGACCGAGGCGGACGGGCCGCTCCCTATCGGACCGGAGGACGCGTCAGGCCAGCTCACGTTCGAGTACAACGGCGACCTCCGGAACCTCGGCTGCGGGTTCACCATCGACGTGCACAGGGACTGTGTCGGCATCGTCGCCCCGATGATAGGGTGTACCGGCGTACTGCAGGAGGTATCAGACTCGCAGCGGATGATGTCGAAGTCGGTCCGGCTCGAGGGCAGCGAGGTACCGCCGGAGTGGCAGGGGAAGTGTTCCTGACGCGCGAGAATATTTAAGAGACGAACCGAAACGTGGTGGTAGGATGCTGAGGAGAGGAGAAGGCCGTTCCATCGGGCTCGTATTCGTTGTCCTGCTTGTTGTTGCGCTCCTCGGCGCAGTCCTCCTGCTCGGAGTGGGGAAGGGACTGGCGGACACGATAACCGCGACGCTCGATTCACGTATAGCGTCTTGGCTGGTAACATGATACAGAGGAAAGGGTTCACCTTCAATATCCGGATTGTGATATTTCTGGCGCTGGCGTTGATGACTGCAGTATTGCTGATAACCGTGCCGAAAGGACATGCGGAGGAGACGACACAGCGCGGGACCGAGTCGATAGAGAACGCATCAGGTGCTGAACAGGTCTCCCGCGACCAGACCCTGATAAACCCGGGGTTTGAGGTATCCGGCCAGGGAGGGTGGACCTGTTTCGGGGACGAGGCACGGCAGGGCGTCCCCGACTCGTGCGTGTACTTCCCGTCTCAGAGCTTTGACCCGAGCGTCGACCCGCAGGAAGGCCGCAACGTCGGGTATGTGTCGCACGGTGAAGGCGCGTGCGGGATCCACGGATTCGGGCAGCGGGTTGTCGTACCGGAGACGACCACGACGCTCGAGTTCCAGATGAAGACAGAACTCGCACTCGGCAGGGAGGCCGGCGTCTACATCCTGGACGCGGACGGTTCTCTGATGGAGTCACGGGTGAACGAGAACACGGGCAGCCGGACAGCCACCACCTCGGCGTGGGAGGAGAAACAGGTCGACCTGTCCGGCTCTGTGGGGGATGAGGTACAGATTATCGTGGGGAACGCGGAGACCGGTTCGGACTGCGACCGCGGCGGCCAGTACAAGATATGGGTCGATGACTTCAGCTTCGCGATAAACTGAGGTCTGGCCACTGCGCGCAGGAAAGCCGTAACTGTATTAAGAAGGAGCGGGAGATAAGCTACCATGCTGTCGCGACGGCGGCCGGGACGGGTAACCATGCATCGTCGAGTGCGGAGCGGAGCGCTCTCCCTCGGCGTCCTGTTGACGCTTCTCGTGGTCGTTATCGTGGCAAGTGTCGCAGCGTACTCCCTCCAGGGCATCGTTACCCCGGCAGAGGAACGGGTGTCGGAGCAGACTGACCGTATCCCGGAGCGTGGTGAAACCAACGGTGGCGGGGTCGAATCGACCAATATAGAGGCCGCGCAGGAATTCGTCGTCTGCCCCGCCTCATGCGGCGCTGTTATCAATACCGATAAGGGGTCACAGACGTTCAGTCGTTCCGGGAACTACCGGTTACCGTTCCTCAGCCTCCACAGCGGGGAGACGACAACGGTGAACAGCGTCTCCGACCTCCCGGCCGGTTGTTCAGCCTGGCTGCACCAGGATCTCCGGGGCGTGGATCAGGAACAGTGGTACTCGCAGGCTCCCGAGGGCTCCCTGGAAGTCAAAAGCGGACAGGAGCTTGAATCCCACGATGCAGAGTTCGCGGTGATAGCGCCGAAGGAACAGTCATGCCGGGAGGGCCTGAGCTTGATCCGCTACGTTGTCCGGGGAGAGCGGAACGACCACGCGGTCGGAGGTGGCAAGTTGCACACCCACGTCATCTTCAGTGCGATGCACGATTCCACGCGTGATTACCGGATAACGCTGCAGAACGAGCAGTGTGAGGTTGAACGGGATACAGGATGGAACTCGTATGGGCCGAACGCGTGGTGGTGGAAGGGCTGGAAGGTCGACGACCCTGACTCGAACCTGCACCAGCCGTACCAGGTCAATATCTGGAACCGAGAGCACTCAGCGGACGAACCAGAGTTCACTTTCGTCGGCTGCGAACCCGGTGGCTCTGAATGTCCTGGAGCGACAGGGTACGGCGAGGCCTGGTGTACGCCAGGCGAGAGCGACAGCAGTCCCGACGAGGACCCGACCATCTCTAACGTGGAATACGAGAAGAACAGCGGGAACGAGCTCGACTTCACGGTTTCGGTCGAAAACAATGATGACTACTCCATCCGGGCGATGGTGAAGTTCGAGCAGAACAACGGCGATGTCTACGGGAACTGCCCTGGCGGTGCAGGATGCCCCACCCAGCAGATCGAGGGCGGCGGGGCAGCCGTATTCGAACACACGACGAACTGGAAGTCAGGGTACGGACGGGCCGACTTTAAACCCGACTTCGATATCTCGCTCTGGGTCGAGAATAGTGACGGCGACTTTGAGCTCGTGAACCGTGAGAACTATGAGTGCTGTCCCGGGACGGATACGGGCAGTGGAACGGAGTCATGGGACTTCACGATAAACAGTGCCGAGATCTACGAGAACGGGCATAAGGACGCGACCACACGAAGCGATCCGAAGGCAAAGGTTACCCTGGCAGACAATTCGCATGAGGAGACGAGCAAGATTGATGACGCCCAGAATCCAGAGTGGGACGCCACCCTGTTCACGGACAAGCCGCGAGAGGCACTGACCGCGCTCACAATCGACATCGACGACTACGATGATACCACATGGGATGATGACATCGGTGAATGCGATTTCAACGTGGACGACAGCAACTTCGAGGACGGCTCAGAGTTTACACTCACCAAGTCGTGCGGGACGGTGTTCGATGTGACGTTCACAATCAGTCCCGCAGGGTGACCGACGGCCTGATCGGGATCTACGCGCGGAGACCACGTTCTTATTTAATTGGCAAGTACCAAGACAAGTCCGTTGTATGGAAAAAACGGCATTCACCAGCGGATGCTCTCTGGAGGGGGCTGCATGGTAGCGCTCCTCCCGATAGGGATGAGCCGTGCAGGCCGCACAACGGATGAGACTATCTGGCTATTCGTCAAGACCCTGGCCGTCCTTCTGGTGCTGTGGTCGATCGGGAGCATGCTTATCTCATTCGAGGGGCAGATTGCAGGGGCAGAGTTCGACCTGAAATCGTTCCGGGCGGAGATAGATAAGGGGTGCTCAGTCGGGCACCAGCGGGACGAGTTCCAGTACACGTTCGAGACCGGACCGGCAGAGGTCGCTGTCACCGGGGATAGCACGTACCGGATGGAGCTCGACAACGGCCGCGTGGTGACGGCGGATGCGCAGTCCTGTGAATCGGTGGAGATGCCGAACAGTCCGATGGAGGTACCGCCGGACGGCCAGGTCCTCATGAAGCTGGAATACACAGACGATAAGTCGGTAACCATCGTGCCGGGCTGTGGCGACAACGTGTGCGGGTCCGGTGAGTCGTATGATATCTGTCCGGAAGACTGTCTCACACACGCCTCCATCGACAACCCGCAGGGCATGTACCCGAGGGATAGCGGATGGTGGCTGGTCGGGAGTGGGACCGGGGAGTCGAAGATTTTCGAATACAACGAGGACTGGTCCTACACTGGTACAAGCTATGACTTGACCAGCGCTGATTCACGGATGCGGGATATTCACGAGGCTGACAACGGCGACTGGTGGATGACCGGGTTCGGGGAATGGGGGATGAACAGGGAGGGCGGTGAGG
>CAZTXA010000002.1:0-1442 GCA_964617945.1 uncultured archaeon
CCGTCCTCGCCGGGACGTCGTACGCGGCCTACCTCGACCTCAAAACGTCGGAGGTACCGGACTGGATCTCCCTGGCTATCGCCGGCGGCAGCCTCCTGTTCTACGGGTACCAGTCCGCGGCCGCGGGCACGGCCGCACCGTTAGTGGCGTCACTGGTGTCAGGGACGGCACTCTTCACCCTCGGCTGGGGCATGTACCTTGCCGGGATGTGGGGCGGGGCGGACGCGTTCGTGCTCGGCGCGGTCGGGTACGCGTTCCCGACCATGCCGGCCGGCGTCCCGGGAGGGGTGGCGGCGCCATGGCCGTTCCCGGCCTCCCTCCTCATGACCGTGTTCGTCGTCGGCGCAGTGTACAGCGTCGCGTACGCCGCGGTCATGGCAGCCCGTACAGAGTCGTTCACCGGTAAACTCTCGACAGAGCTGCACCGGCACCGTGAACGGTACGCCCTCATCCTCGTCATGTACACCGTGGTTGCAGGGATCGGGACGGCAACAATCTATACCGTTCTACAGCCGCCGCTTATCGTGGTCGCCCGGAACTTCGCCGGGTCACTGCTCTTCCTCACAGGGCTGCTCGCACTCGCGGTGTTCCTCCGTACGGTGGAGCACGAGGTGATGGAGCGTGACATCCCTGTCACGCAGCTCGAGATCGGTGACGTCCTCGGCGAGCCCGTGGAACTCGACGCGGGCAGGGGAGACCCTGCGGAATCAGTGAGCGACCGCGTCCTCACCACCGTCGCGGCAGTCCTCCCGTTCAACGTGCCACGGGTCGGGGATGCGGGGCCGGGCCGGATCGCAGGGCTGACAGGGGAACAGGTCGAGGAACTGCAGGAGAAGCGGGACACGGTCACAGTGCGGACAGGGGTCCGGTTCATCCCGGCCTTCCCGGTCGCCCTCGTTATCCTCCTGCTCGCCGGTGACCCGGTCTACCTCGCCGCCCGGGCCCTGATATAACCGCCATGGTTTAAATACCGGGAGCGAGACCTACAGGGCATGGAGTTCGCGGTCGAGGAGATGTTCGGGCGGAAAGTACTTGAGGCGTACCTCGGTGTCGTCGTGCTGGTACTGACAGCGGTCGCCTACGTCGTGCTCGCGACCGCAGGGTTTGAGGACCAGAGCGGGCTGGTCATGCTGTCTATCCTGCTCATCATCCTCATCTCGGTCAACATCCTGGTCGCGGTCATCCAGCTCCGCATCCTTGAGAACGTGAAATAGTTACTCGATCACGGTCGGGGAGTGCTTCTCCATATCCTCGATCTTCTCCCGCAGCTCGGCCACGCGTTCCTGGTTCTCGATGGCCATCCGTGCAAGCGCGTCGATCCCGCGTTGCCCGGTCGCCGCCGACAGCTCCTGTTCCAGGTCGTCCGGGATCTTCATACCTTTCTGCTCGGCAAGGTCCTCGACCCGGTCCTCCTGTATGTCGAGGCCTTCTTCCACCGCCTC
>CAZTXA010000002.1:1542-46539 GCA_964617945.1 uncultured archaeon
CGGCAAGGTCCTCGACCCGGTCCTCCTGTATGTCGAGGCCTTCTTCCACCGCCTCGTGCAGGAGGTCAACGGTTTGCTCGTCGGCAGCCTCCGCCTCCAGCTCGTCCCGGTATTCTTCCAGCCGCTCCAGCAGCTCTTCCTCCTCCATCTCCAGGCCCTCCTCGAGCGCCTCCAGCAACAGGTCTGTCTTCCGGTCCAGCTTCTGGTCCTCCTCCCGCAGCCGTTCCGTGAGCTCCTGCTGGTCCTGCATCAGGGCGCCCATATCGCTCTCGAAGATGTTCTGGGCGTGGCTGAGGCTGTCGATCCGTTCCTCCTGCTTCCCGATCTCCTCCCGCAGGTGTTCGATCTGCACCAGGATCTCCTTGAACCGGTCCTCCAGCTCGTCGCCCTCGTACTCCAGCGCCTCCAGCAGCTCCCGGGCGGACAGGTCGAGCCGGTCCTCGATATCGTCCGCACGGCTGTCCAGCTCGGTGATCCGCTGCTCCACCTCCTCGGCATCGATCGCCGCCGCGTGCTCCTGCAGCGGCTGCAGCTCCTCCCGCAGCCCTTCGACCTCTTCCTGTAGACTGTTCTGCACCGTATCGACACGGTCGCGGATCTCTTCCATCTCCTCCCGGAACTGTTCGTCCACGTATTCCACGCTTTCCAACAACTCCTCGCTGGGCAGCCGGTCGTCCAGCTCCTCCACCTTCTCCTCGAGCGCCGCAAGCTTCTCCGGGCTTCCCCGCTCGCCACCGGTACCGTCCTTCAACGCGTCGACATCCTCCCGCAACGCTGAAATCTCCTCCTCCAGGTCCTGCTTCGCTGCCGCCGCTATCTCGTCCCGGAGCGTCGCAACCTGGTCCTCCAGCCCCTCCAGCTCCTCGGCATCGATATCTGTATCCTCTGCGCCGCTTCCGCCGAAGTCCTGGTGCTCGATCTCCTCGATCTGGCCCTCCAGCTCGGCGACACGGGTCCGGAGTTCGTCCGACGCACCGCCTCCGCCCCCGCTGATCTCCTGGTGGGCGTCGATCCGGCCCCGCAGCTTGTCTATCTCGTCCCGCAGATCGTCTAGCGCGGCGTCCTCGATGTCGCCCGGGTCGATCTGTGCAAGCACCTGGTCCTTGATCTCCCGGGCCGACGCCCCTGTCGCGGAGACATCGATATCGTCCAGGACACGCCGCTTCACCTCTTCCACCGACGGACCGCCGCCACCGCCTGTGCCGCCGGTGCTGATACGGGACTCCACCTGCCGGGCGATAGCATCCACATCGACGGACCCGCCGCCCTCGGCATCCTCCATCTCGTCGCTGATCTCCTGCAACCGGTCGCGCAGCGTGTACAGCTTGTCGTACACGTCGTCAAAGTTCTGCTCCGTGTCCCCCGCCCCTGCCTGTTCCACCTGCGACTCGAGCCGGTCGATCCGGCCGCGCAACTGGCTGACCTCGTCGTCCTGCACCTGGCTGTCCGCCAGCCCCTCGACCGTCTCCTTCACCGACTGCAGCTGCTGGTACAGGTACTGCAGCTTCTCCTCGACCTGTGTCTCCTCGTACTCCTCCTCGATCCGCTCCAGCATCCCCAGCTTTTCCTGGAGCTCGTCCCGGTCACGGCCGATCATGTCCTCGATGATCTCCAGCTCGTCCTCGATGGACAGGTCTTCCAGCCGCTCCATCATAACCCGGTCTTCCAGTGTCTCTATCCGCTGCTTAAGCTCCTCGACCGATACTTCTGCGGCTTCCTCGCCGTTAGAATCGGTGTCAGAATCGGCCATACTCGTACAACCGCACGGCCGGATTATAAAGATTTACCGGAACCGCCACCGGGACAGCGGCTGTGAACCGGTCGTTGCCCACAGCCACCCCGTCCACAGCCCGATCACCGCAACGGTCAGTCCCCACCGCCACAGCACCGTATGCAGCAGCTCGTAGTCGATACCGAACACCACCACCGCGTACACCATGGACACGACCCGTCCAAGGTTCAACACCAGCAATGCAACGGTCCCGGCCGCGGCCGCACCGATCTTGCTGCGGAGCGGGCGACGTGACGCCGTGACAAGCGCCAGGAACACCATGACAGATTTCCACCCGGTGCTGTCCCGTGTCACGTCTACAAGGAGGTCGCCGGCGCTGAGCAGGTGCCCGGTCGCGGACGCGTCAACGCCTATGCCCCGGAGCACGGCTGCCGACGCTTCCGCCGTCACCGCCCGCACCGCGTCCGCCTCCCATCCGCTGTGCAACACCAGCCAGAACGGGAGCGCGAGGACGGTGAACTTTGTGAGAAATACGAGGATTTGTAGCAGCTGCTGCTGTCTGGGGTCCAGCCCGGTACGGAACCGGTCGTACCGGTCACGCACCCGTTGGACCGTGTCCGTTACCGTGTCCGGTAGGTCTCGAGCCATTCCATGAACGCCTCCGCGTCCCGCCCGGCGTCCAGCTCGGCCGGGTCAACGATGTACGCGTCCGGTGTTTCAACGATCCTGTCCACGTCGTCACGCGGGACAACGGTGATACCTTCCTCCTGCAGCGCTGCTGACGGGTCGGAGACCAGCACGGTCTCTACCTCGGCGGCGATGTCACCGCCGCTGTACCGGTCGACGCTGACCGTCGACGTCTCCGCGTCCGCCAGCCGCTCGACCTTCGGCACGTACCGCCACCCGTCCGCCAGCCGCTGCAGCGCTGTCCGGAGCGCGTCCCGCTCCGCCTCCAGCCGCTCGATGTCCGCCCGGGCCTGCTCCAGGTCGCCGGCGAGACCGCGGATCCGCCGGTTCCGCCGCCGCAACTCCTCCTCGCTGACCCCGTCGCCGTCGCCCCCGGTGTCAAGCTCGTCGACGTACTCCTGCAGGTTTGCGACCTTCGACTCCAGCAGCTCGATCCGGTCCTGCCGCGCCGCCGCGACCTCCTCCCAGTCCGGTCCCCCGCCGGGCTCCGTCTCGACGGGTGCTGGCTCCTCCTCGACCTTTGCCACCTCCGATATCGCGGCTGCGGTGGACAGTTCGCCGTTCACCACGAGCTCGATGATGTCATCGAGCTGCGTCTCCACGCCGTCCTCCCGTGCACGCCGCTGGATGTCGGAGACGGTATCCGTATACTCGCGGCGGGCGTACTCCGCCGCGGCCACGGCGTCGGCCACGTGCGAGTCCTCCCCGCCCACAGGGAACGGGTCGACAAGCGCGTCCTTCCGGTCCTGGCCCAGGTCCCGGTCAGGTGAGAACACGAGGCTCCCGGTGTTACTCCCGATCTCCTCCACGAGGGCTGGCGCCGGGTGGACGTCGGCGGCGACGATCAACGGCTTCCCTGCATCGACCATGAACTGGATGATCCGGTCCTTCGCGAAGTCCCGGCGGCTCGTATAGTCTACTAGGGTGCCGTCCAGGTCGAGCGCGGCGACCCCTGTCGTCGTCCCTGGGTCGATCCCGACAACCCGTAGCTCGGTGTCGATGTTATTCATAGTCGCGCTCCAGGAGGTCACGGATCCTGTCAGCGGTTTCCTCCCCGATCCCTTCAACCTGCTGCAGCTCGGTCGACGACGCGGTGAACACCGCTTCCGCGGTACCGAACTCTTCCAGGAGCCGTTCCGCCAGCGTCTCGGACACGTTCGGCAGCCCCGCCACAAGGAACTCCTGCCGGTCCCGCTCCGTCGTCGGACTGCGCTCCCCGCGGATGTCAACGGTACGGCCTTCGTCCTCCTGCTCCCGCCGCGCCGCCGCGATCAACAGTTCAGTGGTCTCCTCCGGCCCCGTGCTCCACAGGATCGGGATGCCGTAGTCCAGGGCGACGGAGGAGAGGGCGCCGCGGATGGCGTTCGGGTGGACGTCCCGGTGCCGGTACAGGTCCTCGCCCTCGATCACGAGCAGCGGCTGGGAGAACTCGCCCACCATCTCCTGCAGCTGCGGGAACAGCCGGTTGTCGACGATGGAGTCGACGAAGTCGGCAGCGGTCTTCCGCTCCACCACCGTCCTGTCGGAGAGCAGGAAGTCCCCGATCTCAAGCCGGCTGCTCCGCACCTGTACGTCCCGCCGCGACAGTTCTTTCATGACCGTGTTCTCCCGGTCGTCCGCCACGATGACGATGTCGTCGCTGTCATCGAACCCGTCCAGCGTGCGCTGCCCGCCGGACCCGGTATCGTCACCGGTCGAGGTCTCGGTAGGTCCGCCGTCGTCCAGTCCCTGCACCACCTCCTTCATCTGGTCCTCCTTGTGCTTCGCACTCCAGTAGTACGCCTCGTCCCGCGTATCCTCGGCCATCAACACGTACACCGCGCCTTCCTCCTGCCGCCCGGTCCGGCCGCGGCGCTGGATGGTACGGATCTCTGACGGGATCGGCTCGTAGAACATGACGTAGTCCACCGCAGGGATGTCCAGGCCTTCCTCCCCGACGCTCGTGCTCACGAGGACGTTGTGGTCGCCGTCGCGGAACTCGTCCAGGATCTCCATCTGCTTCGCCTGTGTAAACTCTTCCTTCTGCCCCTTGAACTTGACCGGGGCGATGTCCTCATGCGTGTCAAGCGTATCGTGGATCAGGTCGACAGTATCCCGGTACTGGGTGAATACGATGGCGGTCGCGTCTCCCTCTATCTTCTCCGCCAGCAACTCCTCCAGCTCCGCCAGCTTCGGGTGCCGCTTGTTGTTGTTCATCATCCACTCCGTCACGGACATCGCGTTCCGGAAGTTCTCGTCCTCCAGTAACCGTTTGGCGGCCTTGCTGCCCGGGTCTTTCTCCATCGACTCGAAGAACCGGTACAGCGGGTCCACGCCCTGTGTCTCCAGGAGTTCGAGCGCGTGCTCCACCTTCATACACGCCGCGACGTGTGACATCGCCTGATACAGCTGTGGGTCGTCCTCGGCGCCGAGCCGCGACCCGATCTCCCCCTTCAACCGCAGCAGGTCTTTCTTCTGCACACCGCTGATAGAGTCCAGGACGCCGATCCCTTTCAGCTCCTTCAGCCGTGTCCGCTCCGCTTCTTCGAGTTGCTTCTTGACGCGTTCAAAGTTCCTGTCCAGCGAGACCCGTATCCAGTTCGTCTCGGTATCCTCCACGTACGGTTCCACGTCCGGGTCGTCCGCGGTCCGGGTCTCGAAGTTCGTCACAGACAGGTTGTCCGCGACGCGCTGGATCTGCGACTCGTCACCGCCCGGCGACGCCGTCAACCCGAGGACGCGTCCGTCCGGTGCCTCCTCCACGTACCGCTCGGCGATGAACGTGTACGGGTAGTCGCCTGTGGCCCGGTGCACCTCGTCGAAGATGACCAGCGAGAACTCGGACAGGTCGACCCGGCCGTTGATGACATCGTTCTCCACGGTCTGCGGCGTCCCGAAGAACGCGCCGACCTCCTTCCACAGCTCCGCCCGCTTCGCCGGCCGCGTCTCCCCGGTCAATACCTCGAACACGTCCGTATCCACCTCCACGCACCGTTCGAACTCGTCCCGGTGCTGCTCCGCCAGCGGTTTCGTCGGTGCCAGCATCAGGATCTTGGAGTTCGGCTCCTCGTCCAGCCGGTGCGCGGCGACGAGCATCGCCACCGCGGTCTTCCCCAGCCCGGTCGGCAGCACAACGATCGTGTTCTCATCGATCGCAGATGCGGCGATCACTTCCTGGTAGGTGCGGGCCTCCAGAGAACCGTCCACGATCCGCGGGTGGTCGACGTGGGACTGCTCCTGCAACGTCTCCTGCGGCATGGTACAGGGTGGCGGTGAAGCTTGATAAGAATAGGACGCCGCTAATACCGGGTTGCACGGTTCTCCAGCTGCTGTATCACCGTGAAGAACACGTAGAAGCTGACAGCGAGCAGCACCGCGGCCGCGCCGGTGTTGATGTCGACCGGCAACCCCTCGTACACCCACGCGATAGCGACGTACACGGCGGTGTACACGACGAACCCGGAGGACACGCTGAAGGCGAGCGTGGGCGCCCAGAGGTGGTAGAAGTTCAGGACGAGGATGACCGACCCTATGACCAGTATCGCGTAGGCGACGACGTACCGCGCCCCCGACGGCGCACTCATCAGGTTCAGCCGGATGATCAACGTCAGGCCGGTCGCCAGGAGGAGGACAGCGTTCGACACGGCCGAGTTCCAGCCGAGCTCTTCGAACGTGTACTTCCCGAAGTACAGTTCGATGACGAGGAGGCCGAGGAAGATCGGGATCAGCGACGGCAGGAACTCAGGGTGCTCGGCCGGGAAGTATACGAGCTGCCAGAACCGCTGCATCACCGTCGCCAGTACCACGCCGTCGAACACCATCACAGGTCACGTCCGCCGCTCCTTCACCGCACTCGGTGTCCCGCCGGCGTGCCAGGACAGCCGCGGCCGGATCTGTACGCTGTAGACGCGTTCGGAGTTGTCGTCCAGGATGATGCCGGCCCCGTCCTGCCGCGGCAGGTTGTCGATGTAGTCCGTGATATCCTCGCTCATGTACGTCTGCATGATGTTCCCCAGCGCGGCGATATCGTTACTGGCGGTAAGCCGGTGCGTGAGCAGGATGTCCATCTGTGACAGCAGGTTCGGGTGCAGCCGGTCCGGCTGCTGGGTCGCCAGGACCAGTGACACGCCCGGTTCCCGGCCGATCTTCGCCCACTGCAGCAGCGGGTCCGACGCCGCCGTTTTCCCCTCGTCCGGGACGAACTGGTGGGCCTCGTCGATCAGCATCCACACGATCGGGGACTCTGAGGCGCGGATGCCTTCCATCTCCTCGATCTCCTCCACGCGTTTCGCCTCCATCCGCTGCCGCAACAGTTTCCGCGCCAGCAATCCGACGACGAGTGTCCGCGCCGACCACCCGCCGCTCAGGTCCTCGAACATGCTGACATCCAGCACGGTCACGTTGCCGCGGCCGGTCAGTTCGTCGACCGGCGGCGCGTCCACGGCGAAGATCCCCCAGTCCTTGGCGGACTCGAACCGGTTCACAAGTGCCCGGCGGATGTTTTTCTCGAAGTCGTCGTGGCTCTCCGCGTAGCTGATAAGGTCAGGGATACCGTACCCTGTCCCCTTGTCCTCCTGCAGGTCGTTCACGATCCGTTCGAGCAGTACACCCATCGGCTCGGTCAGCTCGAGCCCGAACGCCAGCGCCCAGTCCCCCGGTGTCAGGTCGCCGGGCCGGATCGCGAACGTCTGGTCGAACGGGATGTCCCGCTCCCGGAACATGTCCACGTGCCCCTGCGGCACGTACAGGTCGATGTCCACCTGCTGCGGTGTCAGGTCCCACCGGTCCAGCAGCACCGCGTCCTCCTCGTTCGGGTTCTTCATCGACCAGAAGATCCCCATCGAGTCGACCACCAGGGTGGAGAGGTTGTCGGACACCGCGTCCTCGGCCTGCACCAGTTCCTCCGCGAGGACGCCCAGCGTGTAGCTTTTACCGGTTCCACGTTTCCCGAACACGCCCATTACGTGCGGCCGCGCGATATCGAGGCGGAGAGGGTTGGCGGTATGTGCCTCCTGCTGGTCGCCGACAAGGTGTTTCCCGATGAACGCGGTCGCAAGGTCCTCCCCGTACTCCTCCATGTCGTCTTCGTCACGGCCGACAGTGATCTCCGGCATAGCCTGTACTGCTCGCCGCTGCATAAAAAGTGCTTCGCCGTATCAGCGGCGCTCGGTCCGCATCCCGGCGATGAACCCGAGCAGGAAGATGGCGATCGTCCACGTCACCGAGAGCGGCAGCATCCAGCCCACGACCGCTGTAAAGCCGGCTGTCAGGAGGAGGGAGCCGACGATATCGGTGGACTCGCGTGACGTGTACATGCCGGCGACCCAGCCGAGCAACGCCACGATCAGCCCCGACCCGAGGACACCGAACCCGGCGCCCGCCACACCGATGCCGATCCCTGCCAGGAATAATACGGTGAAGAGGATGAGGTACGCCGTGGACGGGTCGAGGACGTCTGTCATACTCTGATACTGGCGTGACGGGTTTAAGTCAGTACCCGTTGTCACAGCAGGAACAGCAGCCCGGCGAGCGCGAGGGTGAACGCCCAGAACGGGGTGTGCCACCGCATCAGTTTGTACCCGTCCAGCGGGTAGAACGGGATGAGCGTGAACGTTGCGATGAACGCGTTCACCATGGCACCGACGTGGAACAGGTTCTCACCGAGGAACGGCAGCGTGGCCACGTCCGCCACGTACGCGAATATCACGCCCAGCATGATGTTGACCAGCGGCCCGATCGCGGCGACCAGTCCGACCTGCTTCACGGTGAGCTTGGGTTCGTAATGCCCGTACCGCTCACCCTTGACAGTATGCATCTCGATACCGCCCGGGACCGCGGCGAGGATGCCGATGAACGGGCTGAGAACAGTGATGACGGTGCCGGGCGTCCACTGCCGGTACTCCGCGTACGATTTCAGGGCGCGCGCACTGACCTGGTGGCTGACGACGTGTGCAAGGAACGCGATACCCGCGATCACGGTGCTGACAGCCACTGCAGGGATCACTGTGGCGGACAGGAGGAACGAGGGGGAGCCGTCGCCGAAGATGAGGAGGGCGGTGCCCACCCCGATCGCCACGGTCGATATCGTGATGTCGCGGACCTCCTCCGTGTTCATGCTTCCACCCCGTCCAGCACCGGCTGGACGTTGTACGACTCCGAATCCCGCTGCAGCTCCCGGTGCTGCTCCAGGTCGTCGATCGCGATACCCGGGACGTTATCGTTGTATAGCTCCTCGACCTGCTTCCACGGCACCAGGAACGCCTTCCGCTGCCGTCCCCGCCCGCGTTTCACCTCGACCGCGAGGAACCCGGTACGGCCGCTGCGCCGTAAAAACTCACTGATCCGCTCCACCTGGTGGCCGTCCTCGCTCTCGGAAAAGTGCTGGGAGAAGTACAGCTTGTTCGTCGCGCTGGTGGAGATGGACTTGTTCTCGATCGCGAGGTAGAACTCCGGCCGGATCGAGTCCACAAGCACGTCGACGAACTGTGAACTGAACCGGTGCTGTTTGCGCCGGTACGCGATGCCGCGCTCGCTGCTCTCCTTGAAATACCGGTTGAACGCGTTCACGAGCTCGCGTTCGAACTCTGTCATGCGACAGTATACGGTTCCCGTGTTTAAAGGATTACCGCGGCACCGGTGACAGCGGGGAAAAAGAGTGGGAACCGCGGCGTGGCAGGCGACGCCAGCGGGACAGTGGTCCGTGACCGTCCTCGCCGCCGCGACCCTCCGAACGCCGCCCACCACGGCTGAGGGCTGCTCCCGTCAAGGCCTGACCCGGTTCACCGCAGGGACGGCCCCGGAGGACGGCGGGTCGACGTCGGGACACGGGCTGTCCTGCCGGGACGCTGCGCCCCCGCGGCATCACCCCTGCTATCGAGGATTTGCAGTGGAGCCGTCCCCGAGGCGGCCGGGCTATCCCGCCTCAAATCTCGGTCGAGAAGCTTTTAAACGTGGTTCTGTGGCGGTGGGAAGGGGACGATTTTTAAGTCTGTAGATAGGAGTGGAGGGTATGAAGGGTGGATGTGTTTGCCGGGGCGGCGACGACGATGACGGGTGCGGCTGCGGCGACGGCTGCGGCTGCTGCTAGCCGCGGCACTCCGACTCAGTTCTCCAGTACTATCTATACAGGCCGGGGTGGCAGAGGAGCTATGCGACCGCCTGCAGAGCGGTTTACCCGGGTGCAAATCCCGGCCCCGGCTCTTTCACAGGGTGGACGTTGGTGATACCGGTCGCGCCGGCCATCGCCTACACTCCGGAGAGCGACAGGTTCCTCGTCGTGAAACGGTCGGAGGAGAAGGACATGTATCCAGGGCGGTGGGAGTTCCCGGGGGGCGTCATCGAGGCCGGGGAGACCCCGGTCGAGGCGGCTGAACGGGAACTCCGGGAGGAGACCGGGTTCGTGGGCGACACGATCCGGGAGGGCGGCACACACGTGGTCCGCGGCGACTACGGTGAGTTTAAAGTACATCCGGTGCTTATAGCTGTAGAGAAGCAGGAGCCTGACCTGTCCCGGGAACATACCGAGTACCGGTGGCTCCCGTCCGAGGACGTCGTGGCGATGGAACACACTGTTGACGGACTGGACAAGGACCTGCTCGCTGTCGGTATAGAGGTTGACAACGCATGACACTGTCCCTGTTCAACACCCTTACCCGCGAGAACGAAGAGTTCGACCCGATCGAGGAGGGGAAGGTGCGGATGTACTCGTGCGGGCAGACCATCTACGACGACCTCCACGTGGGAAACGCCCGTGCCTACGTTGCATGGGACACGCTCCGCCGCTACCTTGAATGGAAGGGGTACACGGTCCGGCACGTCCAGAACATCACTGACGTGGGCCACCTGACAGACGACGGCGACCAGGGCGAGGACAAGGTTGAGCAGCGCGCGGACGAGCTCGGACTGGAACCGATGGAGCTCGTGGAGGAACAGCTGCAGCGGTACTTCGAGGACACGCAGGCGTTGAACGTCCCGCGGCAGGACATCATGCCCCGCGCCACCGGCCACATCAATGAGATGATCGAGTACGTGAAGCGGATCATGGAGAACGGGTACGCGTACGAGCGTGACGGGAACGTCTACTTCGACGTGGAAACGTTCGCGGAGGATCACGAGTACGGTGCGATGGCGAACAAGGACCTGGAGCAGCTGAAGGAGGAGGCCGAGGGCCGTGTCGAACCGGATGAGCGGAAGAAGAACCAGTTCGACTTCGCACTGTGGCTGAACGCTGACGAGAACCATGCGATGCAGTGGGAGAGCCCGTGGAGCAGGGGATACCCGGGCTGGCACCTCGAGTGTACAGTCATGTCGCAGAAATACCTGGGCGACCGGTTCGACATCCACACCGGTGGGAAGGACCACATCTTCCCGCACCACCCGAACGAGCGGGCGCAGGCGCTGGCAGCGACAGGGGAGGGGATGGCTGACACATGGCTGCACAACGAGTTCGTCACCGTCGAGGGGGAGAAGATGGCGAAGTCGGAGGGCAACTTCTACACCGTCCGCGAGCTGTTACAGGAGTTCGACGGGGACGCGATCCGGCTGTACCTCGTCTCCTCGCACTACCGCTCCGCGATGGACTTCTCCATCGACGGCCTGGAACAGGCCGCGAAGGAACTGTCACGGGCACGACAGACCGTGCAGCGCATAGAGAAAGTGGACGGGGGCGACACGGCGGGTATCGATATCGAGGAGGTCCGCGACCGGTTCGCGGCGGAGATGGACGACGACCTGAACACCGCCCGTGCCAAACAGGTACTGATGGACGCGGTCAGCGACGTGAACGCGGCACTCGAGGACGGGCAGTCGGTGGACGGCAGCGTCCGCGAGACGTTGATCGAACTGTTCGATGTACTGGGTGTCGACGTCGACCCTGATGTCCCGGACGAGGAGCAGGCGATGGCCGACATGCTGCTGGAGTTGCGGGAGCGGTACCGGGACAACGATGACTACGAGACCGCGGACAGTATCCGCGACGTCATGGACAGTGCAGGGTTCACGGTCGAGGACACGGGCGACGGCGCGATCTGGCTGAAGAAATAACGCCTTACTCGTCCTCGTCGTCGACTAGTTCCGCGGCCCGGTCGCCCAGCATCGAGCGCACTTCTTCCTTCTTTTCTTCCTCTCCGTTGTCCGGGTCCATCGCGTCCTACACCTTCTCGCTCCCGCATATAAAACCACTGGCCGCCCCCGTCATCCACGCTCAACAGTACCGATTTAAGACAGGGCACCGGTAGGTACGGTATGGACGAATTCGACCTCATCGTAATCGGCTCAGGCTCCGGTCTTGACGTGGCATCGGCCGCCGCCCGGGAGGGATACGATGTCGCTGTCGTCGAGGAGGGACCGATGGGCGGCACCTGCCTCAACCGGGGGTGCATCCCGTCAAAACTCCTTATCCACCGCGCCGACCTCGCCGAGGAGATCGGGCGGTCGGAAGCGTTCGGTATCGATGCCACCGTCGACGACATCCACTTCGCCGACATGGTCCGTGAGGTGAACGAGGAAGTGGGCGAGGACGCGGAGAACATCAAACGCGGGATCAGGAACTCAGAGCAGCATACACTGTACCACGACCGCGGCCGGTTCGTTGACGACACGGTTATCGAGGTCGGCGGTGAGAAGATCACGTCGGACCGTATCGTGATCGCGGCCGGAACCCGCCCGGTCGTCCCGCCGGTCGACGGGCTGGAGGAGGTGGACTACCTCACGTCGAAGGATGCGCTGGAGCTGGAGGAGCAGCCCTCGCACATGGTTATCATCGGCGGCGGGTATATCGCCGCGGAGCTCGCCCACTTCTACGGCGCCCTCGGCACCGACATCACCATCATCGAGATGGGGGAGACCATGGTCGGGAACGAGGACGCGGAGATCCGGGAGGTGTTCACCGACAGCTTCTCCGAGAAATACGACGTCCACCTCGGATACGCGGCCTCTGCCGTGGAAGAACGTGGCGGCGAAATCCGTGTCACCGCGGAGGACGGGGACGGCGACGAGATAGAGGTAGCGGGTGACGAGCTCCTGGTCGCGGCCGGGCGGACACCGAACACCGACATCCTCGAACTCGAGAGTACAGATATCGAGACCGACGACCGCGGGTTCGTCGAGACCGACGACCACCTGCGGACGAGCGTCGATGGGGTGTATGCGCTCGGCGACATCGCAGGGAACTGGATGTTCAAACACTCCGCCAACTACGAGGCCGGTGTCGTGTTCCAGAACCTGTTCGGCGGCGGGGATCAATCCGTGGACTACACGGCGATGCCGCACGCCATCTTCTCCTCGCCGCAGATCGCCGGTGTCGGGAAGACGGAGGAGGCGTTGAAGGATGACGATGTGGAGTACCTTGTCGGCCGGTACGAGTACGCCGACACCGGGATGGGCAGCGCATTGAAAGAGGAAGACGGGTTCGCGAAGGCACTGGTCGACCACGATACCGGAGAGATCCTCGGGTTCCACGTCCTCGGCCCGCACGCCTCCATCCTCATCCACGAAGTCCTGGTCGCGATGCGGAGCGGCGGGACCGTACAGGACATCAGGGACACGATCCACATCCATCCCGCGTTGAGCGAGGTCGTGTCCCGCACCTTCGGCGCCCTCCAACACCCTGGACACCTTGACCACGACCACCACGGGCACTGACCATGGACGTCCCGACCGTCTCCGTCGACCAGATGCGCGAGGTCGATGAAATCGTTCCCGAAGAGTACGGCATCACGGTCTCCCGCATGATGGAGAACGCCGGACTCCAGGTCGCCGAATTCGTCCGGCAGGAGATTGACGCGGAGACCGTCCACGTCTACGCCGGCCCGGGGAACAACGGGGGTGACGGGCTGGTGGCGGCGCGGCGCCTCCACCTCTGGGGGTATGACGTCGCCGTCGGCCTCGCCTCCACAGACCTCGACGGCATCCGGGAGGAGGAACTGGATATCCTGGAGCAGCTCCAGGTACCGGTAGGAGGGGAGTTGGACGGGTCTCCGGACGTGATCGTTGACGCGCTCATCGGGTACAGTCTTGACGGCGACCCGCGGCCGCCGTTCGATGCCTTCATCGACGATATCAACGGGTCGGAAGCAACGGTAGTGAGTATCGACGTGCCGAGCGGCGTTGACGCTGACACTGGAGCAGGGCGGCAGCCGCACGTGGATGCGGACTATACCGTCACGCTGGCGCTCCCGTTCCATGGACTGGAGAAGGCAGACGCGGGCGGCGAGGTATGGGTCGCAGACATCTCCGTGCCGACGGCAGTGTACGACCGGTTCGGTATCGATGCAGAGAGACTGTTCGCCGATGCTTCCCTCGTTCCCTACAGGTAGGTCTGCACGACGATCTTGAGCGCGTACATCACGCCGATCCCGAGCAGGAAGGTCGCCATCTGCACGGTCGACTTCGTCATCCCGGTCTCCTCCTTGAACTCCGGGAGGAGGTCTGTGCCTGCGATGTAGATGAACCCGCCGGCCGCGAACGGGATGAGGAACTGCCGCACACCGAAACCGTCGGCGAACAGGATGACTGCCCCGGCACCGGCGATGGCGGTGACGGCCGAGAGGAAGTTGTAGAACAGGGCGCGCCGCACGGAGAACCCGCCGTGCACCAGGACGCCGAAGTCCCCGATCTCCTGCGGGATCTCGTGGAGCGCGACTGCGAGCGTGGTCGCGACACCGAGCCCGAACGAGGTGAGGTAGGCGGCGGCGATGACAAGCCCGTCGATGAAGTTGTGGACGCCGTCCCCGAACAGGACCATGTACGTCCACGGCTCGACGCACTCCGGGCAGTCCTCCTCCGTGAAATGGTGGTGGTGCCAGTGGATGTACTTCTCGATGAAGAAGAACAGGACGATACCGGACAGGATGTACAGCCCGGTCATCGTTGTCAGGCCGAACTCCGCCGCGGTCTTCGGGATGAGGTGGATGAACGCGCCACCGAACATCGCCCCCGCCGCAAAGCTGACAAGCGCGAACACGATCTTCTTCAGCAGCTGCTCCCGCAGCCCCAGCGTCACCACGCCGACCAGCGACAGGAGGCTGACCAGTACGACGCTCCCGAATATCCAGGCGATATGTTGTGACACGGTAGCGCACTGGGAAAGAGAGCTTAAAAGGAATAGCCCCCCCAGGATTCGAACCTGGGTCCGTGGCTCCAAAGGCCACGATGAATTGTCCCGCTCTGATTGACCGGCCCGGCTTCTCGATAGAGATGGCGGGCGGGAAAACCGCGGAGCGGTTTGACCACTACACTAGGGGGCTCTGCGGAAACACGCCTGTGAGGATTTAAGAAACCGCGTTATTGCTGGACTTCGGTCTTCCGGACTTCGACCTCGCGCAGCGGGTAGATATCCTGTGCCGCGTCCTCCAGCTTCGACTGCAGCTCGCCGCTGAAGATCATGTCCATGAAATCGTCCAGGCTGTTCTGCTCCGCCTGTTCTGTCGCAGCGTCCTCCATCCGCTTCCTGACCTCGCCGACCTGGGAACTACTGGTCTTCCGGATGGTGGCGCCGACAATCTTCACACGCACATTCTCTCCGTCCGACGTCTCGACATCGACGACAGCGTCAACACGGTCGGAGCGGCGGGAGACCATCTTCGAGATGTACTCGCTGGAGATGTCGTGCCCGGCGATACTGGTCTTCGCCCGGTTCCCGTCCACAGCGTCGACGCGCAGGAACACGTCCATGTAGTACCGGCCGGTATCCGGCCGCAGCTCCTGCAGTCCGACCTTCACCGTCCGCCCTTCAACCATTTCAGGCTCCTCGGCGGGCGTGTCGGCGACGATGTCGCCACCGAACAGGTCGGGTGCAACGATCTCGTACCAGTCCTTCTGTAACGCTGCTTTCGCCATTATAACACCGTATAGCTCTGTCTCACCCACCTATCCGAATAGCTTTATAAACATGGTTCGAAGGGGAGAACGGCATGTATTCCCGGTCTCACGCGGTCGTCTCGTTCGCTGCGGTCGGGGGCTACGTCCTCCTTGCAGGAATCCCGTTCCCCGGTGCCGCGTTGTGGGTGGTCATCGGCGTCGTCGCCGGCGTGTTCATCGACGTCGACCACGTGGTACTGGCTGCTGTCTTCGGCGACCGTGGCGCTGTGTTCCGGTGGATGCGGCGGCCCTGGGCGCCGTTCACCCACGGGGAGGAGCTCCTGGACGACCTTGAATACGGCAGCCAGCGCCTGTACTACCACCGTATCGCGACCCATGGAGCGGCTCTTGCCCTGCTGTACCTCGGCAGTCAACGGTACACGCTTCTGCTCCCCGCGTTCATAGCAGCCCTGGTCCACATCGTGTCGGACGTCCTCTGGGACCTGTGGAACGGCAACTACGCGACCTACTTTTAACATTCATGAGTAACACACGCCGCATGGTGGAGATTGCCGATTTCCCCATCAGCATCCGCACGGTGCAGGACTATTACCGGGATTCGGGAAATGTCGAGGAATACGAGGCGATACGCTACGAGACGCCCGGCGGCGCGGTCATCGATGACCGGCGGGAGCGATGGGTGCGAGAGTTCTTTGAATCATATGAAGGACCGGTTGACTGGGAGGAGCCGGCACCGCTGGACGACCGCCGGGTGCTGGTGAGCGCGGGCGGGACGGGCCGGACCGCGCGGTACGTGACGGAAGAAACAGGTGCGGACACGGTCTGCCTCGATGCCTCCCGGCCGATGCTGGAGGAGGCGGTGCGGCGGGATCTGGGCGACGCCGGTATCGAGTACGTGCAGGGCGACGCGTGCCGGTTGCCGTTCGGTGAGGAGTTCGACTACGCCATCTCCCTCAGGAGCGCCCACGTCCTCGACGGCGACGTCACGGAGTATCTCTCGGAGATGGGGCGCGTCGCCGACAGGGGCGTGTTGACGAACACGTTCTCCGCCCGCAGCCTGCACAGCCTGTACGCCCCGTTCCTGGCGCAGGACGGGAAGACCTTCCCGGACGGCACAGTCGAGACGTACATCGATGAGGTGGACACGGTGGTGGAGAAACACCGCAGCAACGAGTTCGTCGTCCCGTACGCCGGATTCCATGTGACCGGTAACGTGAGACCGCTGACCCCGCTCGTCTCCCCGGTAAAACGGGCGAACGAGTTCCTGGAGGGGACACCGGTGGCGGACAGGATAGCGTCTGTCACCGTGTGGAACCTGGAATCAGTCTAGACCGGCCGCGATTTCGTCCCTGAACAGTTCCACGAAGTGCTCCTCTTCATCCCGCGGGATCTTCCCGCCTGCCGCGGCGTCGTGGCCGCCGCCCTCCCCGCCGCACTCCTCGGCCAGCTCCTCCATCATCTCGTTCATCGCCAGTCCCGTCTCGACAACATCTTCCTCCGCCCGGACAGAGATCTTGGTGTGCTCCTCGTCCTTCCACGCCAGTCCGCCGAGTACAGGCGTGGAGATGATGCCGGACTTCTGGCATATAGTCGCTATCGTCCCGATCATATTTTCGTGGATGTTGTCCTCCGCCATAATAACTGCGGCGTTGTCGAATCGCTGGACGACGTCGCTGTTGTCGAGGTTGTCTTCCACGAAGGAAAGGTAATTCCCGATTTTGCGGCCGTATGCACGCTTGATGGTGGCCGCCAGGTCGTAATCATCCTCCAGACAGATCCTGATACCGTCCTCAGGCCGTTCCAGACGGCCGCACGCGTTCAACAGCGAGGAGAACTCTCTGATCTCCCACCCGTTGTCCAGCATGTAGATATCGCCCAGCAACTGTTCAACGTCGTACCCCTGCATGATGAGACCGTGCACGATCTGTTTCTCCTCCTCCAGCGACAGGTCGGCGAGGCTGCGCCACCCCCCGTTCTCCCGCAGGTCCAGGCCCAGCCCGGAGAGGAACTGGACAGCCCCGGACTCGCTGTTCGAGATCCCTGGCAGGTACGGGTCGGTCGTGTACTTCAGCGCCTCGACGACGCTCTTCCGTGTGCGGCCGTACAGCTTCAGCCCCTGTTTCCGCTCGATCAGGCCCTGCTCCACCGCGTCCTCGATCAGCGGCTGGTTCAGGCCGAGGTACCCGTCATCGTCCTCCTGGATGTCCCCTGTCGCGCCGACGACCGCGTACTGCATCAGGTCCTGGTTCTCCTCACCCATCATCCGCGCCAGAAGGTAGGTC
This sequence comes from uncultured archaeon, assembly GCA_964617945.1. Classification (GTDB taxonomy): domain Archaea; phylum Nanohalarchaeota; class Nanosalinia; order Nanosalinales; family Nanohalalkaliarchaeaceae; genus JALIDP01. The sequence continues at coordinate 19,042 of CAZTXA010000002.1, forward strand.
ATCCCCGCGCCGGAGATATCCTCGCCCCCGTCGATCCCGTACCGGTGCGGGTTCAGGTGGTGGTCAACAGTCCCCTCCCCCGGTTCGTGGTGGTCGGCGATGAACACGGTCTCCTCGTCCAGCCCCTCCACGATATCCTCGATCTGGCCGCTGCCGATGTCGACGAACAGCCACGCCGGCTCGTCCGCCTCCTCCAGCACGTCCTCGATCTTCTCCGCGTTCAACTCCTCCACAAACGTTATCTCGAACGGGACGTCCGCGCGGTCCAGCATCTCGTGCGCGATGACCGCGGACGAGATCCCGTCGCAGTCGTAGTGCGCCACGACCCGGACCGCGTCCACGGCTTCAAGCGATTCCGCCGCTTCTGCGGCGTCTCGCACCATCTCTTTACTCTTCTCCAGAAGCATATACCTGTCACTCGACGGCGAGCCGTGCCTTCTCGATGTTATACGTCCAGTCCGCGGGCACCTCGTCACCACGGTAGTAGTCAACGAGCCGCCGGATCTTCGACTCGATCATGGACAGGTTCCGCTGTGCGGACGAATCCGCCGGATGATCGTCGAGATGGTCGTCTATCCGGACGGCCTTCCGCATCAGGTTCTGCAGGTCTTCCGGGAACTCGCCCACGTCGACCGTGTCCGACAGCTGTTCCCCGGTCACTGCCTCCACGTCCGGGATGCCGTACTGGTCGCGGAGCACACGGCCGATATCTGACGGTGCAAGCCCGTCGTCAGCCAGTTGCTCCACGAGGTTACCGACCTCGTTCCCGTCGTAGATCACCCAGTCCGTGTCGACACTGGCAGGCCGGGAACTCCCGGAGCTGCCGCGCCGCCGTGAATGCATCCGTGCCATGGTAATCTCTCACCGACAAAGTTTCAAATAGGTGTGGCTAGGAGGTGTACCGGCCGCGGCCCTCTATCTCCTCGAACCGGTCTATGACGTCGTCAACGTCGCCCCCCTCTTCCCTGTACGCCGCTAGCACTGCTTCCATCGCCTCCTCCGCAACCGCTGTGTGGGTGCTGTCCAGCACCTCCTTGAGCAGGTGGAGGTCTGTCGCCCTGTCTTCCACCCGTTCCGAGAAGAACCCGAGCCCGAAATCGATCAGATACAGCTCCTCTCCATCCACGATCATGTTGGAGGTGGTGAGGTCGCCGTGGATGATGTTCCGGTTGTGCAGCCGTGCAACCGCTTCACCGATATCCGCCCACACACCGGGACGCGATGCAAAGACCTGTCCCAGCACATCCCCGTCGATCGTCTCCATCGTTAGCTCGGTGTCACCGGCCTGTTCAACGTCAGGAACGTTCACACCGGCCTGCCGCGCCTTCTCCAGGAGACGGGCCTCCTGCTCCGTCCGTTCCGTGCGGAGCCGCTCGTCCAGGTCGTCGTGACGGTACTGTTTCGGCACGCGCTCCTTCACAGCGGTCTCTGCACCGATGTTAACCCGTGCTTCTGCCCCGATGTGTGCCGCCATCATATTTTAATCGGCAGGGAACAGTTTTATGCACTGGCCGAGGAGGAACCATCAGATGGCAGCGATATCCGTCATAGCAGCTGATTTCGGGATTATCATCGTCACAGCCGCCGTCCTGGCTATCATCGCGCAGCGGACGAACCAGCCGAAGCTGATCGCCTACATCCTCACTGGTATCCTGCTCGGACCGATGGTCCTGGACCGCGTAGCAGGGACAGAACTCTCCACGGTCCTCTCCGACCTCGGCCTCGCGTTCCTCCTGTTCTTCATCGGCGCCGAACTCCGGTTTGACGAGGTCCGGGAGATCCTCGGCCCCGTCGTGAAAATAGCGGTACCGCAGATGGCGCTGACGGGGCTTCTCGGTACGCTCCTCGGCCTGGCGTTCGGGTTCGATCCTGTCGCGGCAGTCATCGTCGGCCTCGCAGTGATGTACGGGTCGACAGCGGTCATCGTGAAACTGTTGACAGACCGCGGCGACCATACAACGGTACCTGGAAAGATAGATATCGGGGTACTATTGGTGCAGGACATCGTCGTCATCATCCTGATGGCGATAATAGCGGCCGGCCCGGCAAGCACCGGCCGGCTCGCTATGAGTATCGTCGAGATCCTGTTCCTGGTCGGCGTCATCGCAGCGGTGACCATGGCATCATCCCGGTACCTCCTCCCCGTCCTCTCCGACATCGTGTTCCGGGATATCCAGACCTTCCTCATCCACGGCCTGGCCTGGTTCTTCCTGTTCGTGAGCGCGGCCGAATACCTCGGACTGTCCATCGAGGTCGGGGCGTTCCTCGCCGGCCTCGGCCTGGCACAGCTCCCGTACCGCAGCGAGATCCGGGAACGGGTCCGACCGCTGACCACGTTGTTCGTCGCCCTGTTCTTCGTCACCTTCGGCCTCAACATGGAGCCCGGCGCGTTCACGGCGTACTGGCGGGAGGCTGTCATCGCAGCGGCCGTCCTGATGGTAGGAAAGTTCCTGATCATGTTCGCCCTGACCGACTGGCAACAGTTCACGCCGCACACCTCGTTCATCGCCTCGATCAATATGACACAGACAAGCGAGTTCTCCCTCGTGCTCGGCAGTGCTGCACTGGTCAGCGGCTACATATCGCAGGAGATCCTCGGCTTCCTCAGCATCGTCGCCCTGATCACCATGGGCCTGTCATCGTACCTGATAAACTACAGCGGCAGGATCTACCAGCGGCTTGAGCCGTTTCTGGCCCGTATCGAATCAGAGGAGAAGACGGACGCTGATATCAGCAAGATTGACAACCATGCGATCATCGTCGGGTACAACGATATCACGCGCCGGGTCGTGCCAGTCCTCAGGGAATACGTGGACGATGTCGTTCTCATCGACAGGAACACGCACAACACGCAGGACGCGAAAGATCTGAGCTGCGAATACATCTTCGGCGACGCGAAACACCGCGGTATCCGCGACTCAGCCGGCATCGACCGTGCCCGGATCATCATCAGCTTCTCGGAGGAGATCGAGGCGAACACAAAACTACTGGAGGAGCGGCCATCAGGGTCGATAGCGTTCGTCCGGGCGACCACGCGGCAGGAGGCCGGTGAACTGTACGACTTCGGCGCGGACTATATCATCCGGAAGAACGCGATCGCCGGCGACCAGTTCCTTGACCACCTCGAACAGTACTTCGACGACCCTGACGCGTTTGAGAAGACTGCTGGAGAAACACGGGAAGACCTCGCGGAGGGTGGAGAACATGGCTGAAATGCTTCCAGTGCTGACAGTGGTGTTTGTCGCCGCGTCCGCGGCACTGCTCATATTCCAGCGGTACGGCCACCCGGCCATCCCGGCCTACCTCGCTGCCGGCGTGGCACTCAGCACGGTGGTAGACGAGTCACAGGTGCTCAACCTTGCGTTCCTCGGGATAGCGTTCCTCGTGTTCGTCTTCGGGATGCGGCTGGACGCTGACAGGGTCTACCGGCTTGTACAGGGACACTTCTCCACGACCCTGCTCCAGGTCGGGGTGGTCGGGTCCGGTGCGTTCCTCATCGCCTGGCTGTGGCGGTTCACCCTCCTTGAATCAGTGCTGCTGGGCGTGGCAGCATCACTCAGTTCCTCACTGGTCGCGACCGAGATCCTGGCGCGGAATATGGGGAGTGAACATATCCACGGCCGGCTGTCTGAAGCGATCAACCTCGTCCAGGATTTGCTGGCGATCGTCGTCTTCATCGGTATCGGACTGTTCACCGCCGGTCCCGGCCGGGCGGTCCCTGCCCTCGGGTGGATAGCGGCTATCTTCATCGCCGCCGGTATCATCCGACAGGCGCTCCCGTATATCACCCATGTCATCGGGAACTCCCGCGAGATCATGCTCCTGACAGCACTTACGGTCCTCTCCACGTTCATCCTGGCGGCGGACCGGGCCGGGATTTCCATCGTTGTCGGATCGTTCGCCGCCGGAGCCGCCCTGTCAAAGTTCCCGTACAACATCGAGATGCTGGAAACGATGACCTCGTTAAAGGACTTCTTCGCGGCCATCTTCTTCGTCTCCCTCGGCGCCGCCGTGACATTTCCCTCAATCACCGGTCTCCTTATCGCCGCGGCGCTCTTCTTCGCCACCGTCTTCCTCAAGCCCGCTGTCACCGTGATGAGTATCGAATACCACGGATACGATTCCCGCACCGCCTACCTGACAGCGCTCCACCTTGACCAGACAAGCGAGTTCGCACTCATCCTCACCATCCAGTTATTCCTCGCCGGATCGATCGGGGCGGACGTCTTCCACGGCATCGTACTTGCAGCGGCGGTCACGATGGTCACCTCCTCGTACACGAGCCGCCACGGGGACAGGATTTACGAGTTCCTTGATGCGGAAGGGCTGATCGACCCGATCGGCGATATCATCGACCACGATGTCGACCCTGCTATAGAGGATCACTGTATCATCGCCGGGTTCCATGTCCAGGGGAAGCAGCTGGCTGCATTCCTCGAGGAGCGGGGCGTCCCGTTCGTTGTCATCGACAACGACCCTGACAGGATTATCGAGGCGCGCGGCGAAGGATACCAGTACGTGTTCGCAGATGTTAACGGGGACAGTGCGTGGAACACCGCGCAGGCCGATGATGCGGACCTCGTCATATCGACGATCCCGTTCCCGTCCGTCTCCGAACGCCTCCTGTCGCTCGACATCGACGCCGATATCATCCTCCGCTCGGAGGACCAGGAACGGGCGGCCGACTTCGCCGAGGAATGCCTGTACGTCATCAACTCAGATATCCTGGCGACACAGCGGATCATCAGCCATATCAGGAACTGCCTTGAAAGCGACGAGTACCGGGAACAGTTGCGGGAGGAGAGTATGGAGGAACTGTCATGATCCGCGGTCCAGGATGTCCTCGATTTCCTCTCTCGTGACCGGGCCCTCCCGGTGGACGACGACATTGTTCTCCCGGAGTTCAACGATAGTGCTCGGTGACAGTTGGTCCAGTGCTCCCGCATCCACGACCATATCGACTGCGTCCCGGACGTCCGCTGCGATGTCGTCGACCCGGTACCGTGACTCGCCGCCGCTGACGTTGGCACTGGTCGCGACCACCGGCACCCCGGCCGCGTCCGCCAGCTGTCGTGCGGTGTCGCTGCCGGGGATGCGGAACACGAACGCGGAATTGAGGACGTCCGGTAGCGCTCCTGTCTTCTCCGCGACCAGGGTGACCGGGCCCGGCATGAACGCGTCCACGACCGCGCGCTCCCTGTCACTGAGGCGGCAGTACTGTTCCGCCATCTCCACATCGCTGACGATACATGTCAGGCCTTTCTCCCGCGGCCGCTCCTTGATATCATAAACTCGTTTCACCGCGTCCCCGTCCGTGGCATCACAGCCCAGCCCGTAACACGTCTCGGTCGGGTAGATGACAGTGCCACCGTCCCGGACCGTGGCCGCAGCCTGTCTGATACCGTCCCGTGTGTCTCCGACGGTCACCGCCACGTCACATCCACCTCGTCCGGCCGCCAGTCAGCATCCACCCCTGATCCATCGATATCGTCCGGCTCCCCATGCTCCGCCCGGTTCGTACCCTGCCACGCGATCATCGCGCCGTTGTCCGTCGCGTATTCCAGCGGGCAGAGGAACGCGTCCGCGCCGCGCTGGTCGCACATCTGCTCCACCATCTCCCGCAGCCGCGCATTGGCGGCGACGCCCCCGGTCAGCAGTACCTCCTCCTTTCCGAGGTGGGCGACCGCCCGCTCCGCCGCCTCCACCAGCATCGCGTACAGGTGCTCCTGGAACGAGAAGCACAGGTCCTCCTCCGCCACGCCCTCTTCCTCGTACAGCCGCTGCGCCTCTGTCAACAGGCCCGAGAACGAGAAATCCATCCCCTTGACGGTGTACGACAGGTCGTGGAGTTCCTCCCCCTGCTCTGCCAGGCGTTCGATCTCCGGGCCGCCGGGGTGCGGGATGCCCAGCGTGCGCGCCAGTTTATCCAGCGCGTTCCCGGCCGCGATGTCCAGGGTCTCACCGAATACACGGTACCGGCCGCCCGCGTACGCGATCACCTGCGAGTTCCCGCCGGACACGAACAGGACGACAGGGTCGTCCGCATCCGTGGCGTGCCGCCCCACCTCGACGTGCCCGATGACATGGTTCACCCCGTACAGGGGAAGGTCATGCTTCAGTGCGAGGGTGCGGGCGGCGACCGCGCCGACCTCCAGCGACTGCGGCATCCCCGGGCCACGGGAGAACGAGATACAGTCAAGATCCGCGGGGTCGAGTCCTGCGGTGGAGAGCGCCTGCTGGTAGACGTCCAGTGATTCACGGTAGTGGTGTTCGGCGGCCTCGCGTGGATGGATGCCGCCCTCCACGGGTTCGTACATGTCCTTTTCGTTCGCCACGATCTCGCCGTCCTCTACGACGCCGACGCCGAACGTGTGCGCGGTCGATTCGATCCCGAGGCAACGCATAGTCTAGCCTGCGGTAGAAGGGTTAAAGGTGTTACTTCTCGATCTCGGAGAATCCGCAGTTTCCACAGGTCTTCCGGTTCTCGTGCTCCGCAAGGAACGAGTCACACCGCGGGCACTGCGGATGCGTTGTCGACCCGTCTTCGTCGTACTTCTCGTACACCGCCACCGGTTCATGCTTTCCCATTTATGAGTCACCGTCCTTCTCGTCGTCCGCGTCCGGCTCCTCCTCTTCGTCTGCACCATCTTCATCGCTCTCCTCTTCCTCCGTGTCCTCTTCTGTCTCGTCCTCTACGTCTTCTTCCCCAGTGTCGTCGTCTGACTCCTCCTCGTCAGCGCCCTCATCTTCTACAGCTTCGTCGTCCTCTGCTTCACTATCCTCGTCTCCGTCCTCCTCTGTTTCTTCAGCCTCCTCTTCACCGTCTTCCTCTGCGTCGTCACCGTCCTCCGGCAGTTCCTCGAAGATCGGCTCGTCGTGGACGCGGACCGTCCCTCTCGAGACGGAGAGGCCGGTGGAGGAATGGATGTTCGCGATCTCCACGGTCTTCGGGTCGAGATCGAGTTCGGCCGCGATCTTGTCCCGGACCGCTGCCGCGCTCGGCGTCGCCTCGCCGACATGGGAGATCTCGACAGTGATCTCTTCCCGGTCCATCAGTGCCTGCTCCTCCCGGTCAACCACTTCTAGTTCCATCACACGTTCACCTGTACCGCGTACCGGCCCGGCGTCGACACCCCGATCTCCTCCGCGATGTCGGAGTCTTCCGGGTCGTAGATAACGACGAGTCCGCGCCAGTTCGACGTCAGTTCATCGTTCTTGCAGATGTCGCATTCGCTGCCGCTGTCGACGATCCGTTTGCAGTTTGTGCAGGCTCTATCAGCCATCAGTTTCCACCTCCGTTCTCTTCCTCGTCTGCTGCTTCTGCTTCTTCCACATCTTCCTCGATCCATTCCAGTTTGCCGAGGCCGGGCTGCCGCATCGTCAGGTTGATCTTGTGGTTGTCCTCATCGCCCAGGCTCACGGCGGTGATCCGGGCCTTGACAACATCGCCTTCCGACAGGACACGGTCACCGTCCTCGCCGGACAGCTGGTTCTGCTCTTCGTTATATGATACGTAGTCGTCCATGATCTGGGAGACGTGGCAGAGTGCCTCGACCGGGCCGAGCGAGACGAACGCACCGAACTCCGTTATCTCGGAGACCTCGCCGAGCACGACCTCGTGCAGCTCCGGCAGGTAGGTCAACGCGTCGCACGTCACCGGGTAGTACGCGCCTGCCTCCTCGGGGGCGATATCGCCTTCCCCGATGTCCTCGATGGAGAGGAGGGCGACGATCGACCCGATATCCTCGTCCAGTTTCCCGTCGTACTGTTTCCTGAGGCTTTCCCGCACCGACTCCTCGACATCGGCGCCGAGCAGCTGTGGTGGGACTTTCACCCGGTCCCGGAACGTTACTTGGTAAAACATTATGCAGACCTCCGCTGGTACAGGTCGACTGAGTGTTCGACCGCGTTTATCGCGTCGTCGCGTCCGTCCCACCCGTTGACCGACACTTGTTTCTCTTCCTCCAGGTCCTTATACGTCGCGAAGAAGTGCGCGATCTCGTCCCGCACCTGCTGCGACACGTCCTCCTTGCCCTGGATATCGTCAAAGGCAGGGTCTTCAGCCGGCACCGCCAGGATCTTGTCGTCCTTCTCCCCGTCGTCCATCATCCGCATCAGCGCGACCGGACGCGCCTCGATCGCGCAGCCGGGGAACGTCTCCTCGTTCATCAGGACGATGATGTCCATCGGGTCGCCGTCGTCGTATAGTGTCTGCGGGATAAACCCGTACTCGCCCGGGTAGTGCATCGGCGAGTGCAGCACCCGGTCCAGTGCATACCGCGACAGCTCCTTGGAATACTCGTACTTGTTCCTGCTTCCCTTCGGGATCTCGATCAGCGCCCAGACGACCTCAGGGACGTCAGGCCCTGTCGGGAGATCATGCCAGTCATCGTTCATCCGCTATACACCTTATTCACCAGTTGCAGCCGCTGAAACCTGTGTTCCCGTCTCCGCTCGTACTTTTAAAAAGGTAGTGACGCGTCGAGATTTTCCCCTTCGAGGTAGCTGCGCTGCCGGAGATACACATAGGGGAGGTTCCGCTCTGAGAGGTGCTGCCGCACCTCGCGGTCGTTCGTGCACACGACGTACTCGCCGGCCAGCTCTACGAGCACTGCGTCAACAGGGGAGTCGGACTCGTGGGAGATGACCGTGATATCTGTCTCCTCGACGAGCCGTTCAACCCGTTGCCGGTATTTCCCGTCCTCCAGGTCCCGTGCCTCGTTGTACGTCCGGTTCAGCGTGTACACGTCCACGTCCCCGAGCAGCCGCTCCAGCTCTCCGAATATGTCCACGCTGTGCTGGAAGGGCAGCACAAGAAAGTTCGCGTCCAGCAACGCCTTCGTCATAGGAGTGGGAACGACCCGAATTCTTTAACCCATACCGAGTAACCGCCGGAGAAATGCCAGTACCGATCCCCCGGTATTGCCGCGGACGCGTACAATCATCGTTGCCTCAGACCGTTTCCCTGTTGTATCCGAGGAGACACTGACCATGAACTGGGAGCTTCCTGCCTCCACCCCTTCGATATTGAACTCGAGGTCACGTTCCTCGCCGGGGTCGAGGATCACCTGACAGATATCCGTCTCCTCCGAGCAGTGCACCCCGTCGGCGTCGCCAGGGAGATTGACATCCACGATCCCTGTCGAGACTGCCGGCCCGTTGAACTCCACGGACACCACATCCGCGACCTGTAACGGGTTCGACACTGACGCGGTGAGCGTGTCCTGCCCGCCGACAGTGATCTGTCGCGCGTCCTGCGCAGCTGCAGCGGTGAGCGCGATGAGAAGGACTGCCACGGCAAGCCCGAGGACGCCGGTCGCAGACCGCATACCTAATCCAGACGAATCCTCGGTTTAAATAGCTACGGTATCTGCTATCCCAGGTAGTCCTGGTTCACGGTCTCACAGGCGGTTATGTGGTTCTCTCGGCTGATAGCTGTCCCGGAGGAAACACTGTCAACATCGTCGAACCCGATCTTCCCCGTGTACAGCGCATCCGCCACCGCGGGGTTCTCGGCGATCCGCCGGTAGCCCTGGAAATAGATGTGGTCCTTGACGAACCCGCCTGGCTGCGCCGTATCCGGTATCCCCCGTTTCACACGGTACGTCCGGATGTACGCTGCACGCCCGTCCAGCCCGAGGTCCCGCATCGCCTGGTACAGGTCGTGGAACCCGTCGCCGATACGGTCGACGGCGAGCACCCGCGCAGTGATCTTGGGCAGGGAAACGTGCAGTACGTCCATCGCCGCCTCGTTGAACGTTGCCAGTCCCTCCTCCGCGGCCTCGTATCCCGCGGTGCCGTACATCAGTGCGGTCGTGCCGGTCGCGCGACCGTTCACAGCGCGGACGGCGTGCGTGGACTCGTGCACCAGCAACCGCTTCGCCCCGTCAACGGTGTACGACTTGTCCTGTGGTACGAGGATGCGGGACTCGTGCGGACTGTTCCGGATGATCTCATTGTCGCCCATCGACGCCGCGTAGTCGACACCGAGCCGGTCGAACAGTGCGTTGAACGCTTCCGTCACCACCTCGCTCTGGATAGATTCTGTGCCTGTATCGTCTGGCGGGGTGAACTGGTCCCGCGCCGCTGCGACGAGGTCAGTGGATGGCGACCCGTAGTGCTCCCCCGACATTGCTGTGAGTTCTCCCGTCCCGATCGCCGCTATCATGCGGTGCCGGGACCGCAGCCCCGCGACAAGGCGCTCCTCGAGAACGGTCTCTGCACTGTCCTCCAGCTCCGCCAGCGCTCCTGCGACCTCCTCGTCCTGGTCAAAGTCCCGGTACCGGTACGACGGCGTGTACGTCCTCCCGTCTTCGACAGCGGCCATGAACTGCTCCCGCTCCTCCGCAGCATTCACCGGCTGCAGGTAGTGGTACAGGTCAAGCATCGCATCCAGGTCTGCGACAGTATCCTGCGGCAGCGCCATACACTACCTGTCAGGCCGGAGTTTACATAAATGGTCGGTCGCCACGTGTACGTGTGACGATGCGTATCGGTGTGGCAGGGACGGACCGGCAATATGAAGAGGAAGGGATCGTGGCGGAACTCGAGGACCGGGGGCATGACGCAGTGTTCATCGACCCCGCCGATGTCTCCTATCTCCTGACCGGCGGAGAACTGACGGTGCGGTACCGGGGGCAGAGCCTGAACGACCTCGACCTCCTGTACATGCGCCGCACCCGGTTCGACGTGGAGGCCAGCCGCGACCTCGTCGCCGCAGTCGACACGCTCGGCATCCCGACAGTGGAGAAGAAAGCGGTGTTCTTCAACCCGCTGTCAAAGTTCTACAGCCTGCTCAGCTTCGTCGGCGCAACAGTGGACGACGTGGAGATCCCGGCGACGGCAGTGGTCCGGGAGGAAGGAGAGGCGGGTCCGATCGCCGGCGCCATCAGCTATCCCTTGATCGTCAAACCTGTGAGCGGCCGTGAAGGAGAGGGCGTGACACGGATCGACGAACGGGAAGAACTCGAAGCCGCACTCGACGAGGCCGAATTCCCTGTGTTGCTGCAGGAATATATCGAGATCGAGGACGAATACCGCGTCCTTGTGGTCGGCGACGAACCGCTCGGCACCGCTGTAAAAAAGGCCGAGGAAGGAGCCGAGACCCGGAACTATGCGCAGGGGGCGGAGTTCGCGGCGGTCGACGCGCCTGCGGTCGAACGGGCCGCGGTCGCGATCGCTGACCTGATGGAGATAGAGGTCGCCGGCGTCGACATCGTGGAGGCGGCCGACGGCACCCTGTACGAGATCGAATGTAACCGCTGTCCACAGTTCGAAGGGTTCGCCGAGGCACACCCCGATGTCGATGTGCCCGGCCGTATCGTCGACTACCTGGAGGGACGTGCCGGGACATAATCCCGGGGCAGTGGTGGATATGGCTGGAAAGGAGAAGCGACGCCTTGTCTCGTTCAAGATCTGGGACAGGGACGATCAACGGACAGAACACCACGTCCTGGAGGAATACGTCGTGGAGGGTGCAGGCGATGGCCCACACGTCGTCTGTGTCTCCGGTTCTCACGGCGACGAACTCCTTGCGATCGATGCCGCAAAACGGGTGTACCGCGAGCTCGACCCTGAAGACGTGGACGGAACGGTCTCGTTCATCCCCGAAGCGAACATGTTCGCGGTCGCGAAGGGAACCCGGGAGACGCCGGTCCCGGAAGTGGAGATATACGAGGACGAGGAACGCAACCTGAACCGGTGCTTCAGCAACGTCGACCTCGACGAAGAACCTGGTGGGAACATCACGGAACGCCTCGCCTATCACATCCTCGACCTGGTCGTCTCTGCGGACTACTGTCTGGACCTGCATACTGCGACCGCGCCAGGCTACAAGGTGGACCAGATCCGCGAAAAAGCAGACCGGCACGTGGACGCGGAGGTCCGCAGCGAGCAGGAGAACCTTGTGCGGAACGCCGGCGTCCCGTACATCCTCCGAACCTCCACCGACACGATCGGGAGGGGCGTGCTGTCCGGGGTCGCACCGCGGCACGGCGTCCCAGCGGTCACGGTCGAGATCGGCGGTGGGATGTATACGCCGACAGAACTCGACGAATACGTCGACGTGATACAGAACCTGCTGATCACTGCCGGCGTCATCGACGGCGACCGGACGACCGGTGAGCAGCAGGTGTACCAGGAGCTGGTGAAGATATCTGCACCGACCGCCGGCGAATATAGGAAGGCCGCGCCGCCCGGCGAGACCGTCTCCCGCGGCGATGTCATCGGCCAGATCGAGAACGATTCCGGTGTGCACGAGGTGGTAAGCCCTGTCGACGGCCTGGTGGAGTCGGTGCACCAGAAGGACTGGGTGAACGAGGGTACGAAACTCGGCCACATCGCGGTCCCGGAAGATACAGGGATGGTGGCAGACCTTGTCAGAGCCCTCTCTCGGACGCTCGACGGGTTGCTTGCGCGTGCACGTACTCCATCATGACCGCCGGGAGATCGGCGCCGACCGCCTCCTGCGTCTCCGCAGGGACGCCGGGCGACATGTTAAGCTCGATCACATACGCGTCCTCCTCTGTCTGGATCATGTCGACCCCGCAGATATCGAAACCGGCCAGGTGCGCTGCTGTTACCGCGGCCTCCCGCACCTCCTCGGGCGCGTCATACTCCTGACGGTTCGCCCCCTGCGACACGTTTGACCGCCACTCCTCCTCCCCGGTCGCCACCCGCTTGTATGAATAGGTCTTGTCCCCTACCACGATCACCCGGATGTCCTCACCCGGATGGTCGACGAACTCCTGCAGGCATACATCCTGCTCGAACAGGGTCAGCGTGTCCACGAACGGGCCGAGATCAGACGCTGTCGATGCCCGCATCACGCCTTCACCGCCGTACCCGGAGATGAGTTTGATGACGACAGGGTATCCGAAGTCTTCTGCGCCCCGCTTCGTCTCCTCGGTCGACAGCACATACGCTGACCGTGGAACACTGACGCCGCCGTCTGCCAGTACTTTCATCGCGTAGAACTTGTTGGACGCGATGGTCAGCGAGTCGGGATCCACCTGCGTGTACACGCCGTTGTCGATAAGGATCTCCGGGATTTCCTCGCTGAACAGCATATCGCTCCCGAATACACGGATGAACGCGGCGTCGAACTCCGACAGGTCAGTATTCCCGTATTTTATCGTGGCCCCGTCCTCGGTGTCCACCATCCGGGTACCGGTGACGGGGACGGCCGTGACCGTGTCGAAATACTGTTCAGCGGCCTCGATAAACAGGTCGTGCTGGGTAGACGTCTCGCCGTACAGGATGCAGAGATCCATAGGTCAGTCCTCCAGCATCTCGGCCACGTTTCCGTACACGTTTTTACCGCTGACCTCGTGGAACCGTTCCAGGTCCGGGTCGAGCGCCGCGTCCACCACGGTGTCCCCGACCAGGCGGACCCGGCAGATATCGGCGCCGATCGAGGTGGCGGCCTCGACCACTACCTCCTCCAGCTCCGAGGAGATGGAGTGGTAGGACTCGCTCGCGTCGCCGCTCCGTTTCCGCCACCCCTCTCCTTCCAGGCTGAGCGAGACGACGGTGCCGTCGATGTAGAGGCAGTCGTACACATCCCCCTCGACCTTCTCCTGGAGCACGAGGAAGTGGTCGCCGTGATCAAGGTGTTCCGCGAACGATGACAGCTCGTCCTCGGATTCCAGGAGGCTCATATCCCGCCGCTCGAACCCCTCGAACTTCTTCCCGATCAACGGGTAGGACAGGTCTTCCTCTAGCCCTGACACACCGTTCTCTGTTGACACGGTCGCGGTCGGTGGGATCGGAACGTCACGCTCCGACAGGACGTGGTAGAGATAGCTCTTCTTCGCGAGGATGAAGAACGCTGTCGGACCGATGTTCGTCGTGATATCGCGGTCGATCAGTGTCTCCAGGAGGACGCGGGAGAAGATCGCGATCCGTGTGTTCGGCGCCAGGTACAGCGCGTCGTAGGAATCTACCGGCTCCCCGTCGACGAGGACCTCTGTCTCCTCTCCCGCAACGATCCGTGTGTCGGCGACGGACGCCTGGTCGACCGTATCGATATGTTCCTGCAACCGGTCGACGAGCGTGTCGTCGTCAGTTATCGTCAGAAGGTTCATCCTCTTCCCCCGTGCCGTTCCCGTTCGGCTGCCACATCGTCGTGACCGCGTCCCCTGTTTCCTCCGCCCGCCACCCCTCCATGAAATCCTCGACGACGTTCGGGACCACCTGTTTGAGGACGTCTCCCTGCCGCAGGATCTTGCTCAGCTGTACCTCCAGGTTCTTGCTCAACTGCCTGTACAGTGACAGGTTGGCATATACCAGTTCGTTCTTGATACGCCAGAAACTCGTGGTGCCCCGCGGCGCCAGCACGATATATCCGCCGCCGTCGGTGGCAGTGATCGCGTTCTGCATCTCCGACGCTTCCACGTAGTACACGCCGCCGGCCCCGTTTGTTTCGGGGTCCACGACCAGTAGTTCGTCTCCCTCGACAGCGACCACGAGGACGTACCGCTCCGTCTCCGACCCGGGGAACAGCACCTCCTTGTCCAGGTAGGGGATGAGCAGTGCCTCGTTATCCAGCCACACCTTCGCCTCTGTCCCCAGTTCGGTGATCTTTCCACCTTCCACAAACCCGTACCGGAGTTCACCGCCGGCCATTGACTCCAGGACGGTGCCGAGTTCGTCCGGCGTCGGATGGGTGTCGTCCAGTTCCTCGCTGATATCGCCCTGTGTCGCGTCGAACCCGAACATCGTGAGCGCCATCTCCCCCGCCGCTGCACCCCGGTATTCCGACTGTTCGGAGACGAAATATTCCGTGATCTCTGCCAGCGTATCGACATCGGCGGCCACCCGTTTGAACAGGATTTCACGGTCCATCAGGTTCTTGTTCGGGGACAGGAGGAAATACCCGGAATCCGTGTTTATCGTGGTGCTGAACGTCGAGGTCTCCCTGATTTCGCCGGTCTCATCGTCCAGCTTGATACGTTTCCCCGGTTTCAACACGTCAGAGCCGCGGAGATAGATGCCTGCGGCGTAGTTCTGGATCAGGTCCTTGAACCCGAAGAACCCGAGCAGTACAAGGAGCAGGACGATACCGTAGGACGCGGCCGTGACCGTTGTGTCGATGATGTGGGTTGACACGCCGAGCTGGATGATGGCGATCTCCAGCACCACAAAGTAGAGGAACAGTTTGATACCGGTCAGGAACCCGTCCAGTACCTTCGGTGACACCCCGACCGTCCGGGCCTGCCGCTTCACGTTCAGGTTCTCTATGAACCCGCGGATCAACGCTATAACGCCTTTGACAAGGATTATACCGAGGATGAACAGGAGTGCGGCTGTGATGACGCGCGGCGCGTACCCCACGATGCGGCGGCTGAGCTGTCCGACGGCGGACGCATTGATATATATCGTGGCGGTGACCAGCGTCAGCACGACGACCGCGTATTCGACCACTCTGTCAGGCGACCGGCCGCGTCGCCGGACCCGTTCGACAGGGGTGCCACGCTGTGCAGCGGCTTCAACAAGGTACCGGACGAGCTGACCGGCCAGCCGGGCGAGGACGATCCCGCCGCCCAGTATCAGTGCTGTGACCGCTATCTTCACCCCGATATTCTGCTGAATAAGCGCGAGAGCGGCGCTCTCGAGCTGAGAAACCACTACCATGATGGTCTACAACCCAATCAGGTAAGGGATTTAAATAAGTAATGAATCTCTGACGGCGGGAATACCGGTATAGAAGGAATATAAGGCGGTTTTAACCTGTTTTCAGGTGTTACACGATGGTGCCGGCGCCGATCAGCCGCCACCGCGACCCCATACGTCGGGAAACCGCCACAGTATCGCCTTCTTCGGCGCATACCGGCCGTTTCAGCTGGACGGTGATGGTGGACCCTGCCTCGGTGACCGCTCCAGAACTCTTCCCTGTGCCGACGTTCAACAGGAGCGGCTCGCTCTCCGCTATCGGGTCCACTGTCTGTTCCTCCTCGCTCCCCACTACCGCGTCCATCAGGTCGACCTCGATCTCCAGCTCCTCACGGACCGGTGGGAGTTCGCCTTTCCGCCCCAGGATATTGCCTGCCAGGTTATCGGACTTTGTCAGCGATGGGTCGAGCCCTGTTTCAACGCCGAGCAACCCGCCGGGCCGGCCTTTTTCCACCTGGTTCTGGCCGTGGATGATGCTCCGTGCCTCCGTCTCGACTGGCTCCCAGCTCCCGTCACGTTCATATCCAGGTTTCAGCGCGATCTCGTCGCCGACCTCGATCTCGCCGCGCTGCAGGCTGCCGCCGACCACGCCGCCCTGCAGGGCCGCCGGCTCGGTGCCGGGCTTGTTGATGTCGAAGGAACGGGCGACGAGCATCTTCGGTGCCGCGTCCGCGTCCCGCTCCGGCGTCGGGATATGCTCCTCCACCGCGTCGAGCAGCACGTCGATATTGGTCCGGTGCTGTGCCGATATCGGGACGATAGGTGCGTCCTCCGCGACGGTGCCCTCGGTGAACGCTTTGATCTGCTCATAATTTTCCCGTGCCGCTTCCTCGTCCACCAGGTCGATCTTGTTCTGCACCACGACGATGTTCTCGATACCGACCCGTTCCATGGCCGCAAGGTGTTCCCGTGTCTGCGGCTGTGGCACCTCCTCGTCCGCCGCAACCAGCAGGAGGGCGCCGTCCATGATAGCGGCGCCGGACAGCACGTTCGCCATCAGTGTCTCGTGCCCCGGGGCGTCCACCAGCGACACGCTCCGCACCACCTCAGCATCCTCCCCGCACTCGCTGCACTCCTCCTCGACCGTGTACCGGTCGCAGTCGCTGCAGTACCGGACGGTCACGTCCGCATACCCGAGCCGGATCGTGATCCCCCGCCGCAGTTCCTCAGAATGCGTATCCGTCCACTCACCACTGAGCGCGTCGGTCAGCGTGGTCTTCCCGTGGTCGACGTGGCCGACGAGCCCGATGTTTGCCTCCGGTACAGGGACGTCCCCCACCGTGACCACCTACGCCTCGTCCTCCGCGTCGTCCTCAGGTTTATCGTCGTCCTCGCTGGAATCTTCGTCTGTCTCGGCATCGTCTTCGCTTCCAGCGTCGTCCGCGTCTTCCCCGTCCGGTCCTTCACCGAGCAGTGTCGCGACGTCCTCGCTCCCCTCCTCGACCACCGACAGGTTGACCTGCGCGATCTGCTGGGAGACCGTGTTGCCGCGGACAGATATCCGTGTCCGCTCCCCGTCGTCAAGGTCGCGGGCGCCTGTCCCGCCGTCCAGGAGCAGCCGTTTCCGGCCTGTCCCGTCGACACCGGGGCGCATCGGGAAGCCTTCCGTATCGCTGCCGCCCGTGATCCGGAGCGTGTACCCGTCAAGGCCGACCAGCGATCCTTCCACCTCGTCGCCGATGCTACGCCCTGTCAGGCGCTGTGCCTGTTGGTCCGTGAGTTCGATCTGAAAACTTTCGCCGTCCGTCGTTCCGATAACCGCGTCCATGTTGTATTCACCTGCTCAGTCACCGCGTAGCGGGTTCCGAGCAGTCCTCCCTTACCGCACCAACCTTTTAAATCGTGTTCGCCGCGGTGAACGTAATTATTTAAGCCGGGCGGCCGGACGGAGACGTATGGCGGTACTGGGACAGGTGCTGGAACAGGCATGGCAGCAGATCCTGGCATTCTTGCAGGCGGAGACTGCGGCCCGCCCCAGACTGTTCGCCGTCCTCGTCCTCCTCATCCTCGGGTTCGTCGGCGGCCGGATCATCGCGGAGATGGTCCGTACCCTGCTCAAAATGACGGCGCTGGACGACCTTGCGGTCAAGGCGGATATCCAGCCCATGGTCAGGCAGCTCGGGTTCCGCGGAACGATGTCAGATTTTATCGCGGTCATGGTCAAATGGCTCATCTACATCCTGGCGGTCCTGTCGGTGCTGTACGTGTTCGGGTTCCAGTTCGCCGCGGAATACTCTACTATCCTGGTGAACTGGGGGACGCGCATCGTCCTGGCCGCCGCGGTGATGCTCCTGGGAGCGGTGATCGCGTCGCAGCTGGAGGAGCTGACGGTGCACCTGTTCCGGGTGAGCAGGTTTACAGGACTGGTTGACGAATCCGGTGCGGAAATCCCGGTGTACGTCATCGCCGGGAAGGCGGTGAAATATCTCGGCCTCCTGGTGACGTTCCTCGTCGCCCTCGGCGTGGCCGGGATAGACCTCCTCATATTGAACGTATTGGTGGTGATGCTTGCGCTCGGCGTCATCGCTGCACTGGTGATCGGGACACGTGACCTCGTCCGCAATATCGCAGTCTCAGTATACTTCCAGCTGTCACGCGTATTCGGTGCAGGCGACCGGATCAGTGTCGGAGAATATACGGGCGAGGTAGCGGGGATCCGCCCGATGTACACCAAGCTCGAGGACGGTGGCACCGTATTCTACGTGCCGAACTGGAAGCTCGCGACCGAGGTCATCGAACAGGAGGAGGAATAGGATGCGGTGGACGGTGGTTAACTATTACACCGGCGTATTCCTCCGGATTTTCTCGGCGCTGTTACTGGCCCCGGTCGTGGTCGGAAAGTATTACGGTGAGAGCTTCGTCCAGCTCGAACCATTCCTGATCGCGTCGTTCACTGCGATCACGTTCGGCTGGGCGCTGTCCCGCACCGGGAACGAGGCGCGGCCGGAGCCGGTGGAGGCGATGGCCACGGCGACAGCGTCCTGGCTGCTCGCTGTCGGACTGGCCGCCATCCCGCTCGCCACGCTCGCCGACATCTCGTTCATGAACGCCTACTTCGAGGCGATGTCCGGGATGACAACGACGGGCATGTCGATGCTGTCCACAGGTGAACTCCCCAGGTCGCTCCTGTTCTGGCGGTCGTTCATGCAGTGGGTCGGCGGGCTCGGCATCCTCACATTCTTCGTCGCGGTCCTGGTGGAGTCTGGCGGTGTCGCCCGGAAACTGGTGGATACAGAGTCGAACAAGATCGCAGGCGCCAGCGTCCGCGCCTCCCTGTTCAACTCGATCAAATCACTGTGGTACGTATACATCGTCCTCACCGCCGTCGAAATCGTTTTACTGGTGCACTTCGGGTTCCCGTCGTTCGAGGCGGTCACCCACTCGATGTCGACCCTCCCGACCGGCGGGTTCGCGTCCGTCCCCGACCTCGGTGCATTGATGAACCCTGGGGCGAAGGCGACCATCACCCTGTTCATGTTCCTCGGCGGCACCAACTTCCTCCTTATCTACAGCGTTATGCGCGGGAACATCCGCCGCATGGTGAACGACTTCGAGTTCCGTCTGTACCTGTCGATAACGGTGCTGGCATTCCTCTTCGTTGCCGCAGATCTGATCCTGTCCACCGGCCAGGCGGTGCCTGAGGCGATAGGGACAGCTGGCTTCCACGTGCCCTCGGTGATAAGCTCGACAGGATTCGAGCTCGAACCGGTACGGTCGTTCCCGGACGTGTCACGGTTCCTGTTCCTCGTGATGATGTTCATCGGCGGCTCACTCGGGTCGACGACCGGCGGGTTCAAGATGATGCGGATCGGTATCATGGCAAAACTTGTAGCGCAGCAGATACGGTCGCTCGGTATCCCGCGGACGGTGGTCAACCCGGTCACAGTCGGGGGGAACATCCTCGGAGACGATGAGATACGGCAGGTCTCCGCCATCCTGTTCCTGTGGCTCGTCGCTGTCGTTGCAGGGGGGGCGGTGACGGTCGGCCTCACCCAGTACGGGATTACAGAGTCGATACAGCTGATGACCTCGTCCGTGGGGACCATGGGACCGACATTCATCCCCCAGGCCGAACTGGCCGGACTCCCGCCGCTGGTCAAGGTCTCGCTGATGGTAGGTATGCTCGCGGGCCGCCTAGAAATGCTGCCGCTGCTCAGCATCCTGAACATCCGTCTCGTCCAGAAATTTGCTTAGGATGCGGGCTGACGAAGAATTTATAAACCAGTTTGTGAAGTTACCGGGTATGCGGAAAGGAATCACTCCTGTCGTTGCGATGGTTCTCCTCCTGATGATGACGGTGGCGGCGGCAGGAGCGGCCTATATCTGGACAC
This sequence comes from uncultured archaeon, assembly GCA_964617945.1. Classification (GTDB taxonomy): domain Archaea; phylum Nanohalarchaeota; class Nanosalinia; order Nanosalinales; family Nanohalalkaliarchaeaceae; genus JALIDP01. The sequence continues at coordinate 39,045 of CAZTXA010000002.1, forward strand.
AGGGGATTATTTCAGGACAGCAGGAAGAGGCCGAGCAACAGCTTGATACCGAGATAACGGTCCGCGACCTCCAGTGTACTGCAAGTAACGGCGAGATAGATTTCTTCCTGGATAATACCGGGTCGACAACGGTAGAAGCGGGAGATATCACTGTCTACCTGTACAGCGTTGCCGACGACAGCCTGGTCAATACCCTTGACACGTCGGCATCCGACCTCGCTCCCGGTGACGAATGGGACAGCACTGAAAGCTTCGACAGTAGCGATATGGATGCCGGGAACGACTACCGTGTCGAGTTCGAATTCACGAACCAGGGAAGCTATACGATCTCTGAACGGTGTCAGGCGGACTAGATAACAATGAACATGATGACAAGCCAGAAGACAGGTCGCCGTGGAGTGTCACCGCTTATCGCGGCGGTGCTGCTGATCGCGTTCACCATGGCAGTGGCAGCGATCCTCACCGCATGGGTGACCACATTCACACAGGAACAGACCTCACAGCTCGGCAACCAGTCCTCCGAGCAGATCGACTGTAGCTTCGGACAGATCAGTGTCTTCTCCAGTGAGACGGACACCAACTGGGTGAACGTCAGCATCGAGAACAGCGGCCGCGTTGATTTCAACAACATCAGCGTCACCGCACTGTCCGGCGGCACCGTCCTCGGGACGGAGTACATCTCCAACCTGAGTTCGGGCCAGATCAGCGATGCAGCAGTCGATACCGGTGGGACGGAAGCCGACGAGATGCGGGCCGCCACCCAGAAGTGTCCGCGTGTGACGGTGTCCGAGTCTTACTGATCGGTCGGCGTCACATATAAAGGCGGCTACAGCCCATTCGGTACCGGGAATGTACGTCATCCTCGTCGGGGTCAACACGATCAGCCGGAAGCTGATCCAGGATCTTGCAACGAACCACGATCTGGTCGTTGTCGAAGAGGACAAAGAGGCTGCCGAACGCACATATTCTGACTCGGCGGCCACGGTTGTCAACGGAGACCCCACCAAGCTCTCAATCCTCGAGGACGCTGGCATCTCCAAGGCGGACGTACTGGTGACGACGCTGGAGGACGACAACCGGAACATGGTCATCTCCATGCTCGGGAAGAAGTACGGCGTCCCCCAGGTTGTCACACGCCTTGAGAACCCGGACTACCATGACGTCTACGATATCCTGGACGTTGAAACCATCGAATACACAGACATCGTCTACGGCGAGTTCATCTCCGCGATAGAACATCCAGCGATTGTGAAGATTGCGAACATCGGTCCCGGCAAGGAGATCCTGGAGATCCTCATCGAGGACGGTTCACAGCTGGAGGACCTCCGCGTCGACGAGGTCCGCGACCTCGACGGGTTCCCTGCAGACGGTGTCGAATTCTCTGCGGTGTTCCGGGACGAGGACGTGTTACGGCCGCGTGACAGGCTGCGACTACAGGACGGGGACTCTCTCGTCGTCATCATCGACCCCGGTGTGAAGGGAGAGCTGAACAACGTCCTCGACTAGAACAGGACCCGGACGACACTCCCCGCCGCTGCAAGGAGGACCGCCCCGCCGAGGATCCACGTTATCTCTGCACTCGCAGCCACCACGCCCACATGCTGCAGGACGGCTGCCACGTAAATCGACGCGATGATGATCCCCGCGATAAGGAGGATAGCGATGTTCATACAAGCTTCCACCGCGGATCGATACTGTCCTTGGTTTCAACGATCTCCTCGAGGATCCTGAGCTCGCCGTCGGAGAACTCGTCCTCCATCTCCTGTATGATCTGGTAATCCTTCGCGGGGATATCGGTGTACAGTTCCTGGCCCTCCTCTATCTGGCGGCCGACCGTCACATCGGTGATGGACACGGCGACCTCGTCGCCGCGCACCGCCTGCCCGATGCTCTCCCCCTCGTCCTGTATCGCTTTCACCCGGCCCAGCGTCTCACCGTCCTCGTCCATCAACCGGGAACCGGTGTTGAGCACCCCCTCCCGTATCTCCACACCGACAACAGCCGGGTTGGACTGGCGGAACACGTGGTCAGGCAGGAGCCGGATTTTCGCCGGCCGCGTAATCTCGTCCAGGACGGCTTCACGCCGCCGCTGCTGCAGTTGTTCCACCCATTCCTCGTAGTCCTCGATAAGCTGGTAGATGACATCGCTCTCGAAGTACTGGATATCCGTCCCCGCACAGTATTCGTCTGCCGCGTCCGTGATACCGGTGCTGAATGCCAGGACGGCGCGGTACTCCCCATCGGCGTTCTCCGCCTCCACCACGTCCTCCTTCTTCACCTTCCCGACGGCCGCCTTCCGCACCGGGATCTCCCTCTCGGCGAGCGTGTCAGTCAGCGCCTCAAGGCTGCCGAGCGAGTCCGCCCGCACCACGACGCCGTCGTCCTGTGTCTGGATCTGGAACGACGCCAGCTGCTGTTCGACCGCCTCGACAGCATCCGATGGATCCGTATCTGGCCGTACCGCCCGGACAGGCGCCCCGGCCACAACCCGGTCAAGCTCAGGGGCTGAAACCTTGACCCCTGCCGCGGCAGCGACACTGTCGATCTGCTGGAACTCCTGTTTCCGCCGCATCTCTGTCAGCGGTTCCGGCTCCAGTAACGCCTTCACCGTCGTCGTCACCGTACTGTCCCCGGTCCCGACCACGAGCTGGTCCTCGTCCGTTATCGTCCCGTCCGTGACGATGACGTCGATAGTCGTCCCGAACCCCTTGACCTCGTTCACCTCCAGTACTGTTCCCTTGCCAGCACCCTCCTCAACGTCCAGCCGGTCTGCGAGGAACCGCTGCGACAGGCCGGCCAGCGTCATCAACAGGTCCGGGACGCCTTCCCCGGTCTCCGCCGATACAGGGACGACGCCGACGGTCTGCTGGAAATCGTCTACACGGTCGTACCGGTCGACAGTGATGCCGCGGTCGGAGAACTCCCCCATCAGGTCGTAGATAGCCTCGTCGAGCCGGTCCTGTACACGGTCCGGCTGCTCCGCGTAACTATTGATAACACACTCGTCCTGCTGCTCCCACCCCGGCAGCGTATCGATCTTGTTCAACGCGATGACGAACGGGGTCCCGGAGTCGTCGAGGATATCGATCGCTTCCCGTGTCTGCGGCTGGATACCGTCGTTGACATCGATGACAAGCACCGCGATGTCGGACAGGGAGCCACCGCGCCGCCGCAACGCCGAGAACGCGGCGTGACCGGGCGTATCGATAAATAACAGTCCTGGGATTTCGAAATCGGTGTCGAGCTGGTCCAGCAGCGGGCCGCAGATCTCTTCGATCGTGGCCAGCGGGATCTCGGTGGCGTCGATCATCTGCGTGATACCGCCCGCCTCCTGCTCCGCTGCGACACTCCCTCTCACAGTATCCAGCAGGGTGGTCTTTCCCGCATCCACGTGGCCGAGAACGGAGACGATCGGCTGTCTCGTTGGCATACAGGGTGAAGAACGGAGAACTATTTAAAAACCTGTTCAGTTCTCGGCGTACTCAAGGTTACGGTCCTTCTCCCAGTTCTTCTCGCATTTCGAGGAGCAGAAATGGAACCGGGTGCCGTCGGACCGGACAAACAGCTTGCCCGCGGTCTTCGGCAGGTCGTCGCCGCAGTAGGTACATTCAGGCATGTGGGATCACTCCATCTCGGTCTCTTCCAGCATCAGGACGTCGTCCTCGCGGACAGGCCCCATCACGTCGCGGACCAGGATCTTTCCCTCGTCCGAGCCCTCGGTAATCTTGCATCTCACCTTTTTCACACCTCTGTGCCCCTGTTCACCGAGGACCTGTACGACTTCTGCTGGCACCGCCATCTGTATCACAGTTCGTCGGTCTTCGACGCGATATCGTCAACGTCGCCGTCTGCGGACCCGGCATCGGTCACGGCGACCGCACTGGTCTGCACGTTGAGACCGGCTGCCAGGCCGAGCTCTTCCTTCTCCGGGACGTACGTGTACGGGATGTTGTTCTCCCGGGCGAGCGCCGGCAGATGCATCACGATCTCCGGCGGGTCAACGTCCTCTGCAAGAACGACCAGGTCGGCGTTGCCGCGTTCAACGGCTTTTGTAACCTCGTTTGCTCCTTTCCGTATCTCCCCGGTATCTCTCGCCTTTTCCACTGCGTTGTATGTGGATTCGGCCAGTGACTCCGGGACATCGAATTCAACGTAGCTCATGTGTGGTACACCTCGAACCGTGTCATCGGCTGACGCAGGACTGGCGGTATTAAATTTATAAAGCATGCCAGCCCGGCTGGCAGAGAAACAGTTGGTTCAGGGGCTGACGATGTCCTTCAGCTCCTCGGTGTCGGTTTCCGCCTCGTCCAGGATCTGCCGGACACCCTCCTCGGTCTCCCGGTCCTCCTGCAGCGTCCCCTCCATCGACCCGATGTAGTTCTCCATATCGGCCGCGACCCGGCGCAGGTCGGAGATGGCGTCCAGCGCGTCACGGAACTTGTCTACGGTGATGAACAGCGGCCCTTTCTCGATGTCCGGAACATCTATATCCCGGACCTCCGGTGGCTCGGGAACGTCATCGTGTGTCGGCCCGTCGGACGGTTCTTCGTCCCGCTCCTCCACCGTCCCACGGTCCTGCTCTGCCGCGGCCGGCTCGGCAGGGGGCAGTTCCTCCGGCGGTGTCCCCGGCCGGTCCCGTGTCTGATCCCGGGGATCCTCCTCTTGCCGCTGCTGTCTCCCGCCCCCCCTGTCATCTCGTAGCTGGTCTGGCGTGACCGGCGGTTCAGGGGGCTGGTTCCGGCCGACGGGTTCCGGGCGTTCACGGCCGCCCTGGACTTTCTCCCGGATCTTGTCGATATTCTCCTGCATATCCTCCCGGCCGCGATCATCATCTCCGCCTAAAATATCGTCCAGCATACCCATACCTTACGGGATTCCCGCGGCGCCTTTTATATCTTGCAGCCGTGCTACGGGTGGGCGTAGTATGCCTCAACGGTGTCGTCCGCCGACAGGACGTTGACAAACCCGAACCGGACGAACTGGACGAGTTCTGCCGGCGTCGCCGGCTCGCAGAGACCGTCAACGATGTCGCCGTCCGGCATCGTCACCCTGCACTCCGTCCCGTCCTCCGGCACCCACTGCACGATGGGCGCCTCCCGCTCCACCGCCTCGGTATGGTCGACGGAGTGGAACGTTGCCTCCTCCCCCTTGATTTCGACGTTGCACAGGTCCTTCAGCCGCAGGAACCCGTCCTCCAGGTCCTCGCGGTCGATGTATACCGTTGCGGTGCCGTCCTCGACGGCGACAGGGACTGTCCTGGTGCCGCGGTCGTGCTCCGGGTGGTACGGGATGTCAGCCTCGAGGTCGTCCGGGACACCGGTGATTGTGAGCTCGACAGGGTCTTCAACGAAGAAGTACCGGTCCGCGTCGTCGTCCACCAGCTTCCGGTTCTCCGTGTACAGGGTGTCAACGGGGACGCTTACGTCGTTCTCTGACATACCGAACTCGAGCACGAAGTTCCGGATCGCCCCAGGCTCGAACCCGCGTTTCCTGAGGGCGCGCAGCGACCACGTCCGCGGGTCCGTCCAGCCATCGTACTCGCCCGCGTCGATCCTCTGCCGCGACGTCGACGTCGATAATTGGATGCCCTCGATGCCGAGGAGGCCGTGGTGCAGGATCTCCGGCTCCTCCCAGCCGAGCAGGTCCCACATGTACCGTTCCATCCGGTCCTCCATCACCAGGTCCTTTCCACGGAGGATATGTGTGACGCCGAGCTCGTGGTCGTCGATCGCCCAGGAGAACTCCAGCATCGGCCAGACATGGTAGTCGTCGCCGACACGGGGATGGTCGAGCTCCGCGATCCGTAACAGGACGCGGTCCCGGAATGCTGGGTCGTCGGCCTGCATATCCGTCTTCAGCCGGACAGCGGCCTCGCCCTCCGCGTAGTCGCCGTCCAGCATCCCTTGCCACTTCTCCAGGTTTTCGTCAGGCGTCTGGTCGCGGTGGTCGCAGGCGACACCGTCCTCCCTGTTCTCCCGCAGTGTTTCAGCGTCGCACTCGCACACGTACGCCCAGCCCTCCTCGAGAAACGTTTCCGCGTAGTCGTAGAACGTGTCCAGCCGGTCGCTCTTGTAGATGATATCGTCGAACTCGACGCCCAGCCACTCCAGATCTTCAGGGATCGCGTCGTACGCCGAGGGGATCGGCTTCTTCTCCGCGCTGCCCGCGGTGTCGTCGATGACAAGCAGTAGTTCCCCGTCGTACCGTTTCACGTACTCGTCGTTCAGTACTGCCATGCGGGCGTTGCCGATGTGGAGCATGCCCGAGGGGAACGGCGCCATCCGCATCACGACCTCGCCGTCCTCCGCGTCCGGGAGGTCAGGAAGGCTGTCGTCCTCCTCGTCGGAGACGTACTCGTGGCCTCCAACGATATCCTCCAGCTCCTCCTCGGACTTGGTGTTGACCTGAGGGATCACGTCTTCGGCGGTAGAAACGACCTCGCCCGCCCGCTCCTTCAGTTCGGGTTCTTCCGCGAACACCTTGCCGACGACCGCGTCGACCTGTGCCTCGCCGTGGTCAAGCGCGTTCCGCGCCGCGTACTTCTGCAGCAGTTCCTCGAGGTCCATGGGCTTCTGTACGGGGGAACAGGTTTTAATCTATTCCAGCTCGATGGTGTGCCCGTTCTGGGAGATGTGCACGTCCTCTTCCAGCACGTACCCTTCCTCCATCGCCAGCGAGGCACACGCGGCAAGCTTCTCAGTTGTGCCGTGGGCGGGGATGACGTGGTCCGGGTCGAGCATCCGGATCATGTCGCGCTGGTCCTCCCGCATGCCGTGGCCGTGCGAGTGCACGTCCACCTCGACGCGGGCACCGCTCTCCCGCATCGTCTTCTCCACCTTGTACCGGTTCGCCTCGTTCACCGGGACAGGGATGGTCGTACTCGAGAACACGACCCTGTCCCCCTCACCGATATCGTACTTGTACTCGCCTTCGGCGATGCGTGTCAGCACGGCGTTGGGTTCGCCCTGGTGACCGGTACAGATGATGAGCCAGTCCTCCTTGTTGTTCGACGCCTCCTGGAGGAAGTCCTGCACCTCGTCGCGGTAGCTGACGACCTCGTCCACCCGGTTCAGGTCGATGAGGCCGAGCTCGTCCGCGGACTGGGTGTACTCCTTCAAGGAGCGGCCGACCAGTGCCACTCTCCGCCGTCCTGCATTCGCGTCCAGGATGTTGTTGACGCGGGCGATGTGCGACGAGAACGTGGACACGATGACGCCCTCGTTCTCCTGGTACGCCTTGTTCAGGATGTTCCGGAGCTCGGTCGCGGTCTCCTGCTCGGACTTCGTCCGCCCGTCCTCGTCGGTACGGGTGGAGTCGGCCAGGTATGCAGTGACGCCCTCCTCGCCGAGCTCGCGGATCCTCTGGTAGTCCGGCTTGCCGCCGAGCGTCGGCTCCTCGTCCAGCTTGAAATCGAGCGAGTACGCCACCGTCCCCTCCTCGGTGTGGAGCACGGTGAGCGGGGTGTGCGGGATGCTGTGGGTGATGTTCACCATCT
>CAZTXA010000003.1:0-37227 GCA_964617945.1 uncultured archaeon
TGCTGCGGTCGGCGCTGGAACGGGAGGAGTCACGTGCCGCACACTACCGCGAGGACTTCCCGGAGAAGGACGAGGACTGGCGGAAGAACATCGTCGTGGAGAAGAGCGAGGACGGGATGGAGTTATACACGGAGGAGGTTCCGCCGGTCCCGAACCGTATCCAGGCAGCACTGGAAGAAGGGCATGAGCTGGACTACCACCACCTGGAGTGACTAGATGCGGCAGGCACCGGTCTCCCTGCCTTTCTCCGTCACCGCCGCGGCGACCGCATCTGCCAGTCCCTCTGTGAGGGACGACGGCACGACCTCTTCAGGCGAGGGTTCCGCGACCATGTCCGCGATCGCCTCCGCCGCGGCGACCTTCATCTCCATATTAATCTCCAGCGCGTTACACCGCAGCGCACCTTTTACGACGCCGGGGAAGGCGAGCGAGTTGTTGATCTGGTTGGGGAAGTCCGCGCGACCGGTACCGACGACCGCAGCCCCGGCCTCCCGTGCGTCCTCGTAGGAAATCTCCGGGTCAGGGTTGGCCATCGCGAACACAACCGGGTCGTCGGCCATCGACCGCACCATCTCCTGCGAGATGATACCGCTGGTCGCCAGCCCGATAAGGACGTCTGCGTCGGCGACCGCGTCCGGGAGGTCGCCAGTCCGTCCGCCAGAGTTGGCGCGTTCAGCCAGTTCCTGCTGCCGGTGGTTCAGGTCGTCCATGTCGGGTGTCAGGATGCCTGGACGGTCTACAATAGCCAGCTGGTCAACCCCGGCCTCCAAGAGGATATCTGCTGCCGCAGTTCCCGCGGCTCCGGCGCCGACCACCGTTACCTCGATATCGTTCATCTCCTTCCCGACCACGTCCAGTGCGTTGAGCAGGCCGGCAAGGATGGCGATAGCAGCGCCGTGCTGATCGTCGTGGAATACCGGGATGTCCAGCCGCTGCTTCAGCTCGTCCTCGATGTAGAAACAGTCGGGCGACCGGATGTCCTCCAGCATCAGGAACCCGAACATCGGTTCCAGCCGTTCCGCGGTTGCGATGAGCTCGTCAGGGTCGTCCTCGTCCACGACCAGGGGGAACGCGGAGACCCCGCCGAGCTCCCTGATAAGCAGCGACTTCCCCTCCATAACAGGGATGGACGCGGTCGCCCCGATGTCGCCGAGCCCGAGGACCGCGGACCCGTTGGACAGTACCGCGGCCATCTCCCCTTTTGCCGTGTAGTCGTATACCGAACCAGGGTCCTCGGCGATGGCGCGGGACGGCGCGGCCACGCCAGGGGTGTATGCCTTGGAGAGGTCGTCCTGCGTCTCCACATCGACAGCGCCCTCGACCCGGATCTTCGCCGGGTTCTGGCGGTGGTAGTCGAGTGCCTCGTCGTCCTCGCCCATGCCGCACCCCGGCCACTGGACGCTTTTACCAGTTCTCATCCGAACTGGTCCAGTCCGGACTGTTTCCCCTTCCCCAAAAGCTGGTCCTCGGTGTATCCCAGCACCTTCAGGACGCGGACCGCGACCGGCACCACCTGGTTCTCGATGTAGTACTCTGCGTCGTACGAATCCGCGTATTTCAAGAGTTCGGAGCGGTCGGATATGGTGCCACCGCCGCGGGTGATGACGTAGGCGATGGTGTCGCCGGGGTCGATCTCCTCGCCGCGTTTGATCGCCTTCTTCGCTGCCTCGATGTGCGGCGCCTTGGATTCGTAGTTCTCCGGCCGCTTCGTCATCTGGGTATAGATCCGGAGCTTGTCCAGCGGGACATCGCCCGCCTTCAACCGGTCGATCGTGTCCTCCACCGTCGCCACAGCCGCGTCCACGTCGCCCTCAAGCACCTGTCGGATGACGTCTTCCTGCACTTCTTTCGCGATCTGCGACCAGTCTCTCCGGACCTGTTCGAACCCGGTGATCTTCACGTTGCCGTCGCGGTCGATCAACGCGTACTTCTTCTTCGCCCCCTCGCCGGATTCCGTATAGGTGAACAGGCCACGCGGGTAGAACCCTTCGAACTCCAGCTCCATGAACTCCGGCAGCTGTGTGTTCACTGCGTCCTGGAACTCGTCCAGCCGGTCCTCCACGTCCCCCCCTTTCAGCATAACCGAATCGGTGTCGCCGTACACCACGTCGAACCCCATCTCCTCCGCCTGTTCTATCGTGTCCTGGATGTACTGGCGGCCGAGCGCGGTCGTCGCCTCCGCAGATTCGCGTGAATACCACCGGGCCCCGTTGTAGCCCATGTACCCGTAGAAGGCGTTCGACAGGATCTTCAACGCGTTCTGTCGTGTGTCAAGGTCGCGGTATTCCTGCGATTCCGCCTCCATCTTCTGCAGGTCGGCCTTCAGGTCGTACCGCTCCTCCACCAGGGATTCGAGCAGGGACGGGATGAACCCGGGCTCGTCCTGGCAGAACCCGTATTCCCTGTCCGCCTCCTCGATGGTGACTGTCAGCTCGTCGGTGCAGTCCGGCACGTCCAGCGTGTCGGGTGAGATGTTGTGGGAGACGATGATGGTCGGGTACAGCGAGCGGAAGTCGAACAGGGCGATATCCTCGTGCAGCCCCTCCTCTGGCTCGTAGACGAACCCGCCCGCGTACTGCCCCTCCTGGTACCGCTGGCTCCGTTCCCCCTGCGTCGGCCGGTTCGGTGCGAGGATGCCGCGGTCGTGCGCCTTCCGCAGCAGGTAGTTCTCCACGAGCTGGCCGTACGTGTGTCGACACACATCGAACGGTGGGAGCCCGGTGAGTCTCGAGAGGGAGAGGATCTGTGGTACCAGCGCTCTACCGAGTTCGTGTACCAGTTCTGAGTCACGGAGCGCGTATTTCGCAAAGGTGTCAAGGTCTTCTCGTTCCTCCCAGAGCCGTTGCATCTCCTCCCACGACAGGTCGTCCTTGTTCTCCCCGAGCAGTTCCTCGGCTACGGCGTCCAGCGTCAGCAGGTCGGACTGCATCCCCATCGACACCACATTCTCCACGAAGGCGTACAGGTCGAGGTGGATCCGTCCTTCAAGGTATGCGCCGGAGAACCGGCCGCGGCGTTTGAACTGCATCCGTTCCCGGGTGCGGCCCATCGTGAGGTCGATGCCGTGTTCTTCAGCACGCTCGCGCAGGACGTCGAAGTCGTACTCGTCCGTATTGTATCCGAGGAGGAGGTCCGGGTCGCGCTCCTCGACGATGGCGAGCATCCGTTGCAGCAGTGCCTGTTCCCCGTCCACTTCTTCGACGTAGTCCGCCGCCATGTCGTCGACATCCTGCACCAGCACCCGCTCGTACCCGTCCGCGTAGAAGCTGCACATGATGACCTCGTCCCCGTGCACCTCGAGGTCGAACGCGAGCGTGGAGAACTCGTAGTCCTGCTCGTCCGCCGGTTCCGGAGGGCTCTCGAGCGCCACCTGTATGATATCGTTCTCCTCGTCAACAGCGCCGTGCAGCTCGACCCAGTCGGCAGGAGCGGTGTCTGTGTCGATCAGGTACCGCTTGTAGAAGGGGATGTCGAACTCACGGGTCTCCGCGACAGTGTCCAGCGCCGCCACCTGCTCACGTATCTTCGGTACCTGCGGCGGCTCCTCAACGACAACCTTCAGCACATCGATATCGTCGCGGCCGTCAGTCAGCGCTGTCACTTCTACATCTTGGGGCTGCAGGTGTTCTCCATCGACCTCGAATTCCGCCGCTGCAACTGCATCGCGTGCGTCCTGGGGGTCGTCCGCGGGGACGGCGTAGAAGTACGGCAGGAATCCTGTATCTTCTGCTATCACTGGGTCGCCGTCAGGGGTCACGCAGAACAGCCTGACCGTTAACCCGTCCCGGGTGACGTAGTCCGCGTCCAGCACGGCGGCCGTGACCGATTCCATACCGGGAGAACCGGGATAGAGACTTTTAACGCCGCGCGGCGGGATAGATATTTAACGCGGAGCGGAAATATTGCGTGCATGAAGGTTCTCGCCCTGTCAGACATCCACGGCGCAATAGACGCTGTCGAATCAATCCTGAGCAAGGAGCAGGGCTACGACCTGGTGCTTGTCGCGGGAGATATCACCGACACATCCGAGGATGACTACGCCGGGACTGCTGCAGACATCATCGAGCTGCTCAACGATCAGGCGCCGATGGTCAAGGCGGTTCCGGGGAACATGGACGACGACAGCATCCTCGAACTCCTGATGGACAACAGGGTGAACCTCCACAAATCGATGTTCTCGCTGCAGGGGTACGACTTCGTCGGGTTCGGGGGCGGGCGGACACCGTTCGACACCCCGTTCGAACCGGACGATGCGGAACGTGGCTCGGTGCTGGAACAGCTGCTGGAACGGACGACCACCGGCCACACGGCGATCGTGTCACACGAACCGCCGCACGGTACCGCGGCCGATGTCGTGCCTGACGGCGACCATGTGGGGAGCGAGAGCCTCCGCGAGTTGATTGCAGATACGGAAATCGACCTAGTGCTATGCGGCCATATCCATGAGGCACGGACCATCGACGAGGTGGACGGGACGACGGTTGTAAACCCTGGACCTGTACAGGAGGGCAGCTATGCCGTCCTGGAGCTCGATGACGGTGTCGACGCAGAACTCAGGGGATGACGTGAGCGAGGAGGTCGACGACCTCCGGCGTGCGTTGAACGGACTGCGGCGTGAGCACCGCGACCTGAAGGACACGGTCGAGGAACAGGTGCTGGACTATATCGAGGAGGAGCGCGCAGTCTTCGAACAGGTGGAGGAGTATCTTGCCGCGGTCAACGAGCTGACCGACCAAGTGGATAGGATGGAGGACCGGCAGCAGCAGCTGTCGGACCACGTCGACCGGATCGACGCTGAGATGGAATCGCTGGTGAGTGAGGCGGAGCTAGAGGAACGGGTGTCGGACATCGAGGAGGAGCACGGGACGGCGCGGGAGGACCTGAAGGAACGGGTGAAGCAGCTGGAGACGCGTGTGAATATTCTCGCCGAGCGGACCGGGTAAAACGTTCTTAAACCAGCGTCCCGAACTACGTTACATGCCTGAGCTCCCGCTTGCACCGATCAAGCGCGTCATAAAGAACGCTGGCGCGGACCGGGTGTCCGACGACGCGGTGGAGGCGATGCGGGACGTGCTTGAGGACCAGGCGGAGGAGCTGGCGCAGGAGGCGAAACAGTACGCCAACCATGCCGGCCGCAAAACGATTAAGAAGGAAGACGTCCGTGCCGCTACATAATTGTTTAATTTCTCCCGCAGATTCTTAATTTGTCACTCCTGGGTGTAACCATGGCTTTTTATACTGGGAGTCCTGTATAGGTAGTATGCGAGTCGGCCTTGATCGGTGCCGGTTTACCCAGGATCTGGTTAAGGTCGACACTATCGTTTCTTACCACGCCTAGTGGGGGATGATACCGGCGCGGTGGACCCCACAGGTTCGAGGTCTCAATCCGGTGGGAGGTAACACAGTAGGGCAGGCTGTAAGAGGTCTGCCCTGCACGGAAACCCGTGGACTACAGGAACGAGGTGAGACCAATGTGTTCGGACTGTCACGTGGTGGAGACGGAGATGGCGGCTGAAGGCGCCGATGAAACCGGCCTCCAGGTAATACGGGTGCATCCCGAGACAGAGGTCAGGGAGATAGCAGTATAACGTCGGCAGCAGGGTCAGGAGTCCTCACGTACAGGTGACTCTCCCGCTTCGATGTCGTCGACGAAGTTCTTCCAGGAGACCGAGAAGTTCCGCAGCGCGTTCCCGAACTTGGTCGACAGCTGGATCGAGCCCTCAAACTTTTTCCACTGGACGACGCCCATCGGCACCAGGTGCTCCCGCAGTACCTTGTATACTGTATGCCGATTGTGACCTTGTTCTTCCAGCCGGCTGACTGCCTGCGACACCTCTAGCTCGTGCCTCCCTTCGATCTGTTCCGACTCCTCCTGGAACATGATGAAGATGTCACGCGTTATTTCACGGTACGCATCCTGCGTCGGGAATATCTGTTCCAGTATCGTGTCCGCGTTCATCCGCGTGGAGCACTCGTCGTAGTCTATGTCCATACCGTCCAGATAGGAGAACCGGTTTATACAATTTACTATCGAGTCAACAGCTACTGTCTTCCGGGCCTGCATCTACATCATTCTCCGACCCCAGGGTGGCCGGTTCAGTCATGACGATCCGGTTCCAGAAAAACCAATGGGGGAACCCAACGAGTGCGTGGAGTATCGGATGATGTTCCGGATTTACCCATTCAAGATGTGCTATGATGCCGTCCCGCGGGACATCGTCATGGCGGTGGTCGGTCAGGTGGACGCTCCAAAACCTGTGCCCGTCACGATAGGATGGCGAATTATACCACGACACATCAGTACGATGGAGATCGTCCCGATATTCCTCGAATACGGCGACCGGTATCTGGACATCGCGGTGGAACTTGAACCGACTGAGAAGCGCTCGCAGGTGCTCGTGGGCCGGCTCCCCCACAGTCATCAACTCCAATAGTCCGGTTCGTTCCCGTCCGTCCACTTGATCGAGCAGCCCTGTGACGGGTTGAACTCTTGCTCCACAGGCTCTCCAGCCAGCACCGCATCGATCGCCTGCCGCATCTCGAAGCCAGGCTCGCCGGACGGCTCGTCGTCCGGGTTGAGCGCGTCATCGAACCGGCCGTGGTACGCGAGGACGAACGTCCCGCCCTCGTTCGCGAACAGGAACGGGTCCGGGGTGCATACCGCCCCGTACTCTTTTGCCACCGCTTGAGACTCGTCGCGGAGATACGCGTCATACTGGATCGTACCGTCCTCGACCAGTTCCTCCATCTGCTCGAACGAGTCCTCCTCGTACTCTTCCGCATCGTTCGGGTTGACGCCGACCACCGCCACTTCGTCGTACGCCGCTGCAAGCTGGTTCATCACCGGAATCTTGGCCTTGGCGTAGGGACAGTGGTTGCAGGTGAACACGATGAGGAGCGCATCATAATCCGCAAAGTCGTCGAGCGAGTGAGTCTCCCCGTCGACGCCGGGCAACGAGAATCCGGGGGCGATATCTCCTCGCTCCAGCACCTGTGTCGATCCCTCCAGTGACATACCTCTCCCTTCGGTGCGACATTTAAAATTTGGGAGGATGTTCAGGCCGGGAGATGTCACAGGAACGTAGCAATATTGGTGTCGGAGGAGCGGCGGACACCTACGATCTCGGCGAGACGGCGGAACGACTGGAGGAAGGCAGACCCTGGGGAGACTGGGACGTCCCGAGCACGTCCCAGAACCGGTATTTCGACGAAATGAGCCTCGGGCCGGTGCTTGACAGGATGGTCGACACCGGCGATACCGTCCTCGATCTCGGGTGTAGCTACGGATGGACGGCGGAAGACCTCTCAGACCGGTACGAGAACAGGGAGGTCTCTGTGTATGGCGTCGACGCAGCAGACCGCATCGGAGACATCAGGCAGCCGTACAGGAACGGGGACGCAACCTTTGTCCAGGCGATTTCTCCCCGTCTCCCGTTCGAGGACGGGAGTGTGGACGACATCATCGCCTGTAACTCCGCCCATATCGTGGCACAGCAGCTCCGAGGCGTTGAACAGGCGGATTACGTGGCCGACACACTGGACGCACTCGGCAGTGTCTCCACCCGCGACGGGACGCTCCTGCTCGGGGAAGCAGATGGGCGGGCGTACCTGCGCCTCGACTCACAGGAAGAGGGCGATACGTGGACACTGTCGGAGGCAAGAGGGTTCACCCCTCCGTTCGGACATGGAATCCGGATGCCGACCAGCCTGTTCCCCTGGATGGAGAGCGACCGGGTCGATATCGAGTCAGACACCCTCTCTGTCTACCGGGTCTCGGGAGACGAGGAAGTACCGGTCAGTGACCCCGACCTGTTCGCATGATCCCGCCCGGGGACGACGGACAGTAAGCTCCAATAAAGTTATTTGAAAGGTTGTTATATAATAAATCCTTTTTGATACATTTTTCCAACACTATTGGAAGGATCGGTGGATGAGTGTTCTTTTAGAACGAACACCCGAGTATAAGGGTTCTTGAAAAGAACTATTCCAGAACAATATCTCCAGAACATCTTTCCTCTGCTCGCACCCGCGCCAAACGAGTGTTCGGGAAAAACACACACCCGCGAGAGGGGCTTTTTAAGTTGACCTATATCCTCAACTGTTTACTCACAAATAAACAGAAACGAGATTCTGGGGAGCGACTCACTCGGTCTGTTGACCGAATCGTTTACATTTTTATATAGGGGTGAAGTGGGGGGGCTGACTCGCCAGATACATATACAGAAACGGCGATCCAGGCCGCACACCCCTGTTTCACACAGTTCTTGACAAAATCCGTGGTTCTTGGCAAAACCCGTCCCCGATACCCCGGGCAACAGGGCGAGAAACCGCGGTCGAACACACCCCCTCCCTCGATCGGCACCGCGACAACACTACGAGTGTTCGTTTTATCCGAACACTCACTCGGGGAGCAACACAGAGACGACAAAACAACTGTTCAAAAAGATGAGTGGAAAAATATGTTTTCAGACATCTTCAATGGAGCGCATAAGATTGTCCATCCGGGACGCGATCTCTTCCCCCCTGTCGGTCAGCTCGATCAGCTTCTTCCGCCCCTCCTTCGTAAACTCGATGAGCCCCTTCTCCTCGAACTGGTCCAGGATCTTCACCGTATGCGAATAGGTGCAGTCCGCCTCCTTCGACAGGACAGAGGCGTATTTCCTGTCCTCCCCCCGGGTAATCCCGACCAGAATGCGGGCGGGCTTCCGGTGCAGAAACATCTCTTCCAAGTCGGTCATGACGCCTTCCCCACACCCCGTAGTTCACGGGAGCCCATTAAATAGTTTGTGTGGAGAAGCGCGGCGGCGTGGCCGTACAGCCCACCATATTTATATCTCGGGCCGCCCGGCCCGTGTATGGAACTCTCTACAGAGCAGGTCCGGGCGCTCCTCGAGGACGAGGACAGTTCCATGTCGACGGCCGCCGCGGAAGACCTTGCAGAAGTCCTCGAGAATTACATCGGGTACATCACAGAGGAGGCGATGGGACTTGCTCGAGAAGACGGGAGAGACGCGATAATGCAGCAGGATATCGTGAAAGCGGAAAAGTAGCATAACGGTAAAAAGCTTTCCACGCCATTCCAACGCGATGGTAGACGACCTGATACAGACGATTTCTGACGAGACGGGAGAAGACGAAGACGAGATACGGGAACGGATCGCCGCCAAGGTCGAGGAGCTGTCCGGCCTCGTGTCGGAAGAAGGGGCGGCCCACCTGGTCGCGCGGGAGGCGGGAATCGAGCTCGCTGAAGCAGATAACAACGATCTCACGGTCGATAATATCGTTCCCGGTATGAACCGGGTCGACCTGAAGTGCAAGGTCGTGGATATATCCGACGTGAACACGTTCGACCGGGACGGGGATGAAGAAGGGAGGGTGCGGAACGTTGTCCTCGGGGATGAAACCGGGACAGTCCGACTGACCCTGTGGGACGACCAGGTCGAGATCGGTGACAAGCTCGACGAGGGAGACAGCATCCAGATCCAGGGCGCCTATTCCCGGCAGGACAACAGGAGCAACGTCGAGGTCCGGGTCGGCGACGACACCACGATATCGATGCTGGAGGAGGACCTCGGAGACGTGGCGGACGCACCGTCGTCGGGCGGTGGCGGCCACCGGCGGGCCCGGACGACGGAAGTGATGAACGAGAACGTGAACTATGAGATCGAGGGAACCCTCGTCGAGCTGTATACGGACGAACCGTTCTACAAGGCCTGCCCGGAATGCCAGAAGAAGGTGGAGGAGAGCGGTGACGGCTACGAGTGCGGGGAACACGGCACGGTAGAGCCCGAGGACAACCTCATCCTCTCTGTCATCATCGACGACGGGTACGGTAACCTCCGCACCGTGTTCTTCCGTGACCGCGCGGAAGACCTGCTGCAGGTGGACGATATCGACGGCGACGTCGAGACAGTGCAGCAACGTGCAGACACGGTCAAGGGGGAAGAAGTCACCGTACGCGGACGCTCCCGGTACAACGACTTCTTCAACCGTACCGAGCTTATCGGGAACGAGGTCGCATTCAAACAGGACGACCAGCTGCTCGAGGAACAGCTGTCACGGGTGAGCTAAGATGTCTGACGACCTGACAGAGCTGCCGGGTGTCGGCGATAAGACCGCGGAGAAACTGGAGGAATCCGGATACGCCAGTCTGGAGGCGATCGGCGCGTCCAGCGCAGCGGAGCTGCAGGAGGCCGCCGATATCGGTGAGAAGACCGCACAGTCCGCTATCAGTGCAGCACACGACGAACTCGACCACGGCTACGCCACAGGAAAGGAGAAACTTGAGGAGCGTGAGGAAGTACTCCGGATCAGTACAGGGAGTGACGAGTTCGACGAGTTGATGGGGGGCGGCATCGAGTCGCAGAGCATCACCGAGGTCTACGGCGAGTACGGCAGCGGGAAGACACAGGTCGCGCTCCAGCTCGCCGTGAACGTGCAGCGCGGTGAGGACGGGAAGAAGGCGCTGTACATCGATACCGAGGACACGTTCATGCCTGAACGGGTCCAGGAGATCGCAGAGAATCAGGGCATGGATCCTGACGAGACGCTGGACAACATCTTTGTGGCGCGGGCGTTCAACTCAGACCACCAGATCCTGCTTGGAGAGAAGGCGCAGGAGATCGCGGAAGAGAACGATATCGGGCTGATCGTGGTGGACTCGTTGACCGGCGAGTTCCGCTCAGACTACGTCGGCCGGGGACAGCTGGCGGAACGGCAGCAGAAGCTGAACAAGCACATGAAGCACCTCAAGAAGCTTTCTAACGCGTACAACGCCGCGGTCGTCGTGACGAACCAGGTCATGTCCAACCCGGACCAGATGTTCGGCGACCCGACGAAGGCGATCGGCGGCCACATCGCCGGCCACAACTCCACGTTCCGCATCTACCTGCGGAAGAGCAAGAAGGATAAGCGGGTGGCACGGCTGGTCGATTCGCCGTACCTGCCAGAGGGAGAAGCCGTGTTTACGATTACCGACGCTGGTATCGTCGACGCTTAAACGATGTCGTCCTGGCTGACGATGACGAAGTCGCCGACTGACTTGACCGCGCTGAACGGGACCATGTGACGGCCCTGTGCGGTCTGTTCGACGTTCATCTCCTGGAGGTTCTCCGTCGCACCAGAGATCAGGAGGTTCATCAGTTCGCCTGTCTCCGAGACGAAGCTGACATCGTCTACCTCGCCGAACGTCTTTCCTTTCTCTTCACTGACAATCGTCTTACCGACCAGATCATTACCGCGGATGTTCCCTGACATAGTAACTCACAGTACGCGTTGCACAGAGGATTATTAAATAAGTTACTCTGCGGGCTGATAGAGGTAGTTGCGGCCGCGCCGTTCACGTTCCACCACGCCCTGCTCCACAAGCCGCCGGAGGATGTTGTTGATGGAACGGATCGCGTGTGAACGGCTCTTGTAGTCCTCGCTACCGAGTTCGTCGACGACCTCTCCAGAGGTAGCCTCGCCGACGGCCTGGACGGCCTCGTACACGGACTGCTGCTTGGGCGTGAGCTTCACGTCATCCGCCTCTTCGGCCGATGTATCGGCCGTATCGTCCTCTTCCTCGGCATCTATATCGCTATCCTCGCTGTTCGTTTCATCTGAACTCTCATCGAGGATGGTGGCGACATCATCTTCATCGATAATCGACTTGTCCTCCTCGGCCGCGGTGATGATACAATCATTACATACACGGAGAACTTCACGCGGGAATCCCCCTGTTTCTTCATATATTTTCAGCAGCGCTGCCTGTGTAAACGGCTCGATAGAGGAGCCACCGACCTGTTCGATACGTTTCCGGACCAGCTCGATGGAATGGTCCTTGTCGAGCGACTCCAGCCGGACAATCTCTGTCGCACGGCTGTACAGCGTGTCAACTTCCTCCTGCAGCTTCTCCTCGAACGACGGGAGTCCGGCAGCAACGACCGACAGGCTGTCGATATGGTCGATCGCGGTCCGGAGCCACTCCAGGACCTCTGTGGAGGCCTCGTGCCCCTCGTCGACAAGCAGTATCAGGTCGTCCGAGAACTGTTTGTTCAGAGAGTCATCGATGTTGTAGAGAGAGTAGGAGTTCAACAGGCGGGCTATGACCCCTGGTTCAAGCACCTCATCACGCATGTACGTGAGCAGATCCGCTTCAGTTACGGGCGGCTTTGACATGTAGTACAGCGGGCGTTGAGAACCATACTCCTCCTCTATACTCCTGAGCATGTTCGTCTTCCCTGCCCCGGTTTCACCGAGTAACAGCGTGAACTTACTATCAGAGTCCAGACTGCTACGGATGCGGTCAGCCTCGCCCTCATACCCTATCATCAATTCCGGATAGATACGAAAATTGAATGGGTTCCGCTCCCAGCCAAATCTCTTCATCCACTCATCGATCTGTGACTCCGTCATCAGGTTCACTTACACTTAGATCTGGAATATTCATTAACTTATTTAATTGTGCTGTAGCCGGATGAAGGACAATGAGGTACTTCATCTCAATCGATATAGAGAATGAACCTGTGAAAGACTCCGTCATGAACTTCACATCATCGATTAACTCCTACGGCGATATGTCGACGGTGAATCGAGAAAACCTCCATATAACGCTTCTATACGTTGGAGAGCGGGATTCGGCAGACGTCAGTGAACTTAGATCTTCATTTATTACTTCATGTGAAAACATAGATGTAGGTGAGTTTACATGTAGGTTAGAAAATGTAGGTGTGTTCCCTCACATGAACTACATTAAAACTGTTTGGATAGGCGCAAAACCGCGTGAAAAGATAAAAAACCTTCATATGAACTTCAGTGAAGTTATAGATGGGGAGGAACATGAGGAATTCGTCCCACATGTAACGGTCGCTCGTGTGAGAGGTATCGGTCCGGAGGATAAATCCGCGCTACAGGACGAGATTGAGAGCCATCAGCGAGAATTCGGGTCGTTTGAGGTCGACAGCGTGAGACTTAAACAGAGCGAGCTGGGAGAGGACGGCCCCACATACCAGGACATAGAGGTATACGGGCTGTGAGAGGGTTTGACAGTATAGAACGGGTTTCGCTCCTCCTTGTTTTAACAGGGTTGACGACTATGTACGCCGCCTCGATCCTTGCGACACCCACGTCTGTAACGGTTTCAGACCTTGATGAGGGGGATGCAGGTACCACCGTGCGCGTCCGTGGCACGGTCACGGACCACACAACCTCCGATGAAACCGAATTCTTCCGTATAAAGGGGGAAGACGGCGATATACAGGCCGTTAACTTCGGGGAGCGACTCGGAATCACCACCGGAACGACCTACACGTTCCAGGGCCGGGTCGATCTCTACCAGGGAGAACTAGAGCTCATCGTCGAGGACGTGGAAGAAGCAGGATCCGGCACAGCTCACCCAGGGTAATCTGATAAAATCTCGTTTATCTCCGTTTCAGGCATGTCAACGGCTATTTTCTTCCGTCGTGACTGGTGGCCTGAAACAATCCCGACCTCTGCGTCCAGAACCGCTGAGAGTACTGACACGAGTTCGGCGTTTGCCCGTCCCTGCGAGGCCGGGGCCGTTACCGATATCTTCGGGTACGTCCCTGA
Source organism: uncultured archaeon (assembly GCA_964617945.1). Taxonomy (GTDB): domain Archaea; phylum Nanohalarchaeota; class Nanosalinia; order Nanosalinales; family Nanohalalkaliarchaeaceae; genus JALIDP01. The sequence continues at coordinate 13,570 of CAZTXA010000003.1, forward strand.
CGTGTCGATTTCGACGTCGTCAGCGCCCGGAACAACCTTCACGTGAATCTGGGTCATGGCGTGAAAAAGGGGATTTTGCCCGCCTGTAACACGGAGATCGTTCATCCACTGACCTTGTTACGGAGTGTCACGTCCGCTGACCAGGGCGGGCATGTAACGCGTACGCGGCAAACTTTAAAACTAGCTGTAGCCCTTGACGAGCGGCTGGTAGGACAGGCGTTCGCTCTTCCCGAGGGTCGGTTCGAGGCCGAAGAAGTTCCTGACCTCGTTGATATACCGGTTCAGCTCGGCTTCAGCGTACTCCGCCCAGTACTCGAACTGTTCGTGGAACAGGAGTTCGTACCAGACCCTCCGCATCAGCCGGTGCGAAAACTTGTGCTCATCGCCCGGCATCTCCACGACAAGTTTTGCTATCGGGTTGACCTCGAGGACGCCGAACAGGCCTTCGTCCGTGGTTGTCGGAGTTGTCCGGGTCCACATCGCTATGTCGAACGCCAGCTTCACGTTGGACCCGATCTCCCTCGTTCTACTCCGTCGCCCAAGGTCGCGGACAGAGACAATCTCGGACCGGAAATTCCCCGATCCAACGTTCTGTTCGAAGTATACTTCATACGTGTCGTCCATGTTCATGTCGTCGTTCAGCAGTTTCTTCATCTTCTTGTAGGCCTCGACGATATGGTGGGCCTGGTACCAGTCCATCGCCTCGGCAACCTCTCGCTCCACTGTGAAACTCATCTGTCGTTCACCCTGGTCACCGTCGTTCGTCCTCCGGCTGGTACCACTCGCGTTCGGTCCGTCCGATCGCAGGCACGCTCCCCTCTACCTCACGGATACGGCTCATAAGTTCATTTGTCAGTTCTTCTGCTTCCTCTTCATGTTTTTTGTGCTCCTTTCCGAAGAGGAACTCGTTGTGCAGCAGCTTCCAGAACACGTGGTAGAACCACGACCGTTTGAACATGCTTGTCTGCTCGAATTTCCCCCATTTAGGGTACTTGGTCGTATCGATATAGGTGGAGACGGATAGCTTCGCCTTGTACACTTCCTCGCCAGTCTTCCGGTCTGACCGGGGCTCCTTCACACGCACCCCCATCCGGACCCGGATAGCCGTGTACGGGTCCTTCCACCGGTACGCGTTGAAGTATGTTTTGAACGGGAGGGTCTCCCAGTGCTCTGAATAGAACTCTGTCACGTCCTGGAACCCGAGGTCGTCGAGGATCTTCGGAAGCGCCCGGAACACCTCCATCAGGTCGTCGAGCCCTTCCCCATAGATGAAGTCCTCCCTGCGGATCACCTTATCAGAGTGGTCGACGATGTAGGACGGTGTCGACCGGGCCTGGTCCGTCCGTTCCGCACGCCGCACAGGTCACACCTCCGCCGATTTGAAGGCGCCGCGGAGGGCTGAGTGGACGTCAACCAAGAGTTCGCGGGCCTCGTCCTCGTACCGTCCGCGGACCCAGCCGTACAGCAGTTTGTCCCATATACTACGCAACGCGTAATACACTGGGGAGCGCTGCCACGAGCTCTCCTCGGGGTACCGGGTAACGACCTCGCCCTTGGCGTCTATCGTTACTGTGGCGCTCCGGTTCTCCCCGCCCCCTGTGTCGATCGTCAGGACGACCGTGATCTCGATCTCGGTGTTCCTGTCCTTCTCGTCGTAGCAGTTGACCTTGGAGACGATGATACCCTTGTCCTTGTGGTGGCGGAATTTCTCCTCCTCGACCCGATCGAACGCGAACCGACGCTCCAGTATGTCCTTTACCTCCCGGTAGGCGTCCTCCCAGTCAGAAACTTCGACTGTGGAGGTGCGGTGGCCGACCTCCTCTTCAACGTACATAACCGGGTATGAACGTCCGGAATTAAAATATCTGTTCCTACAGGAGGTTCTCTTCCTGACATTCCGGGCAGAGCATGTCGCCGTCCACCATCTTCAGCTCCTCGGAGAAGTTCTCGCAGGAATCGCAGACGCCGTCAGAGACAGTCTCTCCCTGTGGTGCGTCCCCTGCAGCAGGGGTTTCACTGCCGAACACCCTGCTTTCTTCCTGAACGAGCTCTACGTAGGAGGGCCAGGTCTTGACGAGGTTGGACTGTGTCACCATGCCAACAAGGTTGTCGCCGCGGAGGATCGGGACCCGTGAGATATCGTTGTCGATCATCGCACGGGCGATGTCCTCGATATTGTCTGTCTCCGACGCAGTGATGAGGTTGGACGTCATTATGTCGTCGACGGTCACACTCGCCGGGTCGCGTCCCTCGGCCGCGACCTGGTACAGGACGTCCCGGCCGACGATGATGCCGACAGCTTCGTCGTCCTCTACGACGACGAGGCTCCGGATGTCCTCGTCCCGCATCTTCTGCGCGGCCTCTTGGACGGTTGCGTTGTTGTCGATAGCGATAACGCCGTCACTCATCACGTCCGCCGCGGTAGGTTCTGCAGGCATGTTCCCGGCTGACAGGTCAGACATTATAAGCATTTCGACAGGCCGGTCGCTGCCGGTATACCGTGTTGTTCACCCGCCTGTTCACGTTCATACACCCCTTCATTTCATGTGGAAGTGTACACCCCTCTGTTTCGTCTGGAGCCCGCTCAGGCAGACCCCTTCATTTCACGTAACGTTACCACGTATAGAAAACAAATAATGAACTGGTTCTGGTCTCCTGGCTCCCTGCATTCCACCGCGTCCAGCGCAATCAGGTTCATGTGAAGAAATCTGTGAACCCGGCCTCAAATCGGGGCTGCACATGGAACCGTTCACGTTCACGCGGAGACGAACTGGCCGAGCGAACTCTGGCGGTCATCTTTCCCGAACAGGCTCTCGATGTTCCGCTTCAGGATCATGATCTGCTGCCGGAGGTACGGCGAAATCGTGAAGCTGTCCGCGATCTCCTCGCTGTGCACCAGGTACTTCCGTATCGTGCCCTCGGAGATGGTCAGCAGGAGCTTGCCGCCGCACCGCCCGCACCGGCCTTTCAACGGTGCACGCCGGTATTTCTTGTTGCAGTCGACGCAGCGGAACTGTTGCTCCGAGAACGACCGGAGGTTCCCCTTGATATCCGGGAGGAAGTGCTTGTCGAGCAAGAGCTCCGCGACATTGTCCTCGTCGACAGCGGCCACACGTTCACCGAGCGACAGCTGTTCACGCACCTTCTCCGCCATCTCGCCGAGGGAGACGTAGCTGGACTCCATCGGTGCCGCGTCGATGTCCGTGGTGCCGTGGGTGAACCCGAACCCGCTCTCCTCGTCGAGGAGGTCCTCCGCGATCGGGATGTCGACCTCGCCGGGTTCGACGAAGTCGTGCGTGGCCTCGTAGAACTCCCGCGGGTACTCCTCCGCGACGTCGACGTTCCAGGACTCGTCGTCGACCTCGTCCGGGTGCAGCACTGTCGACAGGATGAGCGGGGCGTCCATCGTCCGCGTCCCCCGCTGGTCCGGCAGGAACTGCCGGGAGAAATTCAATAGTGCGTCCATGAGGAGGATGATAGAGTCCTCGTCCCCGTCTGCATTGCGTCGTTTGGCCGCGTGCCAGAACGGATGTGCATAGATACATTTCGCTTCCGTGAACCCTATAATCCGTCCGACGATGCCTCCGGAGGTGTGTGGCGCCAGCCCGACCACGAGTTCGCCGACCATGTCCTCTTTCCCCTCTGCCTCGTAGAACTGGGGGAGGTTGTAGAACTGGTCGAGGAGGTCGTCCACGAAGTCGGCGGTTCGGAGCATGTACTCGGCCGCCGGCATCTCCGCGTCATGGTCCGGTATGATGATGTCCTGGTACTTGAGCTCGAGGAGCTGGTCCGCGTCCGTCAGCTCCTCGCCGTTCACATCCTCCGTGTAGCCGAGCTCCCGGAGCCGCTCCACAGAGACGCTGATCTCGGACGGGCGGAAATGGGTGAGCGGGGTGTCTGTGGCGTCGTACCGGATGGTGCCATCCTTGTTCACGTACAGGTCGTGCTGCTGCCGTAGCAGGCCTTTCTCCAGCGGTTCAACGTGTTTGTGGCGGCCCGTGACGCCGCGCGGTGATTTCAGCAGCTCCGGCGGCGCATCCATGTCGAGGGTGTCGAGCGCGATATCCATCAGTTCCTGGACATCGATGTCGCGTTCCCACGCCCGCTCCGTCGCCATTCCACAGTGCGACTCCTCCTGTGTCTGCGTCTCGCACTTCGGGCACCGGTACAGCTCGCGCGTCTCCCCGCCACAGTGCGGACAGTACGAGAACGGGACTGTCCGGTTACACTCCTTGCAGTGGTTCGCGATCACCTCTGTCTCCACGCCGCCTTTTTCATACGTCGAGGTGAGGTTGCGCATCCGGCCGCCAGCCTCACGGCCGCACGGGAACATGAGCTGCGGCTTGCCCTTCAGCGTCCGCCGCTCCGCCTTCTCCGGGCGCCCCATCCGGTTCCCGAGGAAGATCGGGGCCTGTTCCCGCACCGTCACGCCGGACACCTCCTCTATCCCTGCCAGGATGTCGCCGGTGAAGTCGTCGGGCGCCGTCTCGTCAGGACGGAGCAACCGGTCGAACACCGTCCGGGCGTCCCCGGAAACCCTGATGCCGTCGTCGACCGGCTCATGTTCCACGTACAGCTGTTCCAGCGCCGCCTTCACACCTTCATCGTCCGGCAGCACATTACCCTCACTCTCCTGTAACGCAGTATGAAGCGACGTGAACGTGTCTTCATCCGCGTTCCCCCAGTAAAACGTATGTTCCGGGTGGAGGGGGATGTCGAGTTTGTCAGATATCGTGAACGCAGTCCGAACGTTCGGAACCACGTCTGGGTCGGTGTACTCCTCGAACGCGTCCATCCCGTCATCTTCCATCGCGGCGGCGAGGTCCTGCACCCACCACTCGGTGACGTAGGGGGACGGCAGCAGTTCTTTCCCGTTCTCCAGGAACTCGCCGTACGGGACGAGGATGTCGCCCATGAACAGCACCTCGTCGATCTCTCCCCTGTAGTCGTCGGCCTCGTCCCGGGTTCCGACCCGGACCACTTCGCCGTCGTCCAGCCGCACGACCGGGGGTTCGATATCATCGCACGGCATCGTAACGGCGGCCTTTCCCGGGTACTCGGTCTTGATCTGGGTGCCGACCGCCATGAAGTCGTCCGTGATCGCCATCGTTGCGGGGTGGACGGAGAGGGCGGCGAGCCCGGAGCAGCGGCTGCGCCCGTACCTGAGGCGGAACCCGCCGGCCCGTCCTGGGTGGGAGAAGACCGGGCGGCCCGCGGTCAGTGAACCGAGGAACTTGTCCGACGGCTCGTACCCCGCTGTCTCCTCCGCCTCTTCGTCCGATGCATGGATCTCGTGCTGCAGCTCAAGGTAGTCGTCGATCCACTCCCAGTTCTCCAGGCCGAATTCCTCCCCGAAGCTCTCGATACGGCGCTGGAGCTTCGACGCCTTGAGCGGGAGGCCGTCGAGGTAGACGAGGCACATCCCGCCACGGATCCTGTTCGTCTCGATACGGGGCAGGTCCTTGTAGTTCGACACCTCTTTCTGTTCGGTGGGCGTCCCTGTCACCTCGACCGGGACGTTCTCCGCGATCATCTTCGTCTCCTCCCGCTCCGGCGTGTACTGTTTCTTCGTCACCCGTGTGAAGTAGTCCTCCACCTCCGTCGCGTACCGCTCGATCTCCTCGTCACGCGGTTTGTACCGGTCGAGGTCGACCGCCTTCCTGATATGGTCTGCAAGGAGGACGGACATGGCAGACGCTGTACCGCCGGCGGACCGGATCGGCCCGGAATAATGCACCGCAAGGTACTCCGACCCGTCGTCGTTGCTGCGGATCTCAGTATCTGCGATGCCTTCAAGCGGCGCGGTGACGATGCCGCCGGTCATGTACGACAGCCCGATGCGGAGTCCTGCATCCACCGCGCGCTCCGTCGACCCGAACTCGTAGAATTTCTCCTCCGCGATCTCGCGGCCGATAACAAGGGGGACGCGTTCATCGTTCTTCCCGTACTCGTCCTCCAGCTCCCGGATGCGTTCCTCCACCCCCACCCCCTCCAGCTCAGGGAACTGGTCCGCGGTCACCAGCCCGACCGACTTGGCCGCGAGGTCCTCCGCGACCGGAATATCGACACGGGGCTCGGGATCCTTCTCCTGCGCCCGTGCCTGTTCGGCGAGATCGTAGGCCGCACCAGTCTCATCCTCCAGTCGCTGGATATAGTCACTGGTCAAAACTGTTTCACCGCGCTGTCCCGTGTCTTGAGGTTTACGACCGCTACCTTGCCGGGTTCCGGTTCGTGCCCCATCCGTTCCTGGAAGTCGGTCTGGTCCTGGAACGTGCCCGCGCAGACCACGTTGATCCCCTTGTACGTGGTGCAGGCAAAGGAGTGGGTGTGGCCAGCAGCAATCACGTCAGGTACCTCGTCGATAACCAGCGGGTCCTCCTCGTCCGGGACGACAAGGTTGCTGCCGTATATCGGGGCGAGGTGGCGCCGCTTCAGCCAGTCGATCATCGCGTGCTCCGGTTCCTCGTACGCGTTCTCCCTGAGGTGCGGCAGCGTGTCGACGTGGCCGTCGAACGAGTACCCGTGGTACAGCAACACGTTCACGCCACCGTTGTCATGGCCATGAATACGGACGTACGCCGGGTTCGGTGTGAGGTGGACGTTGTCCATCTCGTACAGTTCCGGGACCGCCTCCCTTGGGAGCGGCGGCTGCGGCTCCGCGAGTCGGACCATGTCGTGGTTCCCGGGGCAGATGATGATCTCGATGTCGTCACGGATCCGCTGGATGAACTCGACGAACCGGTCGTACTGCTTGTAGATGTTGGTGACCTCGAGGTCCGCCTCCTGCCCGGGATAGGTGCCGACACCTTCCACCGCGTCCCCGACCACGAACAGGTACCGGATCTTCTGCGCGTACGAGTTCCCTGAGTCGAGCCAGTTCACGAACTCGTCGAGCCTGTCGTTCAGCGTGTCGATGCTGCCGAAGTGGATGTCGGAGATGAACGCCGCGTACACCTCCTCGGAGGTGCTGGGGACGTCGCCCGGGAGGGGGACGTCCGGCCAGACCACCTGGTCCGCAAAGATGATGTCGTCGCCGAGCGATCCCGTCACACCGATGACCTCGTCCTGCACGATACGTTCGCCCTGGTCGCCCTCGACCAGTACCTTGGTGATGCCGGTCGGGTCCTCGAGGTAGACGATGAACTTTCCGCTGCTGGTGCGGTACTTGTCCTGGACGATGCCGACCACAGAGGCGTCGTCCCGCTCCTGCATGTCCTCCAGCCGGGAGATGGAGACCGCGTTCTGGATGTCGCGGCGGCGGAGCAGCAACGACTTGATCTTCTCGTACCGGTCGTTGTAGAAATCCACGAAATCGTTGACGTCCCGCTTCTCCTTCTCCTCCTCGATCTCCGTCACCACCTCGACCGAGGTCTCCAGTGCGACCTCCCCTGTGTCAAGGTTCTCCAGCAGGCGTTCGTTGACGACCATCGGCGCCGGCGAGAGCTGCTTGATCTTGTCGACGTGCTCCGACTCCAGTCGCTCCACGGCGGCCGGTTCGATGATACACCCCTCGGCGGTCAGTTCCTGTACTGCCTCCTTCCGCTCCAGCTCCTGCCTCATCTGAGAATCACAGGTATAACGTGTCCTCCAGCATGTCCTCGATGCCCCCGCGTGCGTCCTGGGAGAGGTCGACCGATACCTGGCGGGTGCGGCCGTGCCGTCCCTTTGACACCACTTCCCCGTTGATCACGCCGAGCATGTCGAGCTCTGCGATAAGGTCGGAGACGCGGCGCTGCGTCAGTACTTTGACCCCGGCCTCGTTCGCGTACTCCTTGTACTCTGCGTAGATGTCGCCGGTCGCGAGTTTCTCACCGTCCTCGTGGTTCTGGAGGATGACATAGAGTAATAGTTTGGACTGCTTCGGCTGGGAGCGGATGGTCTCCTTCAGCCTGTCCTTCTCGATCTTCTCCTGCGCCCGGTCCACGAACTCAATGGTGATCTCCGACTCGTTCGACCGCTCTGTGAGCTCCCCCGCCACACGTAGCAGGTCGAGCGCCCGGCGCGCGTCGCCGTGTTCCGATGCAGCGAGTGCTGCACACTTTGAGATGACGCCGTCCGCGAGGACGCCGTCGTGGAACGCCTCCGCCGTCCGCTGCAACAGGATCTCCTTCAGCTCCAGCGCGTTGTACGGGGGAAAGATTATCTCCTCCTCGGACAGGGACGACTTCACGCGGGAGTCCATATAGTCCGTGAAGTTCAGGTCGTTCGATATACCGACGATCGACACCTTGGTCTCGTCCAGGTCGTCGTTGACCCGGGTCAGGTTGTACAGGAACGAGTCACCGATCTTCTTCACGAGCGCGTCGATCTCGTCCAGGATGATGATCACGACATCGTCCTCGCCGTCTGCGAGCGCGGTGAAGAACCGGTCGTATACCTCGTCCGTCGGCAGCCCGGTCGAGGGGACGTCCTCCCCCATCTCCCGTGCGAGCTGCGCGGCCAGCCGGTACTCCGTGTCCGCGACCTTCTTCATCTTGCAGTTGATGTACACGATGTTCAGTTCTTCCTCCGACTTCTCCGCCGCCTCCCGGAGCTCGTCCGAGACGTGCCGGACGCACAGGGACTTCCCGGTGCCGACGGTTCCGTAGACGAACAGGTTGGACGGGTCGTCCCCCTTCAGCGACGGCGCCAGGATCGATGCCAGTTCATCCACCTGCTTGTCGCGGTGGAGGATGTCGTCCGGCTTGTAGCTCGTGTCAAGAATCTCCTTGTTCTTGAAAACGCTCTCTTTCTCGAGGTATTCGGAGAACATTTGCTGGAGTTGTTCGTCGCCCATGCCTTCCCCACACCAGAAGTAAATCTGTCTCTTCGGTGGAGATTTAAATCGGTTTTGCAATCGAACTCCCCCCACCACCCCTTTCCTTCATCTGGAACTGCTGCAACCAACCAACCAAAACAATAACAGTGTTATAATAACTGTATTCAACATCAACCCTTTCTGATACTAGTTCCACACGAAACCAAGGAGCCGGTGTGGTTCCACTCCGTCATTACTTCTTTAAGACTTCCGAACGTTCGGACAGATATGACTGAGATTGTCCGGCTTCTTGAGAACGCGGAGCGACCGCTGTCGACGAACGAAGTCGCGGACCGGCTCGACGTCGACTGGCACACAGCGAAGAAACGGCTCGATGCCCTTGTCGACGACGGCGCGGTGCACCGCTCCGAAGTGTCGAACCGTCTCACGCTCTACTGGGACCGGCGGATTCCCTTCTGATTCTCTCATAGTCAGAAGAGTGGAAACTCGATACCTGCGTAGAACAGGATGGTCGGGACGATCAGTGCAGCCATACACGTGCTGCGGCGTACCCCGGCCCGGGCGGCGAACACACCGAGCGCGGCAGCGGTGGCGAGTACCAGTAGACCGAAGACGCCGGTCAGGACAGCGGTCCCGGCCACGATGAATACTGTCGTCCCTGCCAGCAGCCGCCGGTACTCTATCTGTTGCAGCACGGCCGCGACCTGTTTCGTGGAGCGGCGGGTCACGACCGCGCCAACACCCACACCCGTCATCGACATCCCGATCACCTGGAGGATAGTGTACAGGTCGACCGCGGCCAGCACCTGCTGCATCGCGACCGCCGCACCACTCCGCGGATTTCCGATCAGGTAGAGTGCCGCCAGCGAGAAGAACAGGTCTGTCGTCGTCACCCCACCCACCGCGACAAGGAACTCCTCCGCCTGGTTCTCGGCGCCGCGTTCGATGAGCAGGACGGTCTGCGAGGAACCCACACCAGGGAGGAAGCCCGCGGCGACGCCTGCGAGAAACCCTTTCCACCCGCCACTGAAAGCGTCGCCGAGCCGGACCGGGAGACTGCGTCCCTGTGGCGGTGTATCCATCCCCGCGGCCACGCTCTCAACGATGATCGACAGGCCGAACATCCCGGAGAATAAGGGGAACAGCACGTACTGCGTGTTGGCGAGCGGCGAGTTGAGTACCGCCAGCCCGAGTGCCCCGGCGAGGAGGATGACACCGACCGCCGCACCCCGGTTTCTGTCCGTGACGACGAGATATGCGAGCACCGCCAGGAGGAGTACGTGCATATACCTCGCGGCCACAGCGTAGACGGCAGGGACGACGAGGAAGATCGCTGGCAGCGCCAGCACCGCTAGCGATGCAGCGACGAGACCGCCCGCCACCGTGAGCTCCACCGCCTCCCGTCCACGGCCTTCGTGGAGTAACTGGTGTCCGGGGAGGGCGGACAGTGCGGTGTCGCCTTCAGGTGCGCCGACGAACACGGACGGGATGAAGCTCGTGAAGGTGTGCACGGTGCTCATCCCTGTGGCGAACGCGACGAACACCAGCGGCGGCGGCCCGATCTGGAAGTAGGCAGGGAGGAGCAGGAAGATGACTGAGTTCGGGTGTAACCCGGGCAGCAGCCCGGTGACCACGCCGCAGGCGATACCGGCCGCCAGGGATGCGAGGAGTGTGAACATGTCCGGCGGTTCCAGATCGACACCCTTACAACCCTCTCAAAATTCCACAACGCGGCCTGATTGGAACCAGTTCCAGCGGAGGTGTCCGAACGTTCGGAGTCAGGATGTTTTAAAGCTGCGGCACCGTTAGACGCGTACAACGATGTTCGACCCAAGCAACATGGAGAAGGTCATGAAGCAGATGGGAATGGAGATGGAGGAGATGGATGTGGAGCAGGTGACGGTCGAGACATCGGACGGCCGCGAGCTCGTGTTCGACGCGCCACAGCTGAACAAGATGGAGGTACAGGGACAGGTGATGTTCCAGCTACAGGGGGACTACGAGGAACAGGACGCTGGCGCCGACGAAGACGATGTGGAGCTGGTGATGGAGCGCGCCGACGTATCCGAGGACGAGGCCCGCCAGGCGCTCGACGAACACGACGACCTGACTGACGCGATCATGTCGCTCCAGTAAGTTCTCTCGTTTCTATGCGTCCATGTACTGCAGCACGCGTGCGTAGGCCGGTCGGGTGATGGACACGCCGATGATCACGCCGACGATTGTGGTGACGGCGAACCCGGTGATGGCGCCGGCCCCGATCCGTGTCAACGGCAGCATCGCACCGATGGTCGATGCCGCACTCGTGAAGATGATGAAGAAGGCGCGTTTGAACCGTTCCTTCAGGCTGCGCCGCTTCTGACGGTCACGCTCGTCCGTGATAATGATCTGGTCGTCGACACCGGTACCGATGGCGGCGATGATACCTGCGATCGATGGCAGGTCGATCGTCCAGCCGACCGCCGCCGCGAACCCGAAGATCATCACCAGCTCGGAGAACCCGGTCATGGTCAGCGGGATGACGATCCGCGGGTCGCGGTACCGGAGGTAGATGACCAGGGCGACCGCGAGGATCGCGACGATGATCGCCGTGACGGCGGTCTGCAGGAACTGTGCCCCGAGTGTCGGCGACACCCGCGTCGTCTGCACGATATCGATCGGGACAGGGAGTGCCCCGCTCTTCAGCACCGATTTCAACTCGTTCATCTCCTGGACCGCCGCGTCCCGCGTCTGCTCGCTCCCGGTGATGACTGGCTGCTGCACGAGCGAGTCCTGGAACGAGCTGCGTACGTTCAACCCGCTGATCCTCTCGTCGTCGAGGAACAACGTGAGCTGTGTGTTCTCGCCGGTGGTCGGGTCGCGGAGGTAGGTGCCGCCCCCAGTCATCGCCTGCGCGATGTCCCGGACCCGTTCGGCGGCGCTCTCTGTTACAGACACCTGGAACTGGAACTGCCACCCGCTCCCGGTGCCTTGGATGCCGGAGGCCTGGTTGCTGATATCGACATCGAGGATGTCCTGGCCGGAGAACGCGAGCGGCGATATCACTGCGCCGTCGTCAGTCCGGTTGGTATACGTGAACTGGATTGTCCGCGGCCCACTGCTCAGGTTGAACGATTCGTCGAGTTCGACGGTTTCGCCGTCGACCTCCAGCGTATCACCGTCTATATTCGTGGTATACTGTTCTTCACCGAGCGTGAACGTGGTGCCATCTGCCACCGTGAAGGGGAGGTAGGCCTCGAACCGCCCGGTCCGGTTGATGAGCTCGGTCAGGTCGGACGTGTTTGCACCCGCCAGCTCGATCTGGATGTGCTGTTCCCCGCTGACGGTCACCGGGCGGATATCCATCTCCTGCAGCCCGAACGCCGACACCCGTGTGCGGAGCGTGTCGATGGTCTGCGACACGATCTGGTCGGTGACTTCCCCGTCTTCCGGCAGGGGTTTGATGAGGACGCGGGCACCCCCCTGCAGGTCCAGGCCCTGCTCGATGTTCGTGTTCAGCCGGACCTCGCCGTCCTCCTCGACGTACGGGTTCATCGGGTTGAATATGAGTCCGAAGGAGATGAGCAGCGATATGATAAGCAGCCATATCCGCCAGTCCTTCTTCAGTCCGTCCCAGTCCATATCAGCCACGCTCCACGTGCCATTTGAGGATAAAGGTGTTTCCAAGCCAGGTGATCGGCAGGTCTGCAGCGAGCCCGATGATGATGACGGACGCGATCTGGTCGAGCTGGGTGGACGGTGATACCACGAACAGCGCCGTGAACGCGGCGATCGCTGCGATCGTCATCGTGGACCCGGTCGCGACGGAGCTCCAGATCCGGTCGTCGAGGTCGCCCTCGTGCTGCTTCAGTACACGTGTGGACAGGAGGATGTCTGTGTCGACGGAGTACCCGAGCAGCATCAGCAGGGCGGCCAGCGAGCCGAGGGTCAGGTCGATGCCGAGGAGCGACATCCCGGCGAGTGCCACGAGGATGTCCGTCACCGCCGCCAGGATAACAGCGCCGGAGGGGACGGCGGTGCGGAACGCGACGAATATCACGATTGACATGATCAGGAGCGCGGCCGCGGCTGCAAGCTGCGCCTCACGGAAGAAGGCGGACCCGACCGATGCGCCGAGTGAACGGATGCTGAGGTCGATGTCCTCGTTGTATACGATACCGGCGTCGTCGAGCAGGGCGGCCACCTCCTCTCTCTCATACGTCGTCTTTGTCTCGACGAGTATCCATCGTGTCTCACCGCCCTCCATCGTCCGTGCCGAGGCGTCCCCACCGAACGCCGCTTCGACAGTGTCCAGGTTTACCTCGGACGTGACCGGGATATGGACCTCGGTCCCCCCGGTGAAGTCGATCCCTTTCTGGACGGCGGCCCCGGTGGTGACGTAGCTTCCGAGAAGGACGCCGACAGCTACCAGGAACATGAGTGCGGGGATGAGGGCGGCGCGCCTGGGCTGTGAATAGGCGATGTCGAACGCCTCACGCACCGAATACTTGGTCATTCCTGTCAAAACCTCTGTGATAGGTAAGAACCGCGGAACGAACTAATTTAAAAGTGGTAGCGGTGAATGTGGGCATGGATCTGCGGGAACGCCTGCAGCAGCTGCGCAAGGCCGAACCAGCGGATCTCAGGTCTGCCGGTAAATATCCTGGGCTCCTCGGCATGGTGTTCGTGTTCGCCCTGTGGATCCGGCTCATCCCGCAGGAAGGGATGCAGTACCTGCAGGCGCTGGACCCGTACATGATCGCACGGATGTCCGAGGCTGTTGCGACCGGGGGAATCCCTGCCATCGACATGTGGCGGTATTTCCCGTACGGCACGCCGACGTACCTGCTCAACCTCGGCGACATCTACATCCCTGCCTATCTATACCAGGTTGTCTCCCCGTTCATGGACTTTGTTACGTGGGCGCAGGTGTACCCTGCGGTGGCGGGCGCGTTGATGGTCGTGGCGATGTATTTCGCCGGGAAGGAACTGTTCGACCGTCAGGCCGGTATCCTCGCGGCGTTCTTCCTCGCGGCCGCACCAGGCGTCCTCCACAGGTCCTCGGCCGGGTGGTTCGAGAAGGAGCCGTTCGCCGCGTTCCTTATGATTTCCTCGATTTATCTATTGACGCGCGCGTGGAAACGGAACAGCTGGCCGGCCGGCATCGCGTCCGGCGCGGCACTCGGCATCGCGCTGACGGTGTGGGGCGGCGCCAAGTTCCTCGTCCTCCTGTATCCCCTCGTCCTTGTGGCTGCGGCCCTCGTGGAGCGGGATGCTGAACGGCTCGTCGCGGCATTTACACCGACCATTCTTGTCGGCCACGTCCTAGCAGCCGCCGCCAACCCGAGCAGGTGGTCAGTCCCGAGCGGGGCCTTCGTCCTCAGCATCGCCGCGCTCGCCGTCGTGTGGATTCGATATATCGTGGATGAATATGATATGGTGGAAGAGGCGCGTCTGGACTACGTTGTCCCCGGCCTGTACGGGGTCGGCGGGGTGCTCCTGTTCCTGTCGCCACTGTACTCGCAGGCGCTGGCCGGATATGTTACGAGTTTCATCAGCAAGGCGAGGCAGGGGACTGGCGGTGTTATCGCGGGGACGGTGGCGGAGAACCAGGCGGCACAGGCCGGCCAGATCATCGGCCAGCTCGGGGCGTTCCAGGCCCAGCAGGTGCTGCCGGGTGCGGGCATTGTGGCGGAGTTCTTCAGCGGGTGGACGTTCTCCCTCCTCGGGACAGCGATACTGGTCGCAGTGCTCGGCGGCATGCTGGTGCAGCGGTACAACGAGAAGGAGGAGGTGCCGTACTGGGCGGCCGTCCTTTCAGTCCTCACCGCACTGTTGGCACTGGTCGTCGGACTCCTCTTCCTCCTCCCCGGCGGGTTGGCGACGAACATGATGGCGTTCATCTTCGTGTTCGTGACGGCTGTCGTTGGCGCAGTGCTGCTCATCGCCTTCCCGCCAGAGGACGCGGTCAGTATCGGGCAGCGCTGGTATCTCATCATCCCGCTCGTATGGATTCTGGCGACGCTGTACGGCGTCGCGCAGAAATCCCGGCTGCTGTTCCTCACCGCGCAGCCGGTCGCACTGTTGGCGGGGTACGGCCTCTCCGTCGGGCTGCACCAGATCCGTGACTCGTCGCTGTGGGAGCAGCTTGCGGACGCGGACGTCGAGATGGAGCCGGAACGGGCGTACCGTACCGTCATCGTCCTGCTCCTCCTCGTGGTCGTCGTGTTGAACGGGGCGGCCGCGTACAGCATGGCGCAGGGCGTCGGCGGGTCGCCGAACCAGGCGTGGATGGAGAACCTCGACTTCATGCGGGAGGAGACGCCGCAGGACTCTGTCGTGCTGTCCTGGTGGGACTACGGGTACTGGTTCGAGACCATCGGTGCACGCGCGGCGATCGCGGACGGCGGGAACATGGGATTCTACTCGCAGCCCGGTGAGGGGAAGATCAACCTCCCGCTCGCCGACTTCCTCACCTCGGAGGACTACACGGAACACCTGGACTGGCTGGACAGCCTGTCCGTGGACTACGTCGTCCTGGACTCGTCGATGATCGGGAAGTATTCGGCCGTGTCGCAGATACACAACAGGAACAACAATAACTTCAACGCGATGCAGACCGCGGACTGCCGGACCCAGGACCAGCGGTGCGTCACCACATCGGCGAACAACCAGACCTACCTGCTGTACCAGCAGCGGGGCGCCCGGTTCCTCGTCCCGTTCGAACAGGTAGGTGGCCAGCTTGAGATCAGCGGTGCGCCGTTGATGCAGACGCAACGCGGCACCGCGGCCATCGGCAACGTCTGCACGGAGGACGGCATTCAGGAGGTCGACGTCCCGGAGAACCAGTCCACGATCCCAGGCTGCGTATCGTTCCACCCCTACCGGCAGCACCAGACACTTGTGTTCATCCCGCCCGAGGTCATGGACTCTGCTCTGGTGAACCTCTACGTCATGGACGCGCACGGGATGGAGCACTTCGAGGAAGTGTTCGACAACGGGTTCGTGAAGATGTGGCGGGTCGACTACGATTCCGAGACGGCACGGTCGTAGACCGCGTCCAGTTTTTCTCCCACCGCCTCCTTCAGTGCCGTGTTGTACCCTCTGTACTGGCAGTACAGGGCGGTCGGCACGATGTCCATGAACACGTCCCAGTAGTCGTCGTGGTCGATACCGGTATCCGGTCCGGTGTTGTAGTGGACGAAGTCGTTGAGGAACTGGCCGGTGGTCTCCAGGTTGTGGATTCCTACCTCCATGTACCCTTCTTTGACAAGGAACCCGCCGCCGATGCCGACGGCCCCGACACCGACGACCGGTTTCAGGGCGTCGGGATAGTCGACATCGATACCGGCCGCGTCCTGTACCCTGTCGAGCGGGAAGGTGTCCGGTTCCATCAGGTATTTTGAAACGGAGAGCGTGCCTACCCCGTGCATCCAGCTATCCAGCCCAGGGAAAGACGACGGGACTACGCCCGCTCCTGATTCGAACGGGTCCCAGATGCTCCCGGACCTCGTCTTGTTGTAGAGTTCGAGGCCGCCGGCGGTCGTCAGGCCGAGCCCTGCTGCGTATTTCTTTCCCTGCCGCAGCCGTTCTCTCCCACCACTGAGATACTCTGAGACACAATCCATTATGTCACTGGCGGATAGTAATTGAAGGAAGAGTTAAGAATATGTAGGAGGGCTGTGGAGGGCCGCGCTCTATCCGCTGGTTTCCGCACGGAACGGTTAAGAACGCCGTGAACGCCGGTTTCAGTACCTGAATGCTTTAAAAACTGTGATGTGACCACAGGTCTATGGCTGCAGCCTTCATCGCCGCGGCAGCTGCTGCCGGGTTCGTCACCACGCTGGTGCTGACCCGGGAGGCCATCAGGTTCCTGGAGGACTCCGGGGTCGTCGGCATCGACCAGCAGAAGGAGGAAACGCCGGAGCTCCCGACGTCAGGCGGCGTGGCAGTGATATTCGGGTTTCTGGCCGCGATAAGTATATACATCGGACTGGCAACGTTCCTCCCCGCGGCACCGGCAGCGAACACGGAGCTCCTCCTTGCAGCCCTCTCCTCTACATTCATCATCGGTATCATCGGACTGATCGACGATATCCATGTGGACCGGTCCGGCGTGGAGGAGAAAGGGAACCACCAGGTACGGGTAGGACTGGCCCAGAAGTACAAGTTCCTGGCGCCGGTCGTCGCCGCCCTCCCATTGATGGTGGTGGAGGCGGGGACAACCGCGATGACGTTCCCGCTGCTCGGCGCGGTGGAGTTCGGGCTGCTGTTCCCGCTCGTCGTCGTCCCTGTCGCGGTCACGTGCGTGGTGAACGCGACGAACATGCTCGCCGGGCAGAACGGTCTCGAAGCATCGCTCGGCGTCGTCGCGTTGACCGCGGTCGGCGTGTTCACGTTCCTGCAGGGACAGGTGGAGGGCGCGGTCATCGCGTTCGGCATGGCCGCCCCGCTGCTCGGGTTCCTCGCCTACAACCGGTACCCGTCGCAGATCCTCCCCGGCGACTCGCTGACATACGCGGTCGGTGCGGCGTTCATCTCGGCGGTTATCATCGGGAAGTCGCGTACGTTCGGCATCCTCGTGTTCCTGCCGTGGATCCTTGAAGCGTTCCTGAAGCTGCGCAGCGGGTTCACGGCATCGTCGCTCGGTAGGCTCCAGGCCGACGGGACGCTGCAGCCGCAGCACGACAAGATTTACTCACTGACCCACGTATTCATGCGGTTCGGCGCCACGGAGAAACAGGTCGTCCACTACGCGGTGCTGTTCGAACTGGTCGTTGTCGCCCTCGCGTTCCTGGTGTTCCTATGACAAAGATCTGCGTCACGATCCCGGCCTACAACGAGGAGGAGACAGTCGGAGACGTTGTGCAGGACTGCAGCGACGTGCTCGACGAGGCAGGATACGAGTACGAGATTATCGTGATGGACGACGGCTCCACCGACGACACGGTCGAGGTGGCAGAGGCTGCTGGCGCAACGGTGTACTCCCACCACACGAACCGCGGGCTAGGGAACACGTTCGCGTCGGCGATGCGGCACGTGCTGGATCATGACCCCGACGTGATCGTGAACATCGACGCGGACGGCCAGTACGAACCCGGAGAGATGCCTGACCTCATCGGGCCGGTGGAGCGGGGGGAAGCGGACCTGGTGCTGGGAACCCGTTCAGTGTTCTCGCTGGATCACATGCCGACCGCGAAGAAGGTCGGGAACAAGATCGGGTCGCTCGTCACCAGCATGCTGTGCGGGACGTATATCCGGGATGCGCAGTCCGGCTACCGCGCCTTCACCCCGGAACTGGCGGCGCGGTGGACCCTGTTCGGCTCCTACACGTACGTGCAGGAGAGCCTGATCCAGGCCGTCCACCGCGGCTATGACATCGAGCAGGTCCCGATTACATTCTATAAACGAGAATCCGGTGATTCCCGGCTGATATCGTCGCTGACCAGTTATATCCGGAACGCCGCCCGCATCGTTATAAGGACGTACCGCGACCATAAACCCATGCGGACGTTCTCCCTCATCGCCGCAGCCTTCTTCCTGCTCGCACTCGTCCCTGGCTACCAGGTATTGAATAATTTCCTCGCGACAGGCAGTTTCGAGCTGCTCGGCCGTGGTCTCCTGGTCGTGCTCCTGGCGATAGGAGGGGCGCTGACGCTGGTATTCGGTCTGCTCGCGGACATGATAAAGGGGCAGCGGGAGATGATGGAGGAGATCCTGTACGAGCTACGGACTGAACGGTGAGACGATGGAGATAGACGCTGGAACGCTGGTCGAGAACGTGAAGGAGGTCGTGAAGAGCCGGACGTTTGTCATAGCCGTCGGGTTCTTCGTGGCCGCGTTCGCGGCGCGGTGGATGTTCGCACAGCACGGGTTCTGGATCGACGAGGGCCGCGCATTACTGGTGGCGCAGAACTTTCTCGAGGGCAACGGGT
The DNA here is from genome assembly GCA_964617945.1 of uncultured archaeon. Taxonomy (GTDB): domain Archaea; phylum Nanohalarchaeota; class Nanosalinia; order Nanosalinales; family Nanohalalkaliarchaeaceae; genus JALIDP01. The sequence goes on from CAZTXA010000003.1 coordinate 32,242, forward strand.
TCCGGTACGCTCCGGATAAGATCATGTGGAAGCACCCGTTCGTCTTCTACACACTGATCGCGGCGTCCTACCTCGTGTTCGGGGTAAAGGCTATCGCCGGCATGGTAACGACGAATATATTGGCGTCGCTGACGGTCGTGTTCGTGTTCCTGACCGGCCGGGAACTGTTCAACGACTGGGCCGGCGCCGCGGCCGGCGTCCTGATGACGGTACTCCCGATCCACATGTTCTACTCGACACGCGTCCTCACCGACGTACCGGGCACGTTCTTCGTTGTTTTGACCCTGTACTTCTGGGCGCGGACGGAGAACCGCGGGGAGCGGTGGAGCTTCTACGCGACCTTTGCAGCCGCTGGCTTCACCCTTCTCACAAAGCTTACCGGTGTCGTTGTCCTCCCGGCATTATTCGTCTACTACCTGTGGAAGGAACGCGAACAGCTGTTCCTGCAGAAGAAGTACTGGTACGGCGCCGGGATAACCGTGGGGCTGTACGGGCTGTGGGAGGTACGGAACCTGCTGACGGTCAAGTTTATCGGCATCGTGAACGTGTTCTTCGGCAAGTATCTCAGAGACGCGGCGGGGGGCGGTACCGCCCGTTCTACCACGGTTATGGAGGGCGCGGTATTCCACCTCACGAACCTGCCGACGACGCTCGCCATCCCCGGTCTGGCATTGTTCCTGGTCGGAATAGTATTTGCGTATATCTACCGGGATGAACGGTTTACCATCCCGGCAGTGTTTCTCCCTGTAGCATTCCTCGTCCTCGCGACGAAGGGACTGAACCGGTACTTCATGCCGTTCTTCCCCATGGCTATCATCGTCGCGGGATACGGTGTGGACAGGCTCCGGGAGATAGCGGCGTCGCAGGAGGAGCGTGCAGGCCAGGCGGTGTTCGCGTTGCTCCTGGTCGTCTCCGCAGCGGTGATGTTCCAGTCTGGCGCCGCCATGATTTCCTCATCTGCGCAGGGGTTCACTGGTATCGCTGAAGCAGGGATGTGGATTAACCAGAACGCGGACGATGACGCGGTCGTGATCGCTGCGTCAAGCAACCAGATCCGGTTCTTCGCACAGCGGCCGACGATCCACGCGGGAAGCCTGGACAACCAGACAGAACTGGCGCGGGTGCTGACGGAACAGAATGTCCAGTACATCGAGGTCGACCGGTGGGAGAGCACCCAGCCCGAGTGGCTGCCGCAGGTACTGGACCAGAGCGACGCGTTCCAGCCGGTACGCGGGTTCGGCCCGCAGGACCAGCCGTCTGTTGTTGTGTATCAGGTTAACAGGGACTTGATCGGTTGATGGCGATGAAGGACGCTGCCAAACGGGGTTCCCAGGTTGTCGTCCTCCTCTTCTCGGCAGCGGTCATCGCTAGACTCCTCTCCGGTGAGTGGTCAGCTATAACGGAATCGCTGGCAGCTATACGGCTACCGCCTGTAGTGGCTGCAATACCGGTAATCTGGTTTGGTATGTTTGCTGCCGCATACACCTGGCGGATGGTTATGGCAGGGATGGGCTACGAGCTCACGGCCCTCGAATCTTTCCGCCTGTTCTGGCTGTTTCAGGCCGCCTCATATATCCCTGGCGGGGTGTGGCATTTTATCGGGATCGCGTACTGGGCGGAGGACGCGGTGCCCAAACGGGTGACCACGGCAGGGACCGCTATCAACGCTGCGGCGAATATCCTCGTTGCCGTTGCACTGTTCTTCGCTGTTGCCCCGTTCTTGCTCTCAATGGACGCGATAGGAGCCTACCTGCCCCTGCTGCTTGTTGTCCCGATCGGTATGGCCGCACTCCACCCGGCAGTGTTCTATCCAATCCTGAACCGGGTGTTGCTGTGGGCGGGGTATGACCCTGTTGACCGGGTACTGGCGTATTCGGATCTTTTGAGTGTATTTGCGGTGAAGGTCGGCGGGCGGTTGCTTACCGGGGCAGGCCTCTACATGATTATTGCCGCTGTCGAGACCGTCCCTGTTACACTCATCCCGGCGGTCGCAGGCCTCTACGCCGGGGCGTGGGCGATCGGGTTTCTCGTAATAGTCATGCCTGGCGGACTCGGCGTGCGGGAGGCGACGGGGACGGTGTTCCTGTCCGCGGTTGTAGCAGAACCTGTCGCGGCGGTCGCCGTCTTGTTGTTACGCGTGATTACCCTTCCGTCCGAGTTCCTGTTTGCTGCAGGGTTCTGGCTCGCTTCCGGTCAGATGTCGAGACCGGACGTGTCCCCTGCATAGTCTATGTAGGTGATGTCTTGATCAGTGGTGAAGGCCGCTGTCAATACCTCGCCGTCCATGTCGTCGGGGACAGGCTGGCCGAGGCAGTGGATTGCGGTTGGAGCGACATCTGTTATATGGGCGTCACCGATCTCTTCTCCGGAGGATATATCTGGTCCGAAGACGTAGAAAATGCCGTTCATCCGGTGGTGCCCGTTCCGCACAGGGGAATCGCTGATGATATCTCGGGAGCCGAACTCGAAGTGCCGGGCGGGCATGTACCGCCACCCGTTCGTCAGGAACACGAGGTCGGGCGCCCGGTCAACGGCTGTACCGGTATACAGGTCGTCCCGTTCCAGGATGTCGGTGATAACCTGTTCCCCTGTATCCGGGTCGGTGATACTGTAAAGCGCCTCTTCAACCGTTTCTTTGACCGCTTCCCGCCGCTCCTCTGGGAGCGACTGGTTGATGAATATCTGGCCGAAATTGCCGCGGGCGTACGCTTCTGTCCGTTCCCAGTCGATGTCCTCTGCAGACAGGAACAGTGATTTGGCGAGCCGGACGAGTAACCCATCCCCGTCCTCTTGCTTCTGCCCCTTCCGTGCCCGTCCTTTGAGTCCGAGCCGGGTGCCGAGGCGGTCGGCCAGTTCAAGGTCGATTCCTATCCGGAACAGGAGTCGGCGGAACCAGGTCCCGGGCCGCCGCCGGAACTGGAGAAGTCCTGCACGGTGCAGCACGTTGTTGACATAGATAGCCTTGTGGACGCCGCCAAACCCGTGATCCGACATGACGATGAGATAGTCCTCGTCATCCATCTCCTCCAGTACGTCGCCAACGAGTTCGTCCGCCCGCCGGTAGACCTCGTGGATGGCGTCGCCGTAGTCTGCCGCCTTCTCAGCAGGGTGGTCGGGATGCGAATCGTCGTGGTATTTCCACATCCAGTGCGATAACGAATCAGTGTTCGGCAGGAGGAACACCTGGAGGTCGGTGTCGTAGTTGTGGCGTAGATAGGTGAACGTCTCACGGAACTTCTGGATCTGGTCGTGATGGGCGGCGATGTACTCCTCCTCGTTCTCCCCGGTGTATGTCCCGGCATGTTTCTCCACGCCCGTGGCCTGGGCGAGTTCCTCCCACAGTCTAGACGGATGCGCGGTATCCTCGCTGAATTCCGGGATAGGGTCGCCTGAAACGAGATACCTGTCTACTGGTAACGGCGGGTACGTCAACGGGATGTTGAAACTCCCTACCGTCAGATTCTGGTCGTTAAGATACTCGTAGAAGGTGTATGTCTGCAGCGCCTCACTGGTTACCAGTTCGAACGTGTTCTCTTCCCCAGGAACCCGAACGGAGAAGTCGTAGATACCGTGCTTTCCCGGGTTCTTCCCGGTCATGAAGGACGACCAGGCGGCCGGAGTGATGGGCGGTGTCACTGTCTCGAGCTCTCCGTGTGCGCCCTCCTCCCGAAGTCTGCGGAGGTGCGGAAGGTCGTCCTCCCACCGGTCGATGAGGTCGAAGGTGGCGCCGTCCAGGCCCACGATGTATACCGTCATATCTCCCTATCTACACGGCTGGTTTCAAGTATCCGTTGCTGTTTCGTCTGAAGATATAGAGTACCTATTCGCTCTGTCGCCCATCCCCACAACGCTATGAAAGATAGAGATATACCGTTCTGCCTGCCGGCCCCAGCTGAATTCCTCTCTGGTGAATTCACGTACCGCTTCCCTGTCCAGAGAGAGCGCTGTTTCGATTCCGTCGACGAACGCGGACGCCGTTTCGGGCTGGACGCGTATACCGTTTCCCTCCGATATGATGGAGTCCTTCATCCCTTCCATGTCCGACGCGACCACCGGTGTACCACAGGAGGACGCCTCCACCGCCACAAGACCGAACCCCTCCATGTCGCCCTCCACACGGATGTTCGGCATGACGAGGGCATCGGCAGTGCTGTACAGTGTGTTGAGCGGCTCTCCTGTCACCTCGCCGAGTGGGAACACCCGGTCTTCGAGTCCATGCCGCTCCACGGCGTCGTCCAGCGCCTCCCGCTGTGGGCCGTCACCGCATACAATGTAGATGTACTCTTCATCGAGTTCTGGCATGACCTCATCGGCGAACCACTGGAACCCTTTCCGCTCCACAAGCCGTCCGACGCTGAGAAGGACAGTTTTCCCAGCGAGATTGACATTGGTGCCGTGGTCTGCCAACACCTGTTCTGCATCGTCCATATCCGCGTCAGGCCTGTAGTATTTTTCCGTATCGACGCCGCCAGGGATTACGGTGAGAATATCCTCAGGGACGCCTTTCTCGAGTGCAGCCTGTTCGGCGGCACGACTGATAGGGAGGAGGTGGTCGTTGTGGGTGAATGTGGGGACGACGAGATGCTGGTAGATCGAGTTGCTATATGTGATGTCTAGGCCGTAGATGGTGACGGCGGTCGGTACACCGAACAACCATCGGCACGTCGCTGCCAGCGGGGACATGAGCCCGTCGGTAACGTAGAGAACGTCAGGTCGGTTCCGAATGAGCGATATAACTGTTTTCAGCGCGAGGAGCGGGAGAACGATAGGGAGCCATGTATTGGAGCCGCCGTAGGTGATGGCGTCGACGTCGACATCGTCTCGTTCCTCCAGGGCTTCCAGCATCTGGTGGCTGAACTCTTCCATCCCTCCTGTTGACGGCGGAAATTTTCTGGAGACAAGAAGCACGCGGAGGCTATCGGTGTTCTGCATACGGATCCTCCACCATTTCAACGTCGTCCGGGTCGAACGGGACACCGATCTCCA
>CAZTXA010000004.1:0-17993 GCA_964617945.1 uncultured archaeon
CGGATAGGTAACCTTTTTATTCCAGTCAAGAGAACCTGTTTCCTATGGATTTTGGCAGAACAGGTCAGACGCAGGTACTTACTGCAGTCCTTCTCGGCGGCATCCTGATCGCAGGGGTATCCGGGGCATACATCTGGGGGCTTCCGATCCTCCAGAAGAACCAGGACGTCAATAATGCCGAGCAGTCACTGAGCGATATGAGGGAGCTGACACGTGCTATCTCATCTGTCGCCGCGACCGGCGGCTCCCGGTCAGTCCCTGTCGACCTGTCCGACGGCTCGCTTAACATCGATGCCGAGGACGACACTATCACCTACCAGGCGTTGACGACAGGGGCATACGTGTCCACGCGGATGTGGCTTCCGTTGAATGAAAACGATATGCAGGGGGTGAACCGGTCCACCGGAGAGGCCGCCGACGGCCACGGCATCCGTGGCGTCGATGAACCCCTCCTACTCGTCGGGAAGGCAGAACGCGCCTCAGACGGGTTCCTTACACAGTACCGGATTATTCCGCGGCAGATGCTCGAGACAGGGACCGGACAGACCTTCCAGATAAACCTCGTTCAGGACGGCAACCTCCAGGCGTCAAACGGCCGCCACACCGTCGTGTTGCGGAGCGGCGAGGAAGAAACAGAGACCGGGGCAGGGATCGACGGCGGCACACTACGACGCCAGTCGGTGCTGATACGGATATCCTAGGTGGAATGGTGAGAAGCGGTCAATATACACTGGTCGAACAGGTGGTACTGTTCACCCTGGGGATTTCGATCACGCTCGGGTTCATGTTCGCGTTTAACGATATCACAGCACAGGTGGAGACAGACATGAAAGATGTTCAGCCCGAACTCGTCGCTGAGCACGTCGCCTCAAGCAGTATAGAGCTTATTGAATCGGAGGCCGAGGGCCGGATCGAGGTACCGGTACCGGAACAGATCGCCTCCGAAGAGTACGCGGTCAGGATGGGAGACGGCGGGGTGCTTGTCCAGGTGTCCGGAGACCAGGCGCTGGCGCCGATGTACGGGCTGACATCGGTGGTCCCTGTCGACGGCGCCGCCGAGAGCGGTGATGGCGGCGTCACACTCGTGTACGAGGATGGCAGCCTAGACCTTGGAGGTCCTGAATAATGTCGATCAGCGTTGATAAGCTCATCAAGCGCCTGCAGAAGGCGAGCAAAGAGTCAGGGCGCCGCCGCACAGTCAACCGGGGCGGTGGGCCGACGGTCCGGATCGGCGGACAACAGCCTACAGGTTCAGCAGAGACGGAATATGTCGGGGGAGGGGAGTCCCAGGCCGATGACCGGGATGGTGGACAGGAAGATGGCGCTGGTCGGGACGATAGTCGGCAGAAATCGGGGAGAGAGGCGGCAGAGGTACCGTCCGATATGGATGCGGTGGAGCGGTCAGGGGTGACGGTCGTGGCAGGCTCTGAGCTCCAGCAACCGCGGACCCCGGAGGAACATGACCGGGTCGGACTGTCCCCGGAGCCGTTCCAGTCCGAGGAAGAAGCCCAGTACCCGTGGGAAGAGGGCGCTGACGAGGAGGACGGCGAGTCGGAGCCGGAGGAGACGATCAATATCCGGTACCCGCTGATACCGTCCGACCCCGAGGAGGGTGAGAACGTCTACGCGTGGGCGCACATCTACTACGACGAGGACCAGGGGAAGATCATATACAGAGTGAATGAGCCGGAGCTTTCCGACCGGAATGAAGAGATCCTGCGGTCGATAGAGGACAGGCTGAAGGAGCGAGTTGATGTTGACTTCGGCGAGATGAAGCGGGATGAGGCGCGGGAGTACCTGCGGCGCAGGATCGACGACGTACTGGCGACCCACCAGTTCAACCTTGACGACGAGACGCGGGGGATCATCCAGTACTACGCCTACCGGAACTTCATCGGCCTCGGCAAAATAGAGCCACTGATGAACGACAAGTATATCGAAGATATATCATGTGACGGGGTGGACATCCCTGTCTACGCCTACCACCGTAACCCGGATATCGCCTCTGTCGAGACGAACGTCGTGTTCGAGGACGACGAGAACCTGGACGCGTTCGTCCGGAAACTTGCGCAGCGGTGCGGCCGGAGCGTCTCCATGGCGGAGCCGCTGGTGGACGGGTCGCTGCCGGACGGGTCCCGTGTCCAGGCCACGCTCGCGACAGACATCGCCCGCAGAGGATCCAACTTCACCATCCGGCGGTTCACGGAGGAACCGTTAACACCGGTCGATATCATGGACTTCGGGACGGTCAACTCGCAGATCCTTGCGTACCTGTGGCTCGCGATCGAGAACGGCCGCTCCATCCTCATCGCCGGACCGACAGCGTCCGGAAAGACGACGCTGCTGAACGCGCTGTCACTGTTCATCCCGCCCGACCTGAAGATCGTGTCCATCGAGGACACGCCGGAACTCCGGTTGCCGCACCCGAACTGGGTGCCGGAGGTCGCGCGCAGCGGGTTCGGGTTCCAGGAGACCGAGGGCGGTGCCGTGACGCTGGACGACCTGTTGGAGGAGTCGCTGCGGCAGCGTCCGGACTATATCATCGTCGGCGAGGTCCGTGGCGAGGAAGCGTACATCCTCTTCCAGCAGATCGCCACCGGCCACCCGGGGATGTCCACCATCCACGCATCCTCGCTTGACAAAGTGATGGACCGGTTGACGACAAAACCGATCGACCTCCCCCCGTCCCTGATAGAGAACCTTGACATCATCGTATTCATCAAGCGCATCCGCCGGCAAGGGACCTACGTCAGGAGGATCGATGCGATATACGAACTGGAGGACTTCGACGCCGATGCCGGGAAACCGATCGTCAACAAGCTGTTCGAATGGGATGCGGCCGCCGACAGGTTCAACAACATCTCGGACAGCTCCCTCCTGGTCGACATCGCAGAGAACCGGGGGGTACCGGCGCGGAAGCTGCAGAACGAAGTTGTCCGGCGGCAAGAGATTATCGACTGGATGGCGGAGCAGGGGATAGACCATTACGAAGACGTCGGCAGGATTGCAGGGGACTACTACCGTGACCCCCAAACAGTTCTCGACAGGACCGGGCAGGAGGACTGACCAGGATGGAAACCCGCCAATCGTACATCAGGACCGCACAGCGTCTGGGCGGGGATGTCGCAACACGGATACAGTCGTTCTTCCCTGACCTGGGCAACGATCTCGTCCTTGCCGACATCGGTCTCACCTTGAACGAGTACCTGAGCGTGGCGCTCCTCTCCTCCGCCATCGCCTTCGCCGTTACGACACCGTTCATAAGCATGATCGTCGGCCTCACAACCGGTACACTGGTCGGCGTCCTTTCAGGCCTGATAATGGGGCTGTTCGTCGGCGTGTTCACAGCGGTAGCGGTGTTCATGGGCTTCTATCTCTACCCGTCGCTGATGGTGGGGGAGCGCCGCTCCAACCTCGAGAACAATCTCCCGTTCGCCACCATGTACCTCGCCACGATCGCCGGGACCGGTACACCGCCTGCGGCTATCTTCGACCTGCTCGGGGATTTCGACGAGTACGGTGAAGTTTCGGAGGAGGCAGAGCATATCTCCCGGGACATCTACACGTTCGGGGCGGGAACGACAGAGGCGCTCCGGTCAGCGGCGCAGCGGACCCCGTCGGACAAGTTCAAAGAACTGCTGTGGGGGATCAACTCGATAATAACGACCGGCGGCGACCTCAGGTCCTACCTCCGTGAGAAGTCTGAATCGTTCATGACCGATTACCGGCGGAGCCTCGACGAGTTCACCGACACGCTCTCCCTCCTTGTGGAGATGTATATCACCCTCGTCATCGTCGGCTCGGTCTTCCTCATCACCATCTCAACCATCATGAGCACGCTCGGCGGGAACACAGGCCTCATCGTCGCCATCCAGATATTCACCGTCATCATCCTCCTGCCGCTGTCCGCGATCATGTTCATCGTTATCGTCAAAGGGGTGTCACCACTGGAGTGATGGAAACCGATATCCGCACCTACATCAATACCCTGACCTTCAGGCAGAAGATAGAAGCACTGTCCTTCGGGACCGGCGGATTCATCCTGTTCGTCGCGATCATACTGTACATCCGCGGTGTACGGACGATAGGTGGCTCGTTGTTTGTCGCCGGCCTCATCACAGCGTTCCTCCCGTACGGGCTGTACACCTATTTCCGGGACAAGAAGTACCGGGGGATGGAAGAGGAGTTCCCACTGTTCCTGCGGAACGTGTCCGAAGCTATCAAGGGCGGGATGTCGATGCCGCAGGCCTTCCAGCACGCTGCAAAGACCGATTACGGGAAGCTTGACCCGGAGGTGCAGCGTGCCGCCCACCAGCTATCCTGGGGGGTTCCCTTCCCCGAGGTGATGGAACGGATGTCGTCCCGCGTCCTCGGTTCTGGGTTGATCCGGCGTTCTATCGCCATCATCCTCCAGTCGTACGAGTCCGGCGGCGACATCGCTGAAACCCTGGACGCGATTGCGGCGAACGCGTCCCGTATCAAGGAGGCGGAGAAGGAGCGGGAAGCCGTGCTCAAACAACAGGTATACATCATCTATGCTATCCACTTCCTGTTCCTCGGCATCATCGTTGCACTATACATGCTCCTGTCCAACTTCCTCCTGGAGCTTAGCACCGCCGGGGGGAGCGGGTTCCTCGGCGGCGTCCCGAACTTCTGCAGCCAGACAAATCCTACCATCGCCGAGCCGCTGTGCTCGCTGTGCCCGGCATTCGGCATGGGGGACCCGACAGAAAGTATCTGCTACTACAAGTCCCTGTTCCTCCTGATGATCGTGGTCGAGGGCGTGTTCAACGGACTGGTCATCGGAGAGATAACGAGGAGTAAAGTGTCCTCCGGTATCAAACACTCCCTTGTCATGGGAACCGTCGGATTCATAATATACCTTGTCGCGGTCACGGTACTATGACCGGACAGATCAGTATCGACTACCTCGCCGGCGCACTCATCTTCTTCGGCTCTATCGTATTCCTTATCTCCAACGTTATGACAACGCTCCCAGCGTTCACGCAGGCGCAGGAGAACGACGAACTGACACTGACTGCATGGTCTGTGAGCGAGGTCGTGATGAACGACAAAGGGCGGTGGAGTAACGAGAGCGGGAGCGGGACTGACTGGCACAACCACCGCGATGACATCGACGTACTCGGGGTGGAGGGGGAGGACGGCCTCTCCGAGGAGAAAGTGGACGCGCTGACAGAGCTTGACCAGTCGCGGATACGTGAGGCACTCGGGACAGCGAAAAAAGTGAATATCGACGTGGAAAAGGTTATCGATGTCGACACCCACCGTTCGTTCCAGCAGGGGGAGTCGCCGGATTTCATCGATGAACCATCGACGTACCCGGGCTTCGTCGCGGACACGGTCCACTACGGTGCACGCCAGCTCGACGGTAACGACCGGTACGTCCTCCTGACACAGAACGAGAACCTCGGCTGGTACAACCGGCTGCGGCTCAGCGAGGACGGCGACTTCACAGGGAGCGAGGTCCACAACCTGACGGATACAGTATTCCTCCCTATCGGCGAGAACACGTACATCGCAGATGCCGCGAACACCGAGATCAGTGACGGCAACCTGCTGGTCCTGCACCGGTCGCTCGGCCGCACCGGTGACGTCCCGGGGGGCGCTGACACTGACATCGTCTCGGTCAACCGGTACGGGGTCATGGACGGTGACGTTGTTGAGGTGAGGTTCCGCGTATGGGAGTGACAACGGTCCGGAAGGGGTACGTCCACGCCCTCGAAGGGATGATCGCCGCGATCATCGTTGTCGTCTACCTGAACTCTATCGTGTCCGTCCCGGGCACCACGAACTGGGAGACGGCTCAGATTTCAAAGGAATCGGAGGATATCATGGCCGCGCTGGACAGGTCAGGGTTCCTGGACCGGGTCGTCCTCCGCAACGACCCGGAGAGCTTCAACGCGTTTGTCAGCACGCTCAGCAGCCCGATGTCGTACTCGATACAGGTGTCGGGCCTGCCGAAACCGTTCATATCAGTCGGCGTCCTTGCAACGAATGCGTCTACCGAACGCGAGGACACGGTAGCCCAGGACTCCCGTCCCTCCGGCGTCCCGGCATCGGTCGACGGCAGCGGGTACCGTACGGGGACGCTCACCGGTGACGGGTTCAACGCGCTGGACATCGCGCTCTCGGACACCGAGGAGAACGGTATCACAGGGTTCACAACGGTCAGCGTGGACCTGGATGACGACGGCGACTTCAGCGGTTCCCGTGAGGGGCCGTACAACTTCAGCGACCGGTTCACCTGTGAGAGCAGCGACGCCGGCTGCACTGTTACAGAGTCGTACGAGTTCGGACCGTTCAACGCCACCGTACCGGTGTACAACGCGTCCACCGCGGCCGATCTGTCAGGAAAAGTATCCCGGGTGGATATCGGTGAACGCTCCGTTGATGTCACGTTTGATGCCGTCAACCCGTTTGACGAGCGGCTCACCAGGTTCGACACGGTATGGGTCGAGGACCTGGATGCGGACGAGCTCGCTGACCGGCGACAGGAGTTCGAAGACTTCCTTGGGACCGGCCGTCTCCTGTTCATCCATTCCAGTATTGACAAAACAGCCATCGACACCAATTATCTCGGTGAACTCGGGTTCGACTACATCGACGAATACGAGGTCAGCGGCAGCGATACCCGGAACATCCTGTTCAGCCTCCACGATCCCGAGGATGACTCCTACCGGCCTGCCCAGTACTACCTGGACGGGGGTATCCGTGTCGACGACTTCACAGAGGGCGGCGCTGACACCGCGACCTTTACGATCCGGGGCGATGAGATAACAGCGCGGCGGTGGGATGATGTGGTCGCGTTCAGTACCGCTGACTTCGGCGTCAACCATTCCACCGGTTCGCACCTGTCTCTTAACAGGAACACGTACCGGATCGAGTCCCTGGAACCGCTCGTCCTGGACCCGTCCGGTCAGCAGGAGTTCGACCGGTTCGAGACGGAGCGGATCGATGCAGATTACCACCTGACGCGGATGGCCAACCGTACCTATGATATCACCGAGACCGACTCGTCCGCACAGTATGACGAGAACTTCTCGGAACAGTCAGACCTTCCTCCCGACTACGATGACGGCCCGGTGAACACGGACTGCGACGCCAGCACGAACCCGTACCGGAACGGGAGCATCACTGTGGGCGGAACGTCCTACACGTTTATCCTTGTCAACTTCGAGCCGGCAAGTAATCCGGCAGAGCCCTGCGACGGGTACTACGAGTTCATGTACATGGATTTCAATCAGGACGGGGATGTGGACGATGACGATCTCGATGACTTCTCGCGGGAGGGGCCGTACCAGGACGGGAACGAGATGAATATCTCGGGTGACCGGTACCGTGTCTCCCTCGATCTCGACGGTGAGGGATTCACGTTGCGGCGGATCGGGCCGCGTCTCGTCGGCGAGATACCGGTATCACGGGACGTGTTCGGGCGGGGGGGATCGGCCGCTCTCCTGCGCCGGTCATCCATCGGCCATGACGATGCTGCCCTGGTCACCGCGCTCATCGCCAGGGAGACCCAGGAACAGCAGGCGTTCACGGCGCCCCGCACTCTCGGCGACACCTCGCTGGGGTACCACCGGTTAACCGCGGCAGGCCAGAAAAACACGTTGGGGTACACGCTGGAGACGGTATGGTGGTTGCAGTGACGCAGCGCGGCCAGTTCTTCATCATCACGGCCGTCCTCATCGCCGGCGCGTTGCTGTCGACGACGACGCTCCTCGCATCCTCCCAGACCGTCGACTACAACACCGTCCTGGAACGGTACGCGACAGGGTACGTATCGAACGCTGCCGACGAGGTCCGCTCCGAGTGGTGGGACATCTCCTGGAACACCCGGAAGACCGTTATCGTCGAGGAGCGGAGCGGCGCATTCCTCACCAATGAATCTGTCAGTATCGCGCTGGATGCACACCCCTCCCGTCTACAGGATGACTGCGACGACATCCGCGTGCTTCAGGGCGGCGAGGAACGGCCCTGGGTGAATACAACGGCCTGCCAGGTCGACACCTACGCCGCCGGTATCGTCGATGAACCCAATACCCCGTATTATGGCGTGGCCCGGTACAAGATGGACAACAGTACCGGCGACACCGCCTACGATGCAACGGGGAACGGCCACCACGGGTCCCTGACCGGTGATGCCGAATGGGTGAGCGGCCGGTTCGACCAGGGGATTGCGACAGGTGCGAACGATGCGGTCGAGGTCCCGGACGATGATGCACTCGACTTCACCGGGGGCGGCCTCACTGTAAGCTTCTGGCTGCGGCCACGGGGCACCGGCGACGGTGGATGGCGGCAGATATTCGTCAAGGGTGATGGACAGTCTGACGGCGGCCGGAACTACGCGATGTGGCTCCGACCGAACGAGAACACTGTCCACTTCAAGGTCGACCCCAGTAACCAGGGGATTGACGCATCCGATACGGAACTTGATACGGGTCAATGGTATCATATCGCTGGAGTGTATGATCCCGCGGCAGACGAACTCCGGTTCTATCTTGACGGTGAACCTGACGGGAGCGAATCAGGCGTTACGATGGGCGGCGGATCGGACAACAGCGAGGACCTGTACATCGGTGAATCGCCTGAATACGACGGTGCTAGTATGGTGGTCGACGACTTCCGTATCTACAACAGGACGCTTCCTGCAGAGGAGATCGATGGCATCGCACAGAACGGGGTCGGTCTCGATGTCGGCGCCGACCTCACGCCGCGCGAGGAGGCATCGATCCATATCTACTACGACAACCCTGCCGCCGACGACCCGGGGTACGACGGGTCTTCGATCCAGACGACCGCTCTCGACGAGCGGCCCACTGCCTCGGTCGGCGTCGCCAGGTCGCTTGACGAGATAATGCAGAAAGTGCAGGGAAACATCGAGAAACTTGATGCGGCGATCGGTGCAGACCTACGGTTCGTGATCGATAGAGGGTGTAACAGGGTTGAACTGGTGTCGCCGCGGATCTCTCTCCGCCAGGAGGTCTGCTAGCCCGGTCAGAACTCTTCGATATATTCTACCTCTTTCTCCTCCAGTCCGAGCCGGTGCACCAGTTCGTCCTGCAGCTCCCCGTCCTGGAACAGGTGCTGGAGGAACGGGATGAGGTCTGTCGCGGTCGCGGCCGACAGGTGCAGCTCCTCTCCTACCTTCCGACCGATGCTGTCGCGCCGGTTCCGGGCGGCCCGGCTCTGTCCCATCCGCCGGATGCTGGACGGGTAACTGTACTTCGTCCACCCGGAGTACTTGTCCTCCTTCGACAGTGCGACACCGACCGTTGCCAGGTCGTACACGTACTTCATCAGCTTCCAGTCCTGCCGCTGCTCCATCCGTCCACGGAACACGTCCGCCGCGGAGAACTGTTCGTACGCCGCCGACAGGTCCTCCTGCTTTGTGTATTCCCGCGGCAGGTTCTCCCGCACCCACGCCAGGAACGTGCCGTAGTCCTCCTCCACCCCGTCCGTCGCATCCGCCGCGGTCGCTGCGGTCGTGGTCTTGAACACGATCTTCAGCGCCTCGAAGATATCGCGCTCCGTCTCCCGGTACCCTAGCTCCTTCACGTCCTCCTCCGTGAGCGAGTCCGTGGCGAGGCTCTCCAGGTCGTTGATCGCGGACCGCATGTCGCCGTCCGCGCGCTGCGCGATCGCCTTCACCGCCGCGTCCTCGTACTCGATGCCTTCCCGATCGCATATCTCCCGCAGCCGGGCCGCGATTGAATTCGTATGCACGTTCCCGAGCTCTACGGTCTTGCACTTGTTCCGGAGCGTCTGCATCCCGGAGGCGTACGGGTCGTTCGCGGTGAGGATCATCGGGAACCGGGTCTCGTCCACCAGTCCCGTGATGATCTTCCGGCCGCCGCGGTCGCTCCGTCCCATCCCGTCGACCTCGTCCACGAGTACAAGCTTGTCCTTTCCCGAGAACGACCGCTGCTTCACCGCCTGCCCCAGCTTCTCCTGCACATCGTTCTTCCGCCGCGCATCGCTCGCGTTCGTCTCAAACAGTTCCAGTCCGAGCTCCTCTGCGAGTGCGTGGACGAGGACGGTCTTCCCCGAGCCGGGCGGTCCGTGCAGGAGCAGTGCGGGGTCGCCCTGCTCCCAGTCCTCGACCCACTGCCGCACCTCTTCCACTTCGCTGCTGCTCCCCTTGAACTCGTCCAGCGTGTCCGGCCGGTACTTCTCTGTCCACATGGTTCTAGGAACGGTTGCGAATGTTTTATGCTACGCCCCGGCCCACGTCCACCGGACGTTGACGCCGTAGTTCACGAAAAAGGCGACGGTGATCGCGAGCAGGTTGGAGACGAGGTAGTATATGCCGATGATGTCTGTCAGGAACCAGAGTACTGCGACGTTGACAGCGCCGCCCGCCGCCGACACGACGTGGTACTGGTACAGCCGTCGCAGTCGCTGCCACAGCCCGTCGCCGCCCGCGTCGGGGAACGTCCAGCTGTCGTGGAACACGAAGTTGAACAGGATCGCTCCCTCCGCCGCCCCGACCGCGGAGAACAGGTAGTACAGTCCGGCGATATCGGTCAACGTGTACAGGATCGCCATGTTGACGCCGACGCCGAGTCCCCCGACAAACCCGAACTTGAAGAACGAACTGTGTTCCCGGACAGCGAGCTTCCCCAGCAACGCCACATTGTCCACGAGATCTGTGACCGCGTATTTCGGGTCGCCGCTCCGTCGCGGCCGGAACGTGATCGGCACCTCCTCGACACTGTACCCGGCATCGATAAGCGTGAAGAGCGATGCCGCCTGGAAGTGGAACCCGTCCGGCAGGTCCTCCCCCGCTACCACCTCGGCGGCGTCCCGGCTGTATGCCTTGAACCCGCTGGTCACGTCCCGGACCGGTGACCGCAGCAGGACACGGTACAGGTAGCTCCCGATCAACGGGAAGATCCGGCGGTGCACCGGGTCCTGCCGGTCGCCCCCGTCAACGTACCGCGACCCGACAGCGACGTCAGCACCGTCACCGACCGCGTCCACCAGGTCTGGGATCTGTTCCGGCGGGTGGGAAAAGTCCGCGTCCATCTGTACAACGATGTCGCCGTCCGCGGCGTGGAACCCGTCGCGGAGCGCCGAACCCAGCCCGTCCCGCTCCCCCTTCAGGACTGGACGGATATTATCGAACTGCTCTGCCAGTGATTCCACGGTCTCAGCGGTGCCGTCGGACGACCCGCCGTCCACCACGACGATTTCATACTCTCGCCCCTCCATCACAGAACGGATCCCTGTCACGAGGTCGTCGATGTTCGACGCCTCGTTATACGTCGGGATGACGATAGATACGCTCATCGTTCCAGGATCTCGTTCACGGTCCTGCGCACGGTTTCCTCTGAATCGATGGACGGCGCCCACCCTTTCTCCCGTAGCCGCGACGTATCCAGGTCTATCACAGGTACATCAGACGGGTCGGTCCCACCGGTGTACTGTATCTCCGCGTCCACGCCCAGCTCGTCGATTACCACTTCCGCCAGGCGTGTGATCGATATCGGTGTCTTGTTCGCCACGTTGTACACCTCGAACCTGTCCTGACGGTCTCCAGGCGCCAGTACCAGCGCGTCGACGCAGTCAGACACGTGGAGGAACGGTTTCTGTTGCTCCCCGTTCCCCAGGACCTCGAGCGAGGTGCTGTCCTCGGAGAGCTTTGCCACGAAGTCATGGATGACCCCGCCGGTGTCGCTGCCGCCGACGATGTTCGCGGGCCGGAGGACCGTGGCCTCGAGTCCGAACGAGGCGGTGTATACGGATATAAGCTTCTCGCAGGACAGTTTCGCCGCCGAGTACAGCGATACCGGTTCTTTCGGTGCATAGTCCTCTGGTGTCGGTGTCTCGTCAGCATCACCGTATATCGTGGAGCTGCTCACAAACACCAGGTCGTCCACACCGTTCACGTACATCGCCTCCAGCACGTTGTGGGTACCGAGGATGTTCTCCTCGACGTCCCTGTCCCGGTCCGTGTTCTGTGTCCGGACCCCGACGTTCCCGGCGAGGTGGTACACCCGGTCGATATCCCGCGATCCGAGGACATCACTGATGTCGTCCCGGTCCTTCACGTCCGCCTCGACGAAGTCAGCGCCGTCCGGGATAAGCGATTCCCGGCCGGTAGAAAGGTTGTCAAGAACGGTGACGCTGTGCCCCCTGTCCAGCAGTTCGGCGGAGAGCGTGCTTCCGATGAACCCTGCGCCACCGGTCACGAGGACGTTCATTGGACGAGGTTTGCCCTAAAACGGTTTTAAATATGGCTGTCGGAGAGGGTTTTAAGCTGCCAGTCGAAGAGGATTACGATGGACATCCCGCTATATGAACCAGTTCTCACCGATGATGACAGGGAGGCGGTGGAAGAGACGCTTCGCAGCGGATGGATTTCTCCCCGTGGTGACGAGGTCGAACGGTTCGAGGACGAGGTGTCAGGGTTCCTCGGCCGCGACCACGGACTGGCGGTGGACTCCGGTACCGCTGCGCTGCATCTCGCGCTCGCCGCCCTGGATATCGGAGAGGGCGACGAGGTGATTGTCCCGGACTTCACCTTCGGCGCGGTCGGCACCGTCGTCAAGGCCGCCGGTGCAGAGGCGGTGCTGGTCGACGTGGAGGAGGATACCCTTGGCCTCGACCCGGAGAAGGCTGCGGCCGCGGTGACACCGGATACCGCGGCCGTCCTGGCCGTCCACATGCTGGGTCACACCGCGGACATGGACAGGATTACCGCGGTCGCGGAGCGGGAGGACATCCCTGTCATCGAGGACGCGGCGCAGGCCTTCGGCTCCACCTACCAGGGCGAGCTGGCCGGGACGATCGGTGACATCGGCTGCTTCAGTTTTTCATGGAACAAGACACTGACAACAGGGAAGGGAGGGTTCATCGTCACTGACGCCGATGACGTGTTCGGCCGGATGCAGCAGACAGCGGAGTACGGACGGGCTGACCGGGGAACGGAATCATTCGTTGACGCCGGGTTGAACTACCGGATGGACAACATCCGTGCCGCGCTCGCCAGGGAACAGTTCTCCCGTCTCGATACACTCTTCGAACGGCGGCAGGAAATCGTCGGCTGGTACCGTGAGAGACTTGACGGAGACCGTGTCACGGTGCCGTCGTTCACAGGAGAGGAGCGGGACGCAGTTCCGTGGATGTTCTACGTGTTGTTCGACGATGAAACGACGCGGGATGCCGCGGCCGCCGCTCTTGAGCAGGACGGGATCGGTTACCGCACCTTCTACCGGCCACTGCACGAGATGGACGCGTTCACCGCCCGGTCGGACTATCCTGTCTCAGACTCCGTGGCCGCCCGGGGCCTCATGCTGCCCAGTGGCCCGGGGCTGACCGAAGAAGCCGTCAGCACCGTTTGCAACGTTCTCAACGACAGCCTGTGACCATGGCTAGGACGGAGAGATCTCTGCCAGTCCGTGGTAGTCGCCGAGCACCCAGAGCGATCCGTTACGCGGTTCTACGTCCCGGAACCGCTGACTCAGTTCGTCCCGGTTTGTCGTGATCCAGAATATTTCGCTTGAGGCGGCACCCTGCTCTGACATATCGACCCGGTGGAGGTGCTTCCCCCGGAGGCCAGCGACGAAGAGGTCGCCGTGCCACGGGTGGCCGGGCTGGTCGACGAACGTGGCGGCGGTCGGGGCGAGCGTCCACTCCTCGGAACACCAGAGCGGCGGGATACCGTCTCTCGACATGTTCAGCGAACCGTTGTACCCGAATTTGCCGGCCAACCGGCGCACCCCGTCTTCAAATGACGTGTCCTGTCCGTATTCTTCCCGGATGATATGACGGATGTCGTCCATGTCGTCCGCGGTGCATTTGCGGACTGGCCAGCCGTAATCCCCGCCGGCCTGGATCTGGTTGATCTCGTCGTGCCGCCACGGGCCGTGCTCCGTGGCGAACATGGCCCCGGTAGACGGCTGCCACGCCAGCCCCTGCGGGTTCTTGAACCCGGAGGCGTAGACCGGGCTCCCCGCGAACGGGTTATCCCCCGGAACAGTTCCATCTGGATTGATGCGGAGGATTTTCCCGCCGAGGAAGGACGTGTTCGCCGCCGCCCAGAACCGGTCTCCGTCGCCGGTCGTCACATACAGTTTTCCGTCCGGCCCGAACTCGATCCGTCCCCCGGCGTGGAAGATGCTGCCGGGAAGGTCATCGAGCAGAACGGTCTCGTTCCTTAACCCGTCGGCAGTAAGCCGGAACCGTGAAACACGGTTCAGGATGAAGTTGTCGTCACGTCCGAGGAAGGAGCCGTGACTGTTGAGGTCCGTGTCGAACCCGGTCGTGTAGTAGAGGTATATGTAACGGTTCTCCTCGAAGTCAGGGTGGACGGCCAGTCCCAGCAGTCCGAACGTCCCGCCCTCCTGGAAGTGCGGGTCGAGCGAGTCGACCACCTGCAGCGACCCGTTGAACCGGACAAGGTCGCCGGGCTGGGTGGTGATGAGTGCATCTCCATCCGGCAGGAACTCCAGGTCCCACGGATTGTCGAGCAGGCTCTCCGGATCTTCAACGAAGGACGATTGGGGTTCTGCACTGGACCGTGGGGAGAGGATATAATTCGCGGCGTCGCCGACCATTGCGACGCTGGACAGGTTGTCCCGGATGCGGTCACAGTGGAGCTGGTGCTCCGGCTGGTACGCATACCATTCGTTACAGTCGGTCGGCCGGGTCAACACCGGGGCGGGGTGGCAGCCACCGTCCCCGGAACAGTCCAGAGCGATCTCTGCAAAATACAGGTACCCGCCGGAGAGGATGAGCAGGACCACGATCACCCCGGCACCGGTTCTACTGACCACGTCGCCCTCCCCCTGGCGTCATACCTGCTGCCCGTATTTCTCTGTGATACATGTGAAGGATACCGTCGACTGGGTGGAGGAGCATGATAAAATTATTGTCGTTCCTGTCGGGAGGCGGCAGATCGGGGCGGGCATCCAGCGGTGAACAGTCTACAGGAGAGTATTGCGGGAGCCTCGATTGATGGTACAACTTTATTAGGTATGTCAGTACAGCTCAGGTCATGGAGGATTCCGGTTTTCCTGCGGATAGGGCAGCGTTGCAGGAGGTGAAGGACCGTCGGTCCCGCTACACCGTATCGTATGCAGCGGAGAACTCGCCCTACTACACCTCCCTGTTCGAGCGGGAAGAGGTAGCGGCCGCGGACGTGGAGAGCGCCGACGATCTGTCCCGGATTCCGGTTACCACCGAAGAGGACGTGCGGCAGCACCAGCCACCGGAGACAGAGAAGTTCCTGTTCCGGGTTCCGTCCGTCCCGGTCCGGCGCCCCTTCCATACGTCGGGATCGACAGGTCAGCCGAAAGTCCTGTTATACAGCCACGGCGACGTTACCCGGTTGAAACGGTCGGACGCGCGGGCGTTGCAGCTATGCGGGGTTACCAGTGAGGATGTGGTCGCGAACTACGCTCCGTACGCCGGATTGAACATCTCCCACTTTGAAATAGAGGGCGCCGTCGACGTAATAGGTGCGTCGTCGGTCCCTATCGCACAGACCAGGTACCCGGCCGATGTCGAATACGGGCTGTTGGAACGGTACGGCGCAACAGTGATGACGAGTCTTCCCTCGGTGATTGAGGCTAAGGCTCATCGACTGCTGGATGCAGGCCACGACCCGACCGATCTACCGATTGAACACCTAGTAATTGGGGGAGAACCGGTTTCCGGCGCGCGAAAAGACCGTATCCGTAACCTGTTCGATGCCACTGTCCACGAGATTTACGCAACATCGGAGACGGGTATCACGGGGTACACCTGTCCAGCATGTGGGAACACCCACGTCCTCGAGGATCGTGTCCACGTGGACATCGTGGATGAAGACGGGAAGGACGTGGAACCCGGCGGGGAGGGACGGGTGGTTGTGACGAAGCTGGTGCCCGTTGACGAGGACACCGCTATGCCGCTCGTCCGGTACCACAACGGCGACGTTGCACGGATGGAACGGCGAGATGACTGTGACCATGGAACACCCGGGACGACAGCCCTCACGGATATCACGCGGGAAGGCTGGAAGACCTCGCTCGCCGGCATCGAGATCGACCCGGGAACGTTCGAGCGACTCCTGTACACTGAAGACGCCGACAACACGATTACAGGATTCCAACTCAAGATAGCCTATGACGATGCGGAACGTATCGACCGTCTCACTGTCCTCGTTGAAACCTCCGATGAACAGGCTGTCGGTGATACCGCCGTGTTCGACCCGCGTCAGGAGGAACCAGTAAACGACAAGGGGTATGCCCGGGAGCTTCTCTCCGCCATACTCGAGGGACACATGCCGCTCCGGACAGTCGCCGAAGAACTCGGGGCGTGCCAGGTCGCGGTCGAATGTACCGACGCGCTTCATACCGGTCCGGGGAAACCGGTTCAACTGGTGGATGAACGCATAGAGAACGGGAAGGCGGTATGATGGCGCGGCCCCCGGTATTTGTGGGACGTGTCGGTGCCGATGATGTCGAGCAGACACCGGTTCCACCGCCCCGTGCAACCGGCAACGGGACGGCGATGGAACGGACCGACGTGGGCAATGCAACACTGTTCTCTACCTGGCAGCCGGCGGTGGATGATGGTGTGGCCGCCTGTTTCTCTGGCTTTCTCTACAACACGGCGACGCCCAGGGAGGCGGGAAGCCGGATACTATCGCTGTACCAGGAGAAGGGAGCGGCCTTCCTCGACGAGGTTGACGGCCGGTTCGCAACGGCGATATATGACAGTCGCAGCGATGCGCTCCACCTTTATTCCGACAGGAAGGGCTGTCAGACGCTGTACTATGGGGAGACGGATACCGGCGTCACGTTCGGCACCCACCTCCTCCCCCTCCTCCAGTTGAACGGCGTCGACCCCCCTGTCGACAGGGACGGTGCCGCCGCATACCTCCAGTCCTGGCCGGTGTTTTACAGCGGTGAACGGACGTTGGTGGAGAATGTTTCACGGGTGCCACCGGCACATCGGCTCCTGTGGCAGGACGGCCAGCAGGTCATCGAACGGTACTGGGATGTCAGACCTGACACCTACCGACAGGTATCCGATGAAACGGCGGCAGACCAGTTGGAGACCCTGTTACGGGAGAGCATCACCAGACGCCTCCGCCCGGATGACGCGGAACCGGCCCTCCTGCTATCCGGCGGCTTGGACTCGTCTCTCCTCGCAGCTATGCTTACAGAGATATACGACGGTGACATCCACACATTTACGGCGGGGTTCACCGAGGAACAGCTGCGTCCGGCACAGGATCGTGCTGCTTCGCTCGACACCGTCCACACCGAGACAATGCTCCCGTTCAGCCTCCCTGGAAAAGAGGACGTGTGGCGGTGGGGAACCCCGTTCATCGGGATGCTCCACATGCCGCTCTTCCGGCTGCTCGACGAATGGGGGGTTGAACAGGTGTTCTCCGGTCAGAGTTCGCCGGCCGCCTTCCCCGTCGGGCTCGGACGGCTGCGGATGATGGACAGGTTCCGACCGCTCCAGCCATTGCTGCGTCCGCTGTCACGGCTCCCTGTCCCGGTGCACCGACTCCCCGACCGGGCCCTAGCGGGGTGGGAGGTACTGGCAAGTCCGCACCGGTCATCGGTTATCACCAACAGCTTCACAGTGAACCGGCGGCTTACCGACCACCTCATCGACGACGGGGGACGACACGCTGTCGAACAGGAGATGGACCAGCGGTGGCAGCCTTCACATACGCGGATGGATGAGCGGTTCAATTACCTGCAGGTGTACGCCCGTGACGCGCCGTGGATGCAGATTGCCAACAGGTTCACGGACACCCTTGAACCGTATACAGACACCGCCCTGCTCGAATACGCGCACTCCCTGCCGATGGCGCAGCGGGAGGACCGGCGGTTGCAGCGGATGATAGCCTCGGAGTACCTCCCGCAGCACGTCGTTGAACGGCCGCCGTCCGGCGCGGTATCCGTGGTAGACAACATCACCCGCCGCCAGCTCGACGAGGACTGGGACCGGTACAGTACAGCTGT
>CAZTXA010000005.1:0-15707 GCA_964617945.1 uncultured archaeon
TAAAGCATGCAGAGATACCCGCGTACCGTCGTGGTAACGTCTCCGGGTCGAGGATCTCATCGTAGTGGTATGCGGCCAGCGTCTGCTCTGACGTCGCGATGAGGTACTTGTCCTCGTCGTCGATCCCGTACAGTGTCTCCTCGAAATCGTCCAGCTCAGCGGCGGCCTCCATCTGCTCCGCGTTCAACATGAACGGCGTATACATCCGCTGGAACCCTTCTTCCTGTAACTTGTCCAGCGCGTACTGCTGCACCGCGAGGTGGAGTTTGACGAGGTCGTCTTTCATGTAGTAGAACCGTGACCCCGCAACGTCGCCCGCTGTATCCGTATCCACCAGATCAAACTCCTCGACCAGGTCGGCATGGTGCAGCGGGTCGTCGATTCCCGGTTTCTCGCCCCACCGCCGCAATTCCTCTGCATCCTCCTCGTCCTCACCCTCCGGGACCGCGTCGTGGAGGATGTTCCCGACCTTGTACCGTTCCTCGTCCCGCTCCTCCTTCACCTGCTCCTCCTTCTCCTCCAGCTCCGCGATCTTCTCTTTCACTTCCTGCATCCGCTGGATTTTCTCCTCTGCATCCTCTCCCTCCTGCTTCAGCTCACCGATCTCGTCGCTGACCTCGTTCCGCTCGTGCCGGAGCTCGTCCAGTTCCTGCCGTGTGTCACGCCACTCGCGGTCCAGCTCTGCGACCCGGTCGACCCGTTCCGGGTCCTTGCCGCGCCGGCGTTCCGACTCCTTGACCTCCTCGGGCCGCTCCCTGAACGCGTTGATATCAAGCACTGTACGCCACCTCTACGTGTGTACGGTGTGGCAGAGTTTTAAGAGAACGACAGCTCAACGAGGGGATCGGCACGTCACCGGCGGGAAAAACGGCCACCCTTCATTGGGACGGACAGGTATTGTGGCCGAGGATTTTTATGTCTACCGTCCCTGTGAGGGCTGTGACCCTGACTGACGCGGTAGCGGCCGTGCAACGCGGTGAACCGGTACTGGTGCACGACGCTGCCGACCGTGAAGACGAGACAGACCTCATCGTCCCGGCCGCAGCGGTTGACTGGACTGACGTCCGGATGCTGCGGAACGACGCTGGCGGCCTGGTCTGCGTCGCCGTCCCGTACACGACCGGTGAACGGTTCGACCTGCCGCTCCTCGCCGACCTCTTCAGCGATGTCGGCCCCGCGCCTGACTACGACGACCGGTCGTCGTTCTCGTTCAGCGTCAACCACCGGTCAACAGACACAGGCGTGACCGACAGAGACCGTGCCACGACCATCAACAGGCTCGCCGACGCCGTCGAATCCGACGAATTTGCATTCCGCGAGGAGTTCCGCGCCCCCGGCCACGTCCCCGTCCTCGTCGCCGCAGAGCACGGGGTTGCTGAGCGGCAGGGGCATACCGAAATAGCTGTCGAAGTGATGGAGGCCGCCGACGTTACACCCGCGGCAGTTGTGTGCGAGATGCTTGACGACGAGACCGGCGATGCACTCCCGGTGGAGGACGCACAGCAGTACGCGGACGAGAACGAGCTCGTGTTCCTGGACGGCAGTGAGATAGTCGACAGCTAGCCGTCGTACTCGTCCGGGTACGCCGTCCTGAGAAGTTCTTCCTCGCCCGCAAACCGCTCCTGCACCGGCTGCAGGATGTCCGCGATGTATCCTGCGGCGGCCTCCTTCAGGTCCGCCGGGTGCAGGTCTTCTGCAACGTACGCCTGTTCAAGCTCCTCGTAGTCGTCGAATTCGACCGTGCCGCCGTACTCGTCCGGCCGCTCCACGACGAACGGGTCGCCGCGCTGCTCAAGGATGGGAAAGACGAGATACCTGACGTACTCTAGCACTCCGTTATCCTCGACCTCGCCGGCCGGTGCGTATGCCTCGTCGATCTTGTCACGCACCGTTTCCTGGTCGTCGTGGATGCTGATCTTCGACGCCTCCTTGGACGCGCTCATCTTCCCCCCGGTCAGCCCGGAGAGGAGCGGTGCGAAGACACAGGTCGGCTTGTCCTCACCGATGTCAGGCAACGCCTCCCGGCCGAGCATGTAGATCCGGCGCTGGTCTGTCCCCGCGTACGCCACGTCGATATCCAGCCCGGCGCAGTCCATGATCTGCATCGCCGCGTACAGCAGCCCGGAGGACTTCATACTTTCATCGTGGCGGACGACCTCGTTCACCGCCCGCTTCGCCCTGTTCACAGTCGTATTCTCCATGATGCGCATGTACCCTTTCTGGTAGTCCGCATCATGCTGGTAGTCGCTGCCGTACACGAACTCGACCTCGTCCGGGTCGATCCCGCTCGCGTCCAGCATGCCCCGGATGGCCGTCTCGTAGTACTCGCTCCGTGCGGGGACGAGGTCGAGCGGCGACTTCTCCACGTCCAGCTCGGCGTGGATGTCCGCGATCAGGAACTTGAACGTGAACCCGGCCTCCACGAAGTCCGCGATCTTCCGGACCGTGGTGAAGTGGCCGATATGCATCATCCCTGTCGGCGCGTACCCGATGTACGCGGACGGGTCGTCCCTCGCAACGAGGTCCTCCAGCTCCTCCTCTGTCACGACCTCGGCCATGTGCCGTTCCACAAGTTCCTTCCGCTCGTCAACGTCCATGTCTACCCTCTATTCCTGCGCGAATCCTTTTATGAGCAGTGTTACCTGACGAACGCCTTGATCCGTTCAAAGGCCTCGTCGATCTCGTCCGCGGTGACGGACCCGAAGCAGATACGGATGTTCGTCGCGCTGTTGTCCCCCGCCGCGGCACCAGGGATCACGGCGACACCTTCCTCCTCGAGCAGTTCGTGGGCGAAGTCCCACGAATCCCGGCCGACATCCGGGAACGCGTAGATCGCGCCGTGCGGGGTCACAGCGTCCCATCCGAGTTCATCGATGTGTGCCATGGTCAGGTCGCGCCGGTCTGCAAACGTGGACCGCATCTCCTCAACGTAGTCCTGCGCCTCCCGCAGCGCTGTCAGGGCGGCCATCTGTGCCGGATGGTTGGGGCAGGCCGTCGCGGCCCGTGTCACCTTCCCCAGTTCATGGATCAACGCCTCGTTTCTGGCGGCGATCCAGCCCAGCCGCCACCCGGTCATCGCGAAGTTCTTCGATAATGAGTTGACGAGGATGGTGCGGTCCGGGAAGAATTCGGCGGGAGACGTGTGCTCCTCGCCGCCGTACAGCAGGTGGTCGTACACCTCGTCGGCCACGATGTACAGGTCGTGTTCCGCCGCGATGGCGCCGAGCTGCCGCACCTGCTCCTCCGTGTACACCCGGCCGGACGGGTTCTCCGGCGTGTTCAACAGGAGGAGCTCGGTGTCGTCCCTGATCGCGTCCTGTACAGCCTCTTCACGGACGTTCCCGTCCGCGTCAAAGAACGATACCTGGTCGAACCGGCCCGGTGAGACCCGTGCGATCAGGGAGTACGGCATCCACGCCGGGTCGTTCATCAAAACAGACTGGCCCGGGTCGAGCAACCCGGTCATGATACAGTGCAGCCCGCCGATCCCACCGGTCGTCACCATCACATGCTCCGCCTCCAGATCCGTCTTGTGCGACTCGTATTCGGCGATCTCCTCCCGCAGCTCCGGCAGCCCCCACAGCGAGGTGTAGGTGATGTGCTCCTCCTGCACCTGTTCCGCCACGGCCGTCCGCACGACTTCGGGGGTACGGAAGTCCGGCTGCCCGATGTCGAGCCGGACGACATCGTCCATCCGCTCCGCCTTCTCGCTGATGTCGCGGACGGAGAACTCTGCGTCCCGGATCGATTGCCGGATATCCATAACCATAATCCATTTAGAAGTACCGATTAAAACCGCTTGCTATGCAGTTCGACTTCCCCGCGGATTTACGGCCGTCGACGGTCGAGGAACGCCGCGAATTTTACCGTACAGCCTTCCCCCGGCGTGAAGTCGAGAGACGGATGGAGCGGTGGGACCGGTTCGTCCCGGTCATCGATGTCGGGTCCGACAGCACCCGGTACCGGCCCCGGTTCAAACAGTACAAGGGGAAACTGGTACGGATCACGGACTACGACGGCGTCGAGGACCTGGCGACGAAGATGGCCGAATACGCTCCAGAAGACCTGTACTACGTGACAACGATGGAGAAGGAGGACCGGGTGGAGACCAACCCTGAGCGGGAGCTCGTGTTCGACCTCGACCCGGAGGACGTGGACTGTGAGGACTGCCGACGCCGCAAAAAATACCTCGACGACACCGCGGCCGCGTACACGTTCTGCGAGGAGTGCTTCGCGTCCGCGGCAACAGAGACACGGCAGCTGTACGCCTTCCTCGAAAACCATTTCTCCCAGCTCCAGCTGGTGTACTCCGGTCGTGGGTTCCATATCCACGTCGAGGACGACGACGCGTACAGGATGGACCGGGAGGACCGCCGGGAGCTCGCCGGGAAGGTCGCGAAAGAGTTCCCGATCGACACCGAGGTGACCGCGGGAGGAAAGGATCTCATCCGGCTGCCCGGGTCGCTGCACGGCCTCGTGTCCAAGGTCGTGACACCGATCGAGCCGGGGGACCTCACCGACCCGGACCACATCCTCACATCTGTCGGCGTCCCGGAGTTCCTGGCGACGGACATGGGATAGCGAAGAACTCACTCGACGTCCACGGATTTACCATTCAAACAGTTACCGGAGCAGTGTCCAGCCCGCGGCCAGTAACCCGATAACACCCAGTGGAAGCATGTAATCCTGCGGCAACGACTGCACAAGGATGGCCGCAGACCCGAGGATCAGCGCCGCGGCCACGACGGACTTCCCGTCCGGCCCCGTCTCGACATTGACCGTCTGCTGCCGTGGTCGGTCGTTCCCCGTTCCTCCGATCATCCGGTTAAGCTGGGTGGGGAACCGCGCGATCAGGTCCCGGTTCTGCACCGCGTCGATGAGGAAGGTCCGGAACAGTTTCGACGGGGAATTCATCTCGTAGAGGAGGTGTTCCACAGTTTTCTCGAACTCTTCCTTGATCTGGAACTCCGGGTAGATGGTGAGCCCGATGCCCTCCATGGTCAGCATGCTCTTGGCGAGGATGACCGTGGACGACGGGACGTGGACGCCGCGCTCCGACGCCCGCACCGCGATCTCGAACAACGCCTTCGTGATGCTCTGCTCCTCCAGCGTCGTGTTCCGGATGGCCAGGATGCTCTCCTCGATATCCTGTTTCAACCCCTGGATATCGGCGTCGTCCTCCAGCGTCGCCATCTGCTTTACAACGTCGACCGCTGCATCCACCTCCTCGTTGGCGGCGTGCAGCAACAACAGTCCGAGATTCCGGCGCGTGGTCACGGTCATCTTCCCCATCATCCCGAAATCCAGGTAGATCAGGTTCCCGTCCTCGGATATCAGGAAGTTGGACGGGTGAGGGTCTGCATGGAAGAACCCGTCACGTATCGTCTGCTTCAGGCCGGCACGGATCGCGGTATGGGCAATTTCTTCCGCATCGATATCGAGTTCCTGCAGGGCCTCTGCATCGTTACTCTTCACGCCGTCGACGTACTCCATCACGAGCACCCGTTCCGTGGTCAGGTCCGTGTAGACGTCAGGGACCTTGACCCGTTCCTCTTCCGCCATGTTCTTCTGCAGTATCTGCGCGTTCCGTGCCTCCTTCCGTAGGTCCAGTTCGTCTCGCGTCCACTCCGCAAACTCTTTCACGGCCTTGTGGGCACGCATCGCCTTCAGCTCTCCAATATGTTTCTCCCCCTCCTTGGCCATGAACAGGAGGATATCCAGGTCCTTCCGGATCTGTTCCTTGATGCCTGGCCGCCGTATCTTGACCACGACCTCGTCGCCGTTGTGCAGCGTGGCGCGGTGTACCTGGGCGATGGACGCCGCGGCCAGCGGTTCGTCCTCGAACTCCTCGAACGCGTCCTCGATCGGACCGATATCCTCTTCTACTATCTCCTTCGCTGTAGCGGTGTCGAACGGGGGGACTGCGTCCTGTAGCTTCTCCAGCTCATCGATATACGCCATCGGGACGATGTCCGGCCGCTGCGCCAGGATCTGCCCGAACTTGATGAATGTCGGACCGAGCTCCTCGAACGTCCGCCGCACACGTTCTGGCGGTGGGATCTGCTGCTTCGGGGTTGTAGGGCGCCGGTGCAGTGGCAGGTGCTTCCGGAGGTTCAACTGGCCGAGAATGTATCCGAATCCTTCCCGCCCGAGGATGCTGATGATCTCTTCAAACCGCTTTATATCCTCGATCTCCTTGTCAAGGAGGCCCATACCGGTACAATTACTGCGGATGCCAATAAAGCTACCGCTCAGTACTCCAGGACCGAGCTATGCCGGTCAAGTACGTCGCTGAACGACGGTTCTTCGTTTTCGATCCGGTATTCAACGTTCACAACGGGCTTGTTGACGTCGATAACAGCGGCGAGATCGATCGGTGTCCCGGCGACGACGACATCACAGTCCGCCGCGTTGATCGACTGTTCGAGCTCCCGCAGCTGTTCCTCGCTGTATCCCATCGCCGGCAGCACCCGGTCAAGGTCGTACCTGTCCAGCACCCCCCGCAGCGTCCCGGCCGCGCTCTCCGCTGGGTCGACGACAGCTGCCGCACCGTACTTCTCCGCGGCTATCAGGCCGGCGCCGGACGAGGTGCCGCCGTGGGTCACGGTCGGCCCGTCCTCGACCACGAGCACACGGTTCCCCTCGATCATCGACGGGTCGTCCACCTCGACCACCGAGTCCGCGTGGATGATTTCGGCGTCAGGGTTGACCTCCTCGACGTTACCGACGACGGTGTCGATAGCGTCCTGCCCCGCCGAGTTCTCCTTGTTGATGACGACGTAGTCCGCCGTCCGCAGGTTCGTCTCACCGGGATGGTACGCCACCTCGTCCCCGGGCCGGAGCGGGTCTGCAAGCACGAAATGCAGGTCGGGACGGAAGAACGGGAGCTCGTTGTTCCCGCCCTCCCAGACGATGATGTCCGCCTCGTCCTCCACTTCGTCCAGGATAGCTGCATAGTCGACACCGGCGTAGACGATGTGACCGCGGTCGATATGGCGTTCGTACTCCTCCCGCTCCTCGATCGTCACCCCTGCCGCATCCAGGTCCTCCAGAGTTTCGAACCGTTGTACGGACTGCTCCTCAAGGTCGCCGTACGGCATCGGTTCGCGCACCACCACGACAGTCTTTCCGCGTTCCTCCAGCAGGCCCGCGATCTTCTGTGAGGCCTGAGACTTGCCCACGCCCGTTCTCACCGCGTCCACAGCAACGACCGGCTTCTCACTGTCGAGCATCATCTCGTCCGGCCCGACCAGTCTGAAGGAGGCGCCTGCGGCGAGTGCGCGGGATGCCTGGTGCATCACTGACTCGTGTGACACGTCGGAATAGGAGAGGACGACCTCGTCCACATCGTCCTCCTCAATGATTTCCTCCAGTTCGGTCTCCGGGCGGATCGGGATACCATCGCTGTACCGGTCGCCGGCCATGGAGGCGGGGAAGGCCCGGTCAGGGAACTCGTCCAGCTCTGCCACGTTCTGCCCCTCGATCTGGAGAAATGCTTTCACGTCATAGTCGTCGTCATCCCTGAAGACGGTGAGAAAATCATGATAGTCGCGGCCCGCTGCACCGAGTATAACTATATTCTTCATAGCTGTGTGTTGTGTCCACCGGCTTAAATCGTTCACTACTGGGCGACGTGTACGGCCGCGCCGGGAGCGAGGCCGAGTTCTTCTGCCTGTCCCTGCGGCACCTCCAGCACGTACCGGGCCGGGCCGTCGCTGCGGTACCGGGTGAGTTCGGCCGGCGGCGTCCCCGGCTCGGGGTCGGCGGCTGCGACATTGAGCACTGTCCCGTCACTCCCGATGAACACGATGTCGAGCGGGATCTGCGTATCCTTCATCCAGAACGTGCGTGGTGCGGCACTGTTATACACGAACAGCATCCCGTCGTGCGGCACTGTCGTCCGGTTCATCAGTCCCTGCCGCCGCTCCTCGGGCGTGTCAGCGACTGCCGCGGTGATGCTGCCGGTCGGTGTCTGCACCGTAGCTGTCTCTCCCGGGGAGAGCGCAACAGCCCCTCCGAGGACGGCGAGAAGCACTCCAGCAGTGACGAGTAGCGGCCGTGTCTGCATCGTTTGCTGTTACCGGTTGACGCGTGGCATCGGAACCGGTGACGGCAGCTCCAGTGCGTCGGCCATCCCGACAGCCCGTGTCAGGCATTTCCGGTAGATGTGGTTGGTGACGGCTGCTGCAACATCTTCGTCGATCGATTCGTCCTCGTCCCAGTCGTCGACGAGTCCGTCATCGCCCTGCCACAGCACGTTCCCGGTGAACGACATCTCCGCGACATCGTCGCCGGACTGCTGGTACGTGATCCCGAAGTCGAACGAGACCCGGGCGATTTCATCGTCGATGGACGAGACCTCAGCGTCCTCGACATCGGTGAGGCTGGAGGTGTAGTTGATGTTGGTTTCGCCGCCTTTCATCCCCATCTTCTCTGCATCGATGCTATCGATGGAAAATCCGACAATCATAGTATTCCCCGGTTCTGACCGTATTCTTTAAACGGTTACTCCAGGTCGAACCCTTTCGCAAACCCTGCATCGCCCTGGACCTGTGCAGCCACCGATTCAACGATGCTGCGCGCGTCCCGATCACTGTCATCACCGACCGCTGCCACTGCCGCCTTCTCTCCGACCAGCAGAATCGCGCTGTCAGGGCTGTCGTCGGCGAGGTGGCGCGCGATCCGGATCAGCATGCCGACGTCCTCGGTAGCGATATCCTCGCGGAAAACGCCGCCGTCCGGCTGTAAATCCTCTTTCAGCTGTTGTTCCAGCTGCTCCTGCAGGTCTTCGATATCTTTCTCCATCTGCTTCCACTCCTCGAACAGTTGCTCAGGGTCGCGCGGCCGTTCACCGTACGATATCTCTGCGTCCACCTCCTCCGTCAGCTCCTCGATCTCCTGCTTCCGCTCCTTCCACTCCTCGACGAACCGTTCCACCACGCGCGGCAGCTGCTCGACCTCGACGGAGAACACCGCTGCGATATCGATCAGCGGCATGTCCGTGTCCACGTACTCCGCTACCTCGTCTTCCACCAGCTCCCGCTGCTCCCGGTACTCTTCTGCGGCGTCCCCCGCGACGTATTCGATACGGATGGTGCCGTCCTGCACCTTCGATGCACCTGTCACGATGATCTCCCCGATCTCGCCGGTGCTGTCGACATGTGTGCCCCCGCACGCCTCTGCGTCCCAGTCCTCGATCTCTACGACACGGATCTCGTTGCCGGGCACCGCCCCGCCCTGGTACAGGCGGAACCCGTACTCCTGCTCGGCGTCTGTCCGCTGCAGGAACTGTTTCTCTACGCTGCGGTCCTCGTCGACGATCCGGTTCGCCGCCTCCTGGATCCGGTCCAGGGTATCCCTGTCCAGGATCTCGTAGTGGGTGACGTCGAGCCGTGCCTTCTCCACGGTCTTGTGCGCGCCGGCCTGCCAGATATGGTTCCCTAGTACGTCCTGGGCCGCGCCGTTGATGACGTGGGTGGCGGTGTGGTGCTGCATCAGTTGCCGGCGCCGCCCCCAGTCGATCTCTCCGGTCACGGTCTCCCCCTCCGCCGGCAGCTCCGCGCCCTCCACCGGGTCGAGCCGGTGGAGGATGACGCCGTCCTGGTTCACGACACCGGTCACGTCGATACCTGCGAGGGCGCCGGTGTCATGCTCCTGGCCCCCGCCCGTCGGGTAGAACGCGGTCCGGTCCAGCACCACCCACTCGTCCTCCACTGCAAGCACCTCGGCCTCGAACGTGTGCATGTACTCGTCCTCGTAGTACAGCCGCTGCGTCTCCGGCACGTCCCCGACAGCGACCTGTTCTTCCTGTTCCCCGTCTCCGTCCTCCTCGCTGTGGCGTTCAGCGACCTGCTGGTAGAAGTCCGGGGGGACGTCGACATCCACGCCGTGCCGCTGCAGCATATCCGGCGTGATACCGTGTGAATCGTACAGTTCCACCAGTTGCTCCGCACCGACCTCCTCGTCCAGGCCGGCGATGATCTGTCCAGCCTCCTCCTGCATCTCCTCGTATTTCTCCCGTTCATGCCGGACGATATCCTGTACACCGTCCACGTGCTCCTGCAACTCTGGATAGAGTTCGCCGAACTCGTCTGCGTGCCACGCCACCACCTCGGCAAGATCCACATCCCAGCCGTGGCGGTCGATGAACTCGAAGCACCGCCGCGCCATCACCCGGAGCGAGTGCCGCTCTCCCTTGTTCGACGGGAGCAGCCCGTCGTTCAGCGCGACGAGCAGGGTGCGGGCGTGGTCCGCGATCGCGTAGAGGTGGGCCGCTGGCAGTACCTCATCCTTCAGCTCCTGGACAGGGACGCCGATTTCGCCGGCGATCTCCTCCCATGTCTCGTCGATATCGTCGACCTCGTCCAGGTTCAGATAGCCTGAATACGGGAGGAAGTCGGCCCAGATATCGCGGTCCGGCTCCACACCGGTCCGCTCGTATAATCGTTCCACGACAGCGTCCATGTTCGCCTCGTAGCTGGTCTCGGAGCCGTGCGTCATCCATACAATCCGTTCCAGCCCCATCCCCATGTCCAGCACTTTCGTGTCCAGTTCGCGGTACCCGTTCTCCGCGTCCCCGTCGATTTCGTAGAACATGTACACCTGGTTGAACAGTTCGAGGCCGCGGACGAAGAACTCCATACACGCCCCGAGGTTCCCGCCGCCACCCCAGGAATCCTCGTGCAGCACTACTTCGTCCTTCGGGATGCCCATGCCGTCGGTGATCCACGCCAGCATGTCGCGGAAGTACTTGGACTGGTCGTAGTCGTCCGGAGCGGTGAACGCGTGCTGCCCGACCATGATGAACCCGGTGTAGTGCCGCCCGGTGATACCGACGTTGTCGATGTCGTTGCTCCGGAAGCAGAACTGGGGCACGACGAGCGGGTTCGCCGGCGGCTCCACCTCTCCAGAGACGACGTACGGCTGGAAGTCATAGATTGAGGCGCGGACCACCTCTGTATCGTTCCGCCACCGCGCCGCCAGCGGGTACCGGTCGATCGGCTCGTACCCGCGGTCCGCCATGAAGTTGCTGAACGCGTCCCACGCGGAGACGACATCGAACGTTTTCTCGGTCGGGGGGTCGTTGATGAACGTGTACCCGCCGGCGCAGTCCGGCTCTCCGCACACCTCGCGGTCCGGATCCTGCGACCAGAACGTGATCCCGCAGTTCGAACAGTCGTTCCGGACGAACCCTTCCTCTTTGATTTCGTCGACGGCGAAGAACATCTCCGGGTTGTCGCCCGCCTGCTGCTGGATGCGCTCCTTCAATTCGTCCAGAGAGGGCATGTAACGCCGTTTCACGGGAGATTTAAAAAATAGGGCGCTACCCGCCGGCTCACGGCGGAACAGGGTTCTGGGCGTCGCCGGCCGCCGCGTTCAGGTCCTGCTGGATGAGGTACTGTGCGGCCGGGAAGAATACAGCCCATGCCGCGAACAGGAGTACCGTACTCCGGCGACCAGTGACGGAGACGACCGTGCGAACGTACCGCCAGACAATCACGATATTGATGCCTGGGACGAACAGGCCGGCCGTCCAGAGCACAGGGTGTGCGTCCCTCCCTGCCGCACGGATAACCGTCGTACTGGTCTGGTAGAACCAGTAGATGCTGTACAGGCCGAGCGTGGCAAGGGTCAGGGCGACGACGACCAGTGGTCGGCGGGGCATACCGGCGGCTGTGCTGCAGGGGTTAAAACGATGCAGCAAATTTCCAGGCGGAGAGTACGGTGGAAACGGGAAAAATATGGGGTAGAAATGGAAAGAGGGTAGAGACAGCTGGGCGCCGCAGTCATATGCGGCGCCCGTCGCTGCCTCAGGATTAGAACAGCTGTCCGAGGCCTTCCTCTGCGGCCTCTTCTGCTTCCTCGTCGGCCTGCTCTTCCTCGGCAGCGTCTTCCTCTTCTGCCTCTTCACCGGCCTCTTCAGCCGCGTCGCCACCGGTGTCGGCGGCGCCGGACGCGGCGGGTGCCGGGGCGGCGGCAGGCTGTTCCATCGCTTCGTCGAGGTCAACGTCCTCGAGCGCGGCGACGGCTGCCTTCACCTCGGAGGCGTCGACCTCGATGTCGGCGCCGTCCAGGACGCCTTCGAGATTCTCCTCGGTGACGTCCTTCCCGGCCTCGTGAAGCAGAAGTGCTGCGTAGACGAGTTCCATGCTAGTTCACCTCCTTGTCATCATTACCATCTGTTTCCTCGGCATCATTATCGTCGTCGGCTTCCTCAGGATCATCCTCCTGTCCCTCCTCACCTGGTTCCTCTCCGTCTTCCTCTTCCGTTTCCTCGTCGTCAGGTTCTTCATCGGCCTCTTCTGCTTCCTCGTCGGCCTGCTCTTCCTCCGCCTCTTCTTCTGCGTCGTCAGCGTCCTCGTCGAGGTCGACGCTGTCAAGATCGAGCTCCATGTCGACCGCGGCCGCCGCTCCTGCTGCCTTCCTGACGATGTCCTCGACAACCGCCTCGTCCATGATCCCTGCGTTGATAGCGAGGTTGCGGGCGTCCGATACCGCAGTGGATACCACGGTCGGTGCCGTGGCGCTGGTAAGATAGCCAGCGTTGACGGCAAGGTTGAACGCCTGCGACACTGCTGCCTCCACGTCGCTCCGGTAGGCGTCGGTGTCGATCTCCAGGACGTCGCGGCCGAACACGTCGCCGTCTTCATACACCAGCTTCAGGTCGAGGCCGACCTCCAGCGGCTCCATCCCCAATGCGTTCAATACCTCGGCGACGTCCGCGGTGATGGTCTCTCCGGCCTCGACGGCCACCGCGTCGTTCTCCACCTTGATACTCCCGTCCTCGACAGCAGTCCCTGCACCAAGCTCCTGGATCTTCCCCAGCATCGGGCCGGGGTCGATATCCGTCATACCGGCCTGGATGACGATGTCGCTCGGCGCTGTCTCCCCGCCGGACGCCGCTGCAGAGCTTTTCTTCTCCTGGATAAGCTTGAACAGTGAGAACGGGTTCTTGTCAGTGAATATCAGTGCGGGCTGTGTCGCATCGTTATCGGACAGCTGTTCGATCCCGTCCCGGTCCGCCTTCTCCAGCGCGAGCTCGATCAGCGTCTTCCGCGCCATCGTGATATCTGCCTCCCCGACCAGCTCCTTCTTGATCTCCTGCAGCTGCCGTGCCGGCAGGCCCTGCATGTCCAGCATCCCTATAACCGGGTATTCTTCCATACGCTCGGCGAGCGTGTCTACGAGCTCCTCCTTATCCTGCCGCGTCAGCTGCATCAGGCCTCCACCTCCACCGGCGGGCTCATCGTGTACTTGACCAGCACGTCCTTCACGTTATGGTCGCCGCGCGGCAGTCCCTCCGTCACCGCGTTGTAGATCGTCTCGGCATTAGCGGCGAGCGCGTCAGCGTCCATCTCCTCGTCGCCGACCTTGCACTTGATGGACGGGTGCTCCTTCAGTGCGAGGGAGACCGCGCTCCGCAGCTCCTCGATCCGTTCCGACGGGTCCTCTCCGGGCTGCATCGGCTCCGGCATCTTGTTCCGCGGGCCGAACACCGAACCGAGTTCCCGCCCGATCTTCGGCATCAGCGGGGCCTCGGCGATGAAGAAGTCGTACGACTCCGCGAGCTCTTTCGCCGCGGCCTCGTCCTCGATGATCTCGTCCAGCTCGTCCGGGCTGATCGTCCTGTCGGCGTTGTCCGCCTCGGCGGTGATCGTCTCACCGATAACGCAGACCGTCGTCTCGTCGGACCGGCTGTACGGAAGGTTGACCTCGGTTGAGAACCGGTTGTCCGGGTCGTCCAGGTCGAGGTCGCGGATATTGATAACAAGGTCCACGGACTGGACGAAGTTCCTGTCCTCAGCCTCCTCGTGCAGTGTCTCGATCGCGTCGTCAAAGCTCATCCTCGGTCACCTCTTCTTCCTCGTCAGGTTCTTCCCCGGATTCTTCCTCTTCTTCTGCTTCACCTTCCTCAGGTTCTTCGCCTTCCGCCTCCTCTTCTGCTTCTTCTTCCTCTTCTTCCGCCTCACGTTCGGCGGCGCGCTCCTCGAGCTCCTGCCGTGCGGCCTCTGTATCGATATCGCCGCCTTCGGCCTCGTCCGGCAGCTCCTGCCAGTCCTTCTCCCCGCTCCAGAGCTCATCGTATACACCGTCGTCGATATCCTGCTGCACCTCGATCGGCTCCTTATCGTCCACTAACACGCCGAGCGACTGTGCGCTGCCGAGGATCTCCTTCGTCGCGCCACGCAGGTCCAGCGCGACCAGGTCCGGCAGCTTCAGATCTGCTACCTCGATAACATCCTTCAACGGCATGTTCGCCACCTTGATAGTGTCCGGCTCGCCACTGCCCGCGTCCAGCTCCGCTCGCTCCTTCAGCAGTGCGGCCGCAGGCGGGGTGCCGACCTCGATCTCGAAGTCGCCGGTCTCCGTGTCAACGACCACCTCGACCGGGACCTCCATCCCCTCGAACCCGCCGGTCGCCTCATTAATCGCAGAGACGACTTCATTGATATCCACAGCTTCGATCGGTGCCAGTGTCGGGCCGAGCGGTGGCCCTGCACTTGCTTCGCCTCCTTCGACCAGCAGGTCAACTGTTTCTTCCCCCATGGTCAGTCACTCCGTTTCCGCAGCTGGTCGACGCTGATCGTTACCGGGATCGGGACAGCGGCTTCCAGCAGTTCGATGGTCGCTTCACGGTTTGCATCGTCGATCCGGTCGATAGTCGCTTCCTCGCCCTCGAACGGGCCGCCGGTGACCTCGACCGTGTCACCGACCTCGAGCGTGATATCCTTCGGCTCCTCCGACAGGAACTCCTCGATCTTCTCCATATCAACTTCTTCATCGATCACGCCGCGGACGTGCCGCATGTCATTGACCGCGTCCTTGATATCCTGTGCACGGCCCTCCACGAACAGGTATCCTTTCAGGTCTTCCGGGTAGAATACCGCCTTGATATCATAGTCGCCGCCCTCGATCTTCGCATCGAACGAGTTGATAGCGGTCTTCTCCCGGCCGCGCGTCGTCCGTACGGTGAGGATCGTTGTCATCGTCAGGCGCCTCCCCGCAGTGCGATACCGAGCATGGTGGCGGTGAAGTAGATGGTGAACCCGATGGCACCGAGCAGCAGGATGCCTGCCCCGGTAACCTTGGCGCTCATCGTAAACTCTTCCCGGTCCGGCTTCCGCGTGATCTTCAGCACGCGGCGCCACTCACCGATCTTCTTCTTGACGGGTTTGAGCACGTTGATATCCACGTGAATCGCCTCTGTACAGCCCGTTACATGCCTCTAGTCAGGAAAGAACCCGTTACAGGCGCTCTCCTGCCCTGAGGCAGTTCGGACGAGCTATTTCCAGCTCTCAAACAAGTTTTATAAACGAGTTCCTTGGAGAGGACTATATGTCGGTCTATGAGGAAATCCGGCAGGAGAACGCGGACAGGATAGGTGTTTCTCCAGAGCGCATGGACGAAATGTGTTTTACCGAATACTTCCACCGACTGGCGGTTGAACGAGGTGCCGACCCCGATAAGCTTCCAGACCCGCATGAACCACGGTCGCCGCAGCAGGCGGAGCGTGAACAGTATGAACTGTGGAAGCATGTCTACCAGAACGACCCCCTGATGAAGCCGTCGTACCGGACTCGGATGCGGTTTAGACTTGCAGATGCAAGAGAGCGTGTGGAGGAGGCGTTCTCAGAACTGTTCTAGAACTGATTTACACGAACTCGATGCCGAGCTCCTGTTCGATTTCCTTCTCGTACTCTTCCTGG
>CAZTXA010000006.1:0-12037 GCA_964617945.1 uncultured archaeon
GGAAGCCACCGAGCGGTCGGCGGTTCAAATCCGCCCGGGCTCGCTCGACCTCCTGGAGGCAGCGGAGGATAAGTTATAAAACCAGTGAGACCTCTTCTCCTAGCGTAGCGATGACAGAGCTTCCCCGTGTTTCGACAGGGACTAGTGGACTCGATGAACTTATAGAAGGCGGAATCCCCGACGGCAGCGTTACGCTTATATCTGGCGGCGCAGGATGTGGTAAGACGATTCTCTCGTCCCAGTACCTGTGGGACGGGCTGCAGAACGGTGAGAACTGCCTGTTCATCTCGCTTGAGGAGCCTGTGGACGATATCCGTTCGGACATGAAAGTGTTCGGCTGGGACTTCGAAAAGTACGAGGAATCCGACAACTTCAAGATCACGTATATCCAGCCGGCGGCGGGGGAACGCGGCTTCCTGAAGAAGATCAACCAGCTGGTGCTGGACCGGGACGTTGACCGCGTGGTTATCGACTCCGTCAGCATCATGCTCGGGTCCTACGGTGGGTCTGAGGCGGAGAAACGGGATATCATGTACGACCTGCTGCGGACGCTGAAGAAGTCGGACGCGACGACCATCCTCACCTCCGAAATCCAAGAGAACGAGGACGGGTCGCTGTCCCGGTACGGCGTGGCCGAGTTCGTGGCCGACGGCGTCATCGTCCTGTACTACGAGTCGGTAGGGGAGGGGACGTTCCGCAATATCGAGGTCCGGAAGATGCGGCAGACCGATCACACGCCCGGCACCTATCCGATGAAGATCACGGACAACGGTATCGTGGTCGAATCGGAGACCCTCTAGAGCGGCGAGTCTTCTACGGCCCGGATCTCCATCCCCCGCGGTGTTATCTCGAGCGGGAAAATGTCTACGTCGTGGTCTGTCCGCCTCATTTTCCGGATTGTCAGCGTTCTTTTGTGTTCCTCGGCGACCGGTACGAACTCGAGCAGGATGACCGTATCAACAAGATACTCTATGATCCCGCCGCCCGACAGTCCCTCCGACGTCTCCGGTATCCCCCCGGTCAGGACTGCTGTAACGTTCTCCTCCCGCAGACTGTTCAGGAGCTTTGAGAGCGCCACCCGCGCCATATACTCGTCCCTGATAAACATCTCGATGATAGACACTGAGTCGATGACGACACGGTCCGCGTCAAGGTCGTCGATCGCCTGTTTCACCTGATTCAGCAGGTCTGTTATGTAGGACCGGACGAGACGGTTGAGGTTCTCGATCTCCTTGCTCGGGAAAATCGGTTTTATCGACATCACCCGCACCATCCCCTCGTCTTCATACTCTGAGAAATCCCATCCGAACATCGCCTCGATATCCGCCTGGATATCCTCTTTCCGCTCCTCGGTTGTCACGTATACGCCGCGCTGGTCCTGGTCGACCCCTTCCTTGATGAAGGAAGCGGAAAACGCGGTCTTCCCTGTCCCGGTCTTCCCGGTTACAAGGTTCATCGTCCCGTCGACGAACCCGCCCTGCATTTTCTCATCGAGGTTGATGATCCCGGTCGGCATCCGGCCCACCTGGTGGCTGGGAAGCGATCCGGACTCCTCGTCCTGCACCGCGTCCCGTCGTTCATCTGGTTCCTCCAGAGACTCTTTTTCCTGTACCTCCTCCTGTTCTTCCCCCGGTTCATCCTCGTCCCGCTCCGACGGCACCTCCTCCGGCTCCGGGGCTGTGTCCGCAGATCCACTGTGGAAGAACGAAGACCTGATCGATGAAAGCACCCCGCCTGATTCGTCGTCCTGCGGCGGGCGTTTATCTGTAGGAACCGGTCGAGACGGCATAGACTGCCGCTCCTCCTCTTCTACCGCCGCCGGCCCTGACGCCACCGTCCTGGTGGACTGTTCGGGAACGGCTTCCTCCTCCACGCCGGCAGGCTCTGGTTCCGTCCTCTCTTCCTCCTCACTGCTTTCATCCAGGAGGGGCTGTTCTCCCTGCCCTGTACCGTCTCCCTCCACGGCCGGGGCGGACGTGTCCTCCGGTGGACGCAGTTGGCCGGTGTCGGCTGTTTGCTGTGGACGAGGCCCGGATTGTTCCTCGTCCACATCGCCGGATTGGGATTCTGTCTCCTCTGTTGCCTCCCCGGCATCGACCGCCATCTCCCGGACTTCGTCGAAGGAGCTGTCAAGCAGTACCCCGTCTTCACGGGTGCTGGTCGTCACCACAACGCGTGAATCAGCGTCAATATCCTTCCTGAGGTCGTAAACGACGTCTTCCGACTCAGACCTGTCTACATCCACGTAGTCATAGCCGAGGTAGGTGCTGTCAACATAGCACTTGACAACATCGTGAACCCTGTCTGGGGAAGTATTCGTGATACGGAACGTGAGATCGTCCGGGGACTGGGACGGTGCTATCGGGACGACATCAAGGTCCTCGGCGGAGGTTGTCATCGCATCTATCTCGTCCCTTGCCGCTTGCGGCTAATAAATCATTGCTCGTTCTCCCCGCCCTCGTCTCTCCGTACACGCATTAGCCGGTCAATCTCGCGGGGTGCGCGGAGCAGCGCGAACAGGAAGTTCCTGGCGGTGAGCTGATCCCTGAACAGGGTGCCCATCCTGTCCTGCAGCTCCTCCCGTTCACTACGCAGCTCCAGGATCTGGTTCTGCCGCGTGGTCATTATCTCCATGAACGTTGACCGGTCGATCTCGCGGCGGAAGTACTGTTCCTCGGCCTTCTTCCGCGCCTCAACAGCGTTCTCGAGTCGTTCCCTGACCTTCATCAGCCGGGTCCGCACCCGGTAATAGGGTATCCCTACCATCGTTAACAGGAAGAACAGGACGTAGAACCCGCCCGCGCCCATCGCCCACTTCCACCAGTTGGCGAGGACGTACTGCCGGAACGACAGGAGCTGCAGCTGCCGCTGGATGGTTGAAGCGCGTTCGTCCGCGCTCTCTATCGCCTCCCTGAACTGTGTCCGGTTGTCAGCCTGCCGTGCCTGCCGGGCGAACACCAGTAGCTCCTGGAGCTGCAGGTATTCCCTCTCAAGATCGGAGGTGTCGACGCCGGACTGGCGGTACAGGGCTATCCTGTCCTGGAACTGGGAGGACTGGTTCTGGAGTCCGTCCATGCGCTGAAGCAGGTCCGAGCGTTCAACGTCGACGACCACTGTCCGTTCCCGCGTCGCATTTCTCGCGGTCGGTTGCACCAGTACGGTCTTCTGGTCGGCGGACTGGTTGAGCGGGATGTCGACACGGAGCTCCACGACCCGGCCGGACCCCGGCGTTATGGACACGCCTGAGATGTTTCTGCCGCGGAGCGTGGTGAACCAGGTATCGCAGCATTCTGCCTCGGCCGCCAGCGATATATCGAGCTGCTCGCTCCCATTGTTGAAGAAGTGGATCTGTGCCGTCGCCATCCCGCCGAGGACGCCGTCGACAGGCTCCTCCGGGGCCCGGAATTCGTATGAGAACTGGCGCTGCTGCGCGACCGAGAACGCGATTGTGGCGTCGGCTGACAGGTTGCCCGAGGTGCTGCAGCGGACGTCGAAGCTGTAGCTTGTCCCGGACGTGACGTTGACCTGGTCGTGGTGGAGACGGCCGCCGGTCGTGGGGAACGCCGAGGCAGTCTCTGCCGCCCCCTCGCTCTCGGTGTAGAGGCAGGACGCGTCCCTGTCCGTCCGGATCGACAGGTTGGCGTTCCGGGTGTCGGACGGCAGGTTGAGGGCGGGGGCGACGCGTTCGATGTCGAGGCTTGGGAGGGCACCGCCGCCACCGCCCCCACCACCGCCACCGGATCCGCCCTGACCTGCACCACCACCGCCCGACCCGTCATCGGCCGTGGTGATGTCCACACTGACGGCCGGGGCGGCCTGCTCGGCCTGGCTCTCCCGGTTCCCGAGCCCGTCGTCGGCGAACGCCCGGAGCAACGCGCTTTCGTCGTCCGACGGCGCGGTGAACGTGGTCGAGTAGTTACCGCCGCCGTTGTGGCTGAGAATCTTGAAATCGCTGGGACAGGTGTTACACCGCACCCAGGCCACCGCATCGGTCACCGGTGTCCCGCTGCGCTGGTAGTTGAGATCAAGTTCGACGCTGAACTCTGCACCAGGGTCGATATTGTCCCCCTGTGTAGGGGTGGCGAACAGGACGGACTCGTCACGGACGAACAGCCGGGTGACGTTGAACTGCGACGTGTTCCGCCCGGTGTTCTGGCCGTCGGACACGTTGGCATGGATCGTGTATTTTCGGGGGAGGGTGGCCGGGTCGGCGGACGCGCCCGGCGAGTCAGACGACGTGATCCTGTACGAGGCCTCTTTCGTCGTGTTATGCGGGAGAAGCGTTGTGTTACTGCCGTCCCTGTCCAGTGTGAGGGTGACGTTGACGTCGTCCACGGTGTTCCCGTTCACGTCTTCGACCGTGACGTTGAGGTCGGCGTCCTCTCCCTTGTGGTACTGGCCGTGCCCCGCTGCCGGGATCACCGTGTAGTTCCCGGTAACGTTGAAGGAGGTGGAGGTGGCGCTGTCAGTGTTCCCGGAGAGGTCCCACGCGTCGAGGTCGAACGTGTAGTGCCCGGTCTCGTTGGTATTATTGAACGTGTACCGGTACCGGCCGTTCCCTATCCGTGTCATCGCCGCCGGAGGTTCAGTAGCGTTGGACCCGGTGTCTGGGTGGTGGACCGTGACAGAGACGTTCTCGAGCGGGGAGCGGTCGGACACGTTCGCATAGATCTTGACGTTGCGGTCCCGGTTCACCGTCCCGGGCGTGTCACGGAACCCGGTGATGTTCGGGTCAGTCGTATCGCTACTGGCGACCTCGGCGGTGACCGTCACCGTTCCCGTCGTGCCGCGGGCCGTGTTGGCGGTGACGTTGAGCGTCGTCGTGCCGGTGCTGACCGCATCGAGGTCGAAGAAGGCGACGCCGGTCTCTTCCTCGTAGGTGACGTTCCCGAGGAATGTGAAGTTGTTCTGCCCGGTACCAAAGTCGAGGACGCCGGTGTCGCCGATGGCGAGCGTGGTGTTCACGTCCTCGAGGTCGCCGCCGACGGCTTCCACCTGCCAGGACAGGTTGTAGGGGGACTGGGGCTCGGGCAGGAGTATATCGGTCGTGTTCCCGTCGAGCGCGGTGACGGCCGGGTCGCCGAACCCGGTGGAGAATGTCTCTGACGCGTTCCACGCCCTGACACCGGTGTTGACGGTGATGTTGATGGTGTAGTCGCCGGAACGGGTGGTGTTGGTGTATACGGCGTCGAAGTCTGTTACCCCGTCTGTCCCGGTCAGCGACACGTTCTCCAGGTAGCCGCGGGGTTTTGTGATGTTCGCGGATATCCTGTCCACCGCGGACGTGTTGCCGGTCACGTTCGCCGACACCGTGACGGGATTCGTAACGGCGGTTGAGGAGGTGTTGACGGCCGCATCCACTGCAAGATCGGCCACCTCGAAGCTCTCGTTGAGCGCTGTCGTGTTAGTATTGCTGTCGGTGTCATTGACATGGAGCTGTGTAATATTGTAGAACCCGGTCTCTCCTGTCTTGTCGTATTCGAGCTTCCACGATCCTTCGACGCGGTCACCGGCGTCGAGCGTCAATGACTCGTTGGCGTCCATGTCGCTGGCGTTCCGCACCGTGGCCAGGACGGTGTCCACTTCCAGGTTGTCGAGCGCTGTGACGGTGAAGGTCGCGGTATCGTCGACGTTGATCTTCTCATCCTCAACGTTCGCGGCCGTCGTGTTGGGCGGGACGATATCGGTAACGTCGACCATTTGCTCCGTCGTATCGGTGTACGTCGATGTCAGTCCGTCGTGGACGGCTGTATCGAGGACGAATCTCCCTGCATCGGTGATGTTGACGGAGAACGTTGCGTTAGCGGTTGATCCGGAGGAAAGGTTGCCGATCGAGTCCTCCTCGTCGACCCCGAGACTGTCGTGTGTGACGTTGGCAGTCGTGAATATGGCGTCGCCGGAGTTCGTGGCGTTGTTGATGTTGTCCACGGTGACGTTCATGGTGAACGCCTGCCGTTGCGTCACGTTGCAGTCCGTATCCGCGCCGCAGTACACCTCGGAGATGTTGAGTGCAGGGGCGGCGATGGTCGTGGTCGCGGCCTGATCGTTCCCGCCGAGGATCGATGTCCAG
This sequence comes from uncultured archaeon, assembly GCA_964617945.1. Classification (GTDB taxonomy): domain Archaea; phylum Nanohalarchaeota; class Nanosalinia; order Nanosalinales; family Nanohalalkaliarchaeaceae; genus JALIDP01. The sequence goes on from CAZTXA010000006.1 coordinate 6,071, forward strand.
TTGCCGTCGATGTCCGTCCCAGGGGTGGCGGCGGTGACGTTGGCCTCAACCCGCAGTGTCTGGTTGTCGCCGGTCGTGGACGCGTTGAGACGCGCGATACCACCATCGCGGCGGTCATAGGCGAGGGTGCACGTGGCGTCGCCGAAGTCGCATGTGTAGGCGGACGTGTTGGTGTAGTCCGGTGCGGCGAGCCCGGCACGGGTTGAGGGCGGCACCAATACCCGGACAGACCGGTCGGACGGTGTCCGGTTCATGTCGACGGTAACGTTCAGCGTCTCTCTCGTGCCGGCGTCGATCGTTGTGGTATCGTCGAGCAGGGCGGAGACGGAGTGGTTGACGACATGGAACATCTCCACACCCGTGGTAGAGTTCCTGTTTGCCACCGAGTCGTTCAGGTACAGGTCGGTCAGGTTGTAGGCGCCGACCGTGCCGGTACCGGTGAACGTTGTCGCCCAGGTGTCGTTCTGGAGGTCGTCGTTGACCGGGGAGAGCGTGTGGTTGACACCGGCGACCTGGTTCTGCGTGGTGTTGAGCGTGACCGTTGCAGTGCCCATCTTCACGTTGTCGGTCACCGTGACACGGAACTGGACGGGCTCGCCACGGTAGATACGGGTCTCGCCGGACACCGCGTGTGTTGACACGTTGAACCGTGGCGAGGAGCTGTTAGGTGGTGTGGTGTCGAGCCGGATATCGTTCTCGGTGTTGAACGTGGTGTGGCCGAAGGTGTCGTTCACGGTGACGTTGACGGTCAGGTTCTGCGAGGCGATATCGGTCGTGGTATAGGTAGTGTTGTAGGTGTCGCCGGAGAACTGTTCCATCTGGTTGGCCGCGATCTCGCTGCCGGCGCTGTCGATGATGTCGGCAAAGGAGAGGTTGATGGAGCTGTACTGCTCGGTCAGGTCGGCCTCGATCTTCACCGGTGCCCCGGCCGCGACCGTGGTCACGTTGAGCGTGGCCGCGGTGATACTGGGCGGGCTGTCGTCGATGGTGAAGTAGTAGTTCCTGTCACCGGTGTTGTTCAACGTGTCGTTGATGGAGACGGCGAACTGCTGCCGGCCCTCCGCCGTCCATCCCGGGTCGAAGCTCTCGTTGAACGGGAACGTCTCCCAGGCACTGTTGTCGATGCTGAACTGGGCGACGCTCCTGTTGACCGGCGGGCCTGACGCATCGGTAGCGTTCACGGTGACGTTCCGGTCGATCTGGATGACAGACCCGTTCGCCGGCGCGTCGAGGTCGATCTTCGGCGGTGTCCCGTCGACGAAGTACCGGTACGCGGTGTGGTTGGTGTTATCCGCCTCGTCGGCGAGGTACAGGTCGATCCAGTGGTACCCGTCTGTCGACCACCGCGGGTCGAACGCGTCGCTGTCGGTGAACGACCGGTTGAGGTTGTCGCCGTTGTCGAACTGGCTGGACGCGACCGCGGTCGTCGTATCATTGATGGAGACGTTCAGTGTCTCGTCGGTCGAGATAGCTGTCCCATTGGCGGGCGCGGTGGACAGGAATACCGGCGGTGTCGCGTCGAACGTGTACCGGAAGAACTCGTGAAGGGTGTTCCCCGCCCTGTCGACCACCCATATATCGAGCGGGTGTGTCTGTTCGGCTGTCCAGCCCGGGTCGAAGTCATCGCCGTCGCTGAAACTGGTGTTCCCCGTGCCGTTGTTGAACACGCTCTTCTGTGTTCCTGCAGCACTGGCGTCGAAGTCGACGGTGATGTTGTCCGAGGCGGACAGGTTTGATCTGTTCGCCGGGCGGATCCTGTCCCGGACCGGTGCCGAGGTGTCGATGGAGAAGTTCCGCACCGCCGTCACCGTGTCGCCGGCGTTGTTGGTGGCGTTGACCGTGACACCACAGGCATCGGTTCCCTCCACCGAGCAGTCCTGGCTGACGTCGACGGTGATGTCGCCGGTGGAGAGGGCGCGCCAGCCCGACCCGTTCACCCGGTAGCTCCGGTTCGCCAGGCCCTGCTCATCACTCGTCGTATGGCTGACGGTGAAGTCGGCGTTCTGCCAGCTCCCTGATGACGGCGAGGATATCCTCGCGGTGGGCGCGGAATTGTCGACCTTCATGCTCACGTTGGTGGAGTTGACGTTACCTGCACGGTCGGTGCCGAACAGCCGTATCTCGCATGTCGGGTCGGCGTCGTCGGCGCAGTTCGTCGTATCGAAGTCGAGCACACTCCCGGCACCACAGGAGGCGGAGAAGTTGCCGTTCCATGCTTCCTGCGTGGAGTTCCGGTACTGCCACTGGCAGGTGCCGAACTCCTGGTCGTCGGTCAGGTCGTAGTGCCAGTTCGCGGTGCCGGACGTCCAGATACCGGTGGCGTTGGTGAACGACGGGACCGGGTCGACGCGGTCCAGGACGAACCAGGTCTCGGAGACGGACTGGGACGGGGCGGCGGTCTGGTTGTCCCACGCCTCCGCCATCAGCGTCAGGTTGCCGTCGGTCCATGTGGAGTCGACGGTGACGGTAAAGGTGAAATTGTCGGACGACACGTTGATGCCTTCCTTGACCGTCTCGTTGAGGACGTGCTGGGTAGAGTTCGTGATGTTGTACGACATGTTGCGGACGAACCCGTCCGGCCGCTGCGCCCTGACATCGAGGGAGAAGTCGTCGTTGACGAACTCCTCCCGCGGGTCGTTGATTGTGGTAACGACCTGCTGGTTGTCGATGTTGAAGGTGATGTTCCTTGATACGGTGTTCCCAACACTATCGCTTGCGGTGATGTTAAACACGGCCTTGCCCTGTGTCGTGATGATATTGTTGGTGTCGACAGTGTCGTTCAGGGAACCGGTCTGGATGACGTCGCCGAGCGTCCCGCCAGTCTTGTTCACCACGCTGTACGTGCTGGAGGAGACGCCGGCACCGGCGTCGCTCGTTGTCGCCCTGAGGTCGGTCGTCCCCGCGGTCGTATCTCCATCGTTCGGTTCGTGGAACGTGATCGACGGGCTTTCCTTGTCGATGGAGACGTTGGTGCTCTCCTGCACCGATTCGGTGTTGCCGGCGGTGTCGTTGGCACGGTACCGGAGGATGCGGCGGCATGTATCTCCATCGGTACATCCGACGTCAACGGTGACGTTCGGCGCGCCGGTGACTGACAGGGTGCATGCCTGGCCGTCGGTGCTGTAGTCACAGGTACTGATCAGATCCGCATCAAAGTTATCGGTGGTGTTCACCCCGACCGTCTTGTTCGTGGACCGCCACCCGTTGTACGTGTGGTTGTCGGTCGTTGTCGGCGCGGTGTCGTCGACGGTGTAGTCAAGCGCGGTGTTGTTCTGGTTGCCGAGCGTGTCGTTCTTCCACACCGTCAGGGTCTGCGAGCCTTCGGCGGTCCAGCCCGGGTCGAAGTCGGCGCCGGAGTCGACGGTCTGGTTGTGCGTCCCGTTCCCGGCCACGATGCTGTCCAGTCCGACGCCGCCGTTCCCGCCCCTGTCGGAGACTGTCAACGTGATGTTGTCCGACGACTGGATGTTGGCGGTGTCGCCCGGCGTGGCGGAGTCAAGCACGGGTGCCAGATCGTCGACGTAGTACTCGTACACGGTATTGTTGGTGTTCAGCACGGTGTCGTTCGCCCACGCTGTCAGCTGGTGGGTGGTCGACGACGTCCAGCCCGGGTCGAACGTCTGCTCGTCGTCGAACGTCTGGTTCTCGGTGCCGTTGTTGAACGTGCCGACGGAGACCCCGGACCGTGCGTCCGACACATCGATCTCCAGGTCCCTGCTGGACGTGATGTAACTGGCGTTGGACGGTGAAATCGAGTCGAACACGGGCGGCGTGGCGTCGAGCTCCCACGACTCCTCCCGCGGGTTCATGTTGCCGGCGGTGTCGTTGACCCAGAGCGAGAGGGTGCGGATACCTTCCTTCGTCCATCCGGGGTCGAACCCGGTGCCGGACGTGAAGGACCGGTTCTCCGATTCGTTGTAGAAGATGCGGTGGTCGATGGACGCGCCGCCGCCGTCCGACACGGTGACGGTGATGTCCTGCGAGGCGTTGATGTAGCTTGTCGTGGTGGAGGGGGTGAAGCTGTCGTAGCTCGGGGCGGTGTCATCGACGGTATATTCCAGGTAGGTCCGGTTCGACGAGCCGAGGGTGTCCGTCGACCACGCGGTGATGTTGTGGTCGCCCTCGGTCGTCCAGCCCGGGTCGAAGCTCTCGTTCGCGGTGAACGACTGGTTGCTGCCGTGGCCGAGGTTGAACTGGGCGGTGTCGATCCCTGCCGCGCCTGTGTCGACGATGTCGATGGTGACCTCGTCGCTTGACTGGACGGCGGACGTGTTCGCCGGTGTCACGGAGAGGAACCGGGGCGGCGACCCGTCGACCGGGTAGTGGTACCGCCGGGTCGTGGTCCTGTCGACGGAGTCGTTCAGCCAGATGGTGAGGAACTGTGTGGTCTCACCGGTCCACGCCGGGTCGACCTCCTGCGTCGTATTCGCCTCGTTGACGGTGGTGTTGTCCCAGTGCGTGCCGTTGAAGGCGGCGAACCGGGAGACGTTCGCGGTCGTGTCGGCGGCGGTGACGGAGATATTGTCCCCGGGCTGGATAACGGTCGTATTGCCCGGGTCTGTCTTGTCGACGTCGGGTGGCGCCAGGTCGACGTCAAAGGTGAAGAAGTTGTGCAGTGTGTTCGACGCCCGGTCGAGGATGTAGGTGAGGAGGGTCCGGGAGCCGGCCGCGGTGTAGTCCGGGTCGAAGCTCTGGTTGACAGTGAAGGACTGGTTCAACGTGCCGTTGTAGAAGGAGTTGCTGTCCCCGGTCTGGACGCCGGCGATACTGTCGGTCGCGTTCACCGTGATGTTGTCCGTGTCTCTGATGAACGAGGCGTTGACCGGGTCAATGGGGGTGACGAGGTCAGGCGTTGTCCTGTCCAGCACCACCCAGTCCGACACGGTCGTACCAGGCGTATTCCCGGCGTAGTCGCGGGCGTCGACCGAGACGGTGACGTTCCTGTCACCGGTGGAACACCCCATGTTGGAACTGGTCAGGTTGACCTCGAAGTCCTGCGACGTGGCGGAGTCGTCGTACTCCCGCCACGAAGACCATGTCGAGTCGTCGCAGGAGAACCGGACCAGGTCGGCGCGGAACGGTTCCGACGTCTCCTGGTAGTCGACCGTCATAGAGACGTTGGTCGTCCCCACGTAGTCGGTCGTCGACAAGAGGTCGTCCGGAGCGTTCGGCGCCTCCTCGTCCACCACGATCCATGATTTCTCGTACTGCCCCCAGTACTGCTGCTTCGTATCGTCCCGGCACTGCACCGCGACCGTGTAGTTGGAGCCACTGCCGCCGTTGCCGTCAAGGTTGCCGGCGGCGTCGTACCCGGTGTAGTTCACGTCTTCCCGTCGGCTGTCGAACGTGTCATCGGACGCGTCCATCTCGTACCCGTCGCCGAGCGCGTTTGACCGCGGCGTCGACGGGATATCAGTGTCGCTCTCAACGAACATCTGGGCGGCGGAAAGGCCGGTGCCGGCGTGCCGCTGCCGGTTGATACACTGCCCTGTGACGTTGACTGACCCGCTGGTGTAGCGTGACTCGTTGACGGAGGTCCCCGGAATATCGTCGTTGTCACTGACCGTGGTCTGGTCGACCCTCGGCCCGGCGAGGTAGTTTATCGTCCAGTTCATCAGCTGGCGGCGGTCGCTCTGGTCTTCGATCGCCTCGAACCCGAAGCCCGCGTACACTGTCTTGTACGTGGACTTGTTGGTCCGGACCATGGAGTGTGCGTAATCCTCCAGAAAGTCGTCGTTATCAGTATCGACCCAGTAGTCCCAGTCGTTGTCCGCGTTCGGGTGCCGCCACCGGAAGTTGTCCTCCGTGACGGAATCGGACGCGTCGTCGATGAAGATGCCGCGCTCCCCGAGCGGTTCGATGGAGGTATCTATCTCCGGCCGGAAGAACGAGTCCCGCGTAACCGGGTCGTCGTCCTCTCCCTGCAGGACGTCGTTAATATCGGACGTTGACACCTCGTCACAGCTC
>CAZTXA010000007.1:0-11607 GCA_964617945.1 uncultured archaeon
GCGTTGAGGGCGCTGTCCCGTAGGGGTTCCGGGGTTCGAATCCTCGCCCCCGCATCTCTCCGAGTACCTGAAGAGGCGGGATTCAGTCGAACAGCGGCTCGCCCGCGTCGATAAGAGGCTCGCCGTCGAGCCGTACCGTCGGCTCCTCGCAGACGGCGTCCCAGTGCAGCCCCGTCTCGACCCGGTTGTCGTCGCCGTCCGGCACCATGGACGAGTTGTCGCCGAACGCGATATGGATCGTACCCATCACTTTCTCGTCCTGCAGCGTGTTCCCTATCAGCTCGGCCTCCGGGTTCGTCCCCACCCCGAACTCCGCCACATTCCGTGCACCTCGAACCTCCTCGAACGCCTCCGAAAGCTCTGATCCTTCCCGTCCTGGGTGTTCGAGAGAGACGGCCTGGTTCTCCCTGATCTCCACACGCGTCCCTTCCGGAGCGAAGGGGAAATGGTCTATCACGAGCGTCCCCGACGCGTTGACCGGAGCCCCGTATGTTTCGCCAGCCGGTAGATTTCCCCACTCGCCGGGATTATGGTAAATTCCTGTTCCCTGCGTGTAATACTCCATCACGATCTCCAGTTCGAGATCAGTGCCTGAGGGGGTTTCAATCTGAACTGTTTCGGTACCGGAAAGCCGGTCATACACCGCCTGACATCGGCGTGCAACCTCCTCGTAGTCGGCGAGGAGAGACGTCGTCCATATATCCTGAGTTATCCCCGACATCGTGGCGCCGCGCACCCCGTCTTCGGTCGCTTCACGCCTCGCCCGGGTGTGCGACAATGATTTCTGCGTGGGCGCTATGAACACGTCTGCCCCACGGAGTGCTTCCGCCACCCGATCAGGTGGCTCACCTCCTTGCCGCTCCGGCGGCTCGTATTCCATGTACTGGTACTCGGCCGTGCTGTCGAGTACCGTGAGAAGGGCATCGATGAGGTTCGGATCGTTCCCGTCGTTCACGACGACAACCTGTTCGTCCGGTTGTACGTTCAGGCACTGGTTGACAACCGTCTTGGCACCTTCACGGAGAGACATGATAGCACTAATAAGATGCGGGCAAACAAAAATCTATCGGGATGGATTTCCAGCGACGTATCAATGGAGTGAAAGACGCTCTTGAGGAAGCGGGGTGCGATGCACTGGTTGCGGCCGGGGCCGCGCCGACACAGTATCTCTCCGGGTTCGAAGCGTATTCAGACGGGGGGACGCGTGGGTGGTACCCGCTCGTCGTCGTCCCGCGTGACGGTGAGGCCTGCCTGTTCGTCAGCGGTCTGGACGCAGGTGCGGCGGAGGAGACCGCTAAAATCCGGATCCAGGTCCCGGACGGGTCGTTCAGCGATGCCGTGCAGGACGTCCTGGACGAGGACGATACAGTGGCGCTCAGTGAGAACATGACGGCCGGCCTGTACAGCCGCCTTGCCGACTCGCTCTCAGTAACGTTCGACGATGTCCTCTCTGACATCCGGGCCGTGAAGGAGGAGGACGAGGTGGAGGCGACCAGAACAGCTGTTGAGATGACAGAGGACGTATTTTCTGACATGCTACAGGAGCTGGATGCGGAGATGACAGAGAGCGAAGTCGCAGGCGTGATCGAACACGGGATGCGGAACCGTGGCGGTATCGCCGGGTTCCCGTCCATCGTCGCCGCGGGCAGTATGGCCGCCCATCCACACCACGCCCCGCGTGACACGGCGGTGGGTGAGGACGCGGTCCTGTTCGACATCGGTGCCCGGTACGACGGGTACGTCGCGGATATCGCCCGGACCGTATACATCGGTACCCCGCCGGACCAGTTCCGTCAGGCGTATGAAGCAGTGCGGGCGGCGCTGGAGGCGGCCGAGCAGGAACTGGCGGCCGGTGCGGACGTCTCAGATATAGATGGGGTGGCGCGGGAGACGCTTGCATCCGCCGGCTACGAGGACGGGTATCCACACGCTGCGGGTCACGGCGTCGGACTCTCAGTACATGAGCCGCCGAAGATCTCGGGAAGCGTCGACGAGACGCTGGAGGCAGGGAACGTTGTCACGCTGGAACCCGGTGTGTACCGGGACGGCGAGTTCGGTGTGCGGATAGAGGATATCTATGTCATCCGTGAGGGCGGGGCTGAACGGCTTACGACGCGGTCGCGGGCGCTGGAGGACCACATCATCGGCGTTTAAAAACCTGTTTTCCGTGGTCACTAACAGGTGCGGGGGTGGCCGAGTGGCCAAGCTCTGGCGAGCTTGCCTTCCGACCAGCTCCTGACGGAGTAGCTCGGATGGCCAATCCGGAGGGCCAGAGGCGCAGGGCTTAGGTAGCCAGCTTCTCGACCACACGGGAGAGACGGTGGCTCACGAAGCGAGCGGGAGCGAGCTTCGTTGAAGATACCCTGTCCCGTAGGGGTTCGCAGGTTCGAATCCTGCCCCCCGCATTTTTCCGGTGGGGCGGAAAATGCCTGAATCACGTCCGCATCCATTCTTCCTCCCACTGTTCCATATCGATATCCTCGTCCACTGTGTCGTCCTGACTGTCCGACCGTGAGTGTTCGCTTCTGAAGAACAGCCCCGCTACAGCGCCGGCCGCCAGCCCGAACAGGTGGGCCTCGTACGCGATCCCGCCGCCCGTCGCTGCCGCGCCGACAAGGTTTGTCACTATCCACCCGAGCAGCGCCGCCCACATCGGTACAGGGACGCCCCAGAACAGGCCCATATCCCGCGGCCGGATCACTGCGAGGGCCGCGATAATCGCAGATATCGCGCCCGACGCACCGAGAACCGGGGTCGCCGGGTAGAATATGAAGGCGGACAGGTTCGCCAGGATTCCTCCACCAAGGTACAGTCCGAGGAACTTCTTTGTGCCGATGATGTTCTCCAGCATGAAGCCGAACACCACGAGGAAGAACAGGTTGTTCAGGAGGTGCATGTAGTCGCCGGGGTTGTGGAGGAAGATACTGGTCAGGATTGTCCACGGTGCCGCTGCGAACTCTGAGGCTACGAACGATAACCCGGTCACGCCAGGGGCCAGCAACTGGAGGACGTAGATAGCGATGATACCGGCAGAAATGATGAGCGAGGTGTACCGCACCTGTGCCATGGTCAGTTCAGCGTCTTCAGGACGTTTAACACTTCGTCCTGTCCCCGTGTCAGGATGAAGTCGGCGAGGCGCGGCCCCTCATCGCGGGACAGGAGGCACTGGTAGGCGGCTGCGAAGAACTCGCCGACATCAACGTCCGATCCCCGGGCCAGCTCAAACAGGTCGTTCTCCAGTGTCTCGCTGTCGCTGTACTGCTCAGTGGCTAGCAGCTCTTCGAGACCGTTCATCGCATCGATCTGGTCGCTGGACAGCTGCTGCACCACGCTGTCCGGGACGGAATCATTGAAATCGTAGCGGTACTGTTCAGGGGCGTACTCAACGGCCCACTGCCGGGCATGCTCCAGTCGCTGCAGCACCCGTTCCATATCCTTCTCATTGATATCGTCCGGGACGTGACCGGTCTCCTGCAGCGTGGCGATCCCGTCATCCGCCCATACGTCCCGCGGCACTGTCTGTGCGACGAAGGCGGCATGGTCGAACGGTACCCGCACCGGCAGTTCTTCAGGAACCTCCTGCATAGCCAGCTCGTAGGTCCGTTCCAGGTTCATCGCCCGTTTCTCGTCGTCCAGCTCCTCCTCGCCGAAGTAGACGCGTTCCGCCCGGTCGAACCGGCGGTAGTGGGTCGGCATCTCGGTCGGCGAGAAGTATATCTCTGTCATCGGCCGGTTGGACAGGTAGAGGAATGCGAGCACTTCGGGCGCGGCAAACTCGAGGTACTCCGCCGCAGAGATACCGACGTCGCCAGAGGAGGTCATCTCACGGACGTCGTCGCCGTCCTTCAGGTACACCCAGTTGAACGAGAACCCTGTCGGGTAGTTGAGGTCGAACTCCTCCGCCAGCGCGACGCAGGAGTCGCGGGAGCCGCCCGGCGTCGCATGGTCTTTCCCGTACGGTTCGAAATCTACGTCGAGCACGTGCCAGAGCGCCGCCCACTCCAGCCGCCACGCCAGCTTCCCCTCCTCCATATCCGACCAGCCCTCCTCACCACACTCCTCGCATTCATACCGTACCGTCCAGTCCTCCGTATCAACTTCGAGCGCGGTCGTGGTGTCGATCCGGTTGCACTCCTCGCACAGTGGATCGAACGGGATCCAGTCCTCCGGGTACGGGTTCCTGTCACGGAACTCGTTCATCACCTCGCGCACCCGGTCTTTCTCCTCAAGGAACAGCTGGACGACGTCCTTGGCAGCGTCCATCCGGTAGAACTCTGTGGTGGTCAGCGGGTCGACATCGATCCCGAACTCTGCCAGGTACGGCTGGTTGGCTGCGTTGAAGTGTTCCACCCAGTTGTCGTGGCAGCCGTCCGGGTCCGGCACATCAATCAGCCGCCACCCCTCGTACCGCTCCGCCCCGGACGGGTCGTCGAACTGCTCCAGCTGCGCGTCTTTCGCCTTGAACCGGTCCTGCGTGTAGTACACGCCGCGGAACGTAACATCTCTCCCCTCTTCTTCGAGGATGTGGCGGACGCGGGACGGGATGATAAGCTCGCCGCGGAGGTTGCCGATATGCATCTTCCCGGACACCGACATCCCCGAGTTGAACACGTAGCGCCCCGTATCACCGCGGTCGTCGCGGATGTCGTCAGCGAGCTGATCCACCCAGAACACGGCGTCGTCCATGCCCGTGCAGTGCCGCTGCAAGGTTTAAATAGATAGTACGGGGAAGGCCGCCCATGGCGCTCCCTGTCAGCCTGAATGTTCTCTCCATCATCCTCTTCCTCATCCTGCTTGGAGCTGTGGTGTGGCGGGACCGGGAGAACATCGAACGGCACTCTATCGTCCTCGTCCGACGGACGAAACACGGGATCGACTACCTGGACCGGATCGCTGCGGTGTCACCACGTGTGTGGAGGCTCTGGTCAACGCTCGGTGTCGCTGTCGGGTTCGTCGGGATGGCTGTCGTGTTCGTCCTGATTGTACACCAGACGCTGCGGCTGTTCCTCGTCGGCGGTGCCACGCCGCCGGTCGGTCCGGTACTGCCGACCGTCTCCACTGTGACCAATCCCGAGCAGGCCGGCTACCTCGGGCTCCCGTTCTGGCATTTCATGATCTCACTGACCGTCGTCCTGGTCGTCCACGAGGTGATGCACGGCGTCATCGCCCGGGTGGAAGGATTTGATATCGAATACGTCGGACTCCTCCTGATCGGCATCCTGCCCGGCGCGTTCGTCCAGCCGGAGGGACAGCGCGACTTCTTCGAGCCGGAAGAGGGGGAAGCGGAAGACGCGGGCGGTCCGTGGGGAGAGGGCAGTCCATTGGCGCGGTTACGCGTCCTGGCGGCCGGGCCGATGGCGAACATCACCGTCGCAGTCCTGTTGTTCCTCGTGCTACAGGGAGCGTTCACCTCCGCACACGGCGCGCCGGAGATCCGCGGCGCGTACGAGCATAACGGGATGTACATCGTGAACGTCAGCACGGAATCGCCGGCCGCAGCCGGAGGGCTCCAGCAGGGGATGACGATCACCGCGATGAATAACCAGTCGACCCAGGACCTGGCCGGGTTCGAGGCCGCAACGGAGGATTTCACCGCCAACCAGACGGTCACAGTTGTGACAGGGGGGAACGGCACGTTTACCGTCACACTGGGGACGCGGCCGCAGCCAGAGGGCAACATCAGTTATACGCCAGCACCAATCGACTACCTGTTACCCGTGCTGGAGCGACAGGCCCCGGGAACCGTTACCACGTACGAACGCTACAACGACGTGCTGGCCGGTGACGATGTGACGCTGCAGATCGGTCGGTGGCAGTGGATCCAGGAGAACTACCCTGGACTCAGCGATACCGCGGCACAGCAGATCACCGAGCTGGAACAGGAGCGAGAACCGGACAACGCAGGATACATGGGCATCCGGGCGGTCCCGGATCGTGATGTGAGACCGGCGTTCGAGTCACTGGTACGGCCCCTGTTCATGTTCTTCCAGCTCCTGTTCTTCGTCGGGTTACTGAACCTGATGATCGGGATCGCCAACCTGCTCCCGGTGAAAGGGCTTGACGGGGGGTGGATGCTGGACACGGTACTGCAGGAGAAGATGCCTGGCCGGGCGGACCGGATTGTCGGCACGGTGACACTCGTTACTATCGCCACGATAGCCATCAGCTTCGCGTTCCTGATCGTCAAGCACCTGTTCTGACCGGGGATCCCCCATCAAACCCCTGGAAACTGGATCCACACGTTGATCAGGTACATCAGGACGATACCGATACCCGTACCGAGCGCGAACGTCGTATTCTGCCCGTATTCCAGCCCTTCTGGAATCATCTCAAGGGTGACGAGGGCGAGCATGGCGCCCGCCGCAAACCCGAACCCGATGGCGAGATAGTTGCGGAGCAGCTCGGTCAGGAGGACGATAGCGACGGCCGCGATAGGCTGTGGGACGCTGGACAGGATCGAATACCCGACGCACCGCCACGTCGACACGCCTTCTGCCTTGAGCGGGATGGAGATGGCGAGTCCTTCCGGGATGTTGTGGATGGCGATGACGAGGGCGAGGATGAGGCCGAGCCCCTCGATGCCGGAGATGAATGCGAGCCCGATAGCGAACCCTTCCGGGAACGAGTGCACGGTCATGACGCCGAGGATGAGGACGATACGGGCGACAGAGTCCGCATCGGTCACATCTTCAAAGTCCATGTCGAGGCTGCGGACAAGCCTGTCCCCGGCGAGGTAGAACAGGAGCCCGATCATGCCGCCGATGAGCAAGTGTGGTCTACCGCCCATCCTGAGCGCCGGAAATATCAGGTCGATGACAGATGCGGCGGCCATCAGTCCAGCGGCGAGACCCCAGGCCATCCCGTTGTACGTCCGCGGGATCTCCCGGACGAAGAAGAACGGGAACGCGCCGAGACCGGTCGCAAGGTCCGTGATGAGTGCAGCGATGAACACTTCGACGAGAAGGGATACCATGGGGGCGGTGTACGGCCGTAGGTACAAATAGCTTAGGTTCTCCTGAAGGGGTATGGTATCAGCAGTGCTGGCGTTCGCCGGCGGGATCGCCGTCGGCGCGGTCGCAGGTGTTGCAGGTATCGTCCTGTACTTCCAGTACCGCACACGGAAACAGCTGCAGCAGATGGAGGACCAGATGGGGCAGATGTTCGACATGGACGATATCGAACCAGGCGATGAGGACGTAGACCTGTGACAGGCAGCGATGGCAATCATCTTCCACGTCGATCTGGACGCGTTCTTCGCATCGTGTGAGAAAGCACGGCGTTCTGAACTGGCGGACCGGCCGGTCGTTGTCTGCGTGTACTCCGGACGCGGCAAAGAATCGGGCGCAGTGAGCGCCGCAGGATACGATGCACGGGAGTACGGTATCCACGCCGGGATGCCGATCAGCCAGGCGCGGCGTATCGCGGCAGACGAAGACGACGATATCGCGTTCCTCGCAGCGGACAAGGAGTACTACAGCACAGTCTCACGCCGGATAAAGCAGATCATCGACGACACTGCAGCCGAGATGGAGGACGCCAGCATCGACGAAGCCTACGCCGACATGTCCCACGTCACCGGGTACGAGGCAGCGGAGGCCGCCGCGGAGACACTGCAGCAGCGTATCGCGGCGGAATCCAGTGTGACCGCGTCTATCGGTATCGGGCCGAACAAACTGGTGGCGAAGATCGCATCTGACCGGGAGAAACCAGACGGGATTACGACGGTCCGGCCGGGCGAAGAGGAGGAGTTCCTTGCACCACTGCCGGTGGACGAGCTGCACGGCGTCGGTCCGAAGACCGCCGACCAGCTGGAGGAGCTCGGGGCGTCGACGGTGGCAGAGCTGCGGCAGATCGGCCGGCCACAGCTGGTGGACGCGTTCGGCGAGGCGAAAGGTGTATCGCTCTACCGGAAGGCACGCGGAGACGGGTCGACGGAGCTGGAGCAGCGGGAACCGGAACAGCTGTCACGTCTGACAACGCTGGAGGAGGATACGCGTGACATAGAGAGGATAGCACCTGTACTTGCGGACCTGGCGGAAGAGGTAGTAGCGCGGGCAGACAATCGCGGGTGGCGGTACTCGACCGCGTCCGCGATCATCATCACCGACGACCTCAAGACCCGGACACGGAGTACCTCGTTCAAGGCCGCCCAGGACTCCGCAGAGACGCTGCACGGGGCCGTGGTTCCGCTGGTGGAGGAGTTCCTGTCGGAGCATCCCGGTGTCCGGGTGCGGCGGGCAGGTGTCAGGGCGTCAGGGTTCGAGAAAGGCGGGCAGGCGACGCTTGACGGGTTCGCCGGCGGCGACCAGTGAATGTTAAAACATGTCCTCCAAAAGAAGAGGGTATGAGCGAGTCCTGGACCGACAAGACGGTCAGCATGGACAACGTCGACAAGGAGGAGTTTGACGGAGAACTGGCCCACGTGACCGTGTCAGAGAACGGTATCACCGTCGAGTTCAAGGACGTGGAGGACTGGAAGCGGATCCAGCGCGAGGTCGGCGACGATGCGATCCTGCGAACGGTCCGGTGGGAGGCGGTCGAGGAGGTCGACACGGAGACAGAACACCTCTATTACCCCCATATCAACGTTGAAGCGTTTGATACGGAACAACGGATCTATTTCCTTGAGGACGAAGAAGAGATGCTGGAGGACTGTGTAAACGCTATTGGACGGTTCTGGAACGCGTACAAGGAGGCCGGGGCGGGCTCCGGGACAGGCTACAGCTACGGGGGAGCGCCAGAAGAGGATGGAGACGGCGTCGAGACAGGGGACGAGGTCGAGCTCGAGGCCGATGAAGAGGGCGGAGAAGCGGAGGGGGTGGACGAGGACAAGGACGCGGAGGAGGATGAGGAAGACGAGGAGAGCCTGCGGGAGGAGGCGATGGAGATTGTGGAAGAGTTCATGGGCGACTGACCTCCAGATTTAAATAGCCGAGACCAGAACAGGGGTATGTGACGATACAATGGGGATTATAGACGGCATCGAGGACAGGGTGTTCGGCGGTGAGGATGACGGGTCGCTGGATATCGAGAACCTGACGCTCGACGATCTGAACCGGGAGAAGGCCGACATCCGTGCCGATGTGAAACTGAAGCGGGACCGGCACTCGGACCTGTCTGAGAAGCGGGAAGGCCTGTTCGAGGATATCGTCGATGCTGACGATGAACTGTTGCAGGAGGAACTGGCGGAGGAGATCGTATCCATCGAGGACGAGATGGCGATCCTGCACAACGAGCACGCACGGCTGATGGACGCGCTCCGTGTCGTCGACGGGCTTATCGCGATAAAGCGGAAGGAGCGGATGGCGCAGCGTGAAGGCCTGCTCTCCAAGATCCAGGACATGAACCGGGAGGACCTGATTGACAAGCTGCGGCGGGCGGACGTCCGCGAGATGATCCGGGAGGAGAAATGGGACCAGCTCAACTCACTCCTCAGCGGCCAGCTCAGCCCGGAGGAAATCGAGAACGAGCGCGTCGACGAGATTATCCAGCAGGCCAATGACGTCAAGAACCTGCAGGACGAGATGGGGACGCAGGAAGCAGTCAAGCACGCACTGCAGGAACGCGACACGAAACGGGTCGAGGACGTCAAAGGGTAAAGGTGAGGTTCTTTGTATGATAAAAAGCTCCGGGAGCTCTTCCAGGAGTCGAAAGAAAAGGCGGAGGAAGCGCTCGACGAAGGCAACGAGTCAGCGGCCGCGTCGTACTACGAGCAGTGCGGCGACGTATTGATGGAGCAGGCGAAGAACGCACGCGGCAAGCAACAGGAGAAAAAAGAGGAACTGGCGGAAGAATACTACGAGCTCCGGGACAACCTTCTCGGTAAAAGTAGTTCGCTGGACCGGGAGGTGACCGTCGGCGGCGACGAGGACGAGCCACCTGCGGACGCGGACCGGTTCCTGCAGGAGACGGATGTATCGTGGGAGGACGTCGCAGGGCTGGAGGAGACAAAGGAAGAACTGCGGGAGTCGTTCGCGCTCGCGGCCATCCGGGATAAGCCGGCAGCGGTGGAACAGCTGCACACGATCCTCCTGTACGGGCCGCCGGGGACGGGGAAGTCGCTGCTGGCCTCGGCGGTCGCAGGAAGCCACGAGTACCCGTTCTTCAACGTCAAACTGTCGCAGGCACTGTCCAAGTATTACGGCGAGTCGGGGAAGATCATCTCCACGATCTTTGAGTCCGCCCGTGACCGGTCGCCGAGCATCGTGTTCTTCGACGAGCTGGACTCGGTCGCATTTTCCCGGGGCGGCGACATGGATGAGGCCTCGCGGCGCGTCCTGTCCACACTCCTGACGGAACTCTCAGGGTTTGACGCGGAGAACGATGAGCTGATGTTTATCGGGGCGACGAACGCACCGTGGGACCTGGACCCGGCGGTGCTGTCGCGGATGGAACGGACGATATACGTCCCGCTGCCAGGGGAGGATACGGCGAAGCGTATTCTGAAGCTGAACACGGCGGAGGACGGTGTCGCGGTGGATGCCGACCTCGAGGTAATCGCGGAAGAGTGTGTAGAGCGGAATTTCTCGGGACGAGAGGTGAAGAACCTGGCGACGGACGCGGTCCGGCGGATGATCGACGAGGAGAACCCGCAGCTGGAGCAGCTGTCCGAGCGGCCGGTGGAGGAGGTGCAGGACTACGACCTGCAGACACGGCCACTGTCACGGGAGGACTTCACGGCGGCGTTCGAGAAGATCGATCCGAAGACCGATGACGCCCTGCTGCGGCGGTACGAGGAATGGGAGATGGACTACTGACGCTGCTGTACTAACAGGTCTCGTAACATAGGTGCAAACCACACCGTTTCCTCACTATATGTATGAAAAATACAATCCCTCGTTTCTTTTCAACTGTCAAAATTCGTAATAAGTATCGGCGCTAACTAGGGTGTATGGGTCGAGACGGTGGTGGACAGGGACCGGTGTCAGACCGGTGCGATATCTGTATGGAGCAGCGCATGAGTGTGCGGGAGAGCGGGCGGTATATCTGTGAGATCTGTCTCGACGGGAACCCACCGGTCGACAGGCCGTCCACGGTGAAGGTTTAATACACTTCACCTCGCTCTCACCGGCATGGACTGGCAGGATATCGACTGGAACGAACACGTCCAACAGACCGGCATAGTACTCACACGGATCATCATCGTGGCGGCGACCCTGCTCGGCGTCTACCTCCTTCTGGCCGGTGAAACACTGCTGCACCGCGTGTTTGGCTTGGTCATGATCTCCGTTGGCGGGTACCTCATATACCATCATTCGATCGTGATATCGCGACAGTCACTGGGCGGATAACATGGGCGATGACAACGGCGAGGAGGGAGGACCGGTTGAAGATATCCTTGATATTATCGACCGGTACTACGAGGGACTGACACGGGAGGATGAAGGGATGGGCTCGGAATAACCAGGGAAAGACGCTATCAGCGGGAGATGTTGCCCCTATCCCTCTCGGCTTCTAGCACTTTATCGACGGCGAGGATGTACGCGGCCTCGCGCCACGTCGTGCCCTCGCCTTCTTCCTGACGCATCGCGGCCACGTCCTCGAACGCCTCCGTCATGTATTCCTCCAGCTTGGTGTGCACCCGGTCCAGCTCCCAGTACTCGTTGG
>CAZTXA010000008.1:0-10664 GCA_964617945.1 uncultured archaeon
GACCGGCCTCCCAGTCCTCGGATGCCATCGGCCCGAGCTCCGCGTTCGTGATCAGTGTGCCGGAGTCCGGTGAGTCGTCGTACGGGTCGCCAATCTGGGTGGAGATACCGACGATGAGCTTGGTATCCCCCATCTCGACGTATGCGGAGCCGTCCGCCGTCTCCCGGATGTGTCCTGCCTCCAGTGTGATGTCGCGGAACTCGTCGAAGTCGCGACCGTCCATCCGTTCGCCGTCCGCGATACGTTCCTTGACGTATTCCTTATTGATATCGAGCTGTGTCTCGCGTTTCATCGTCGGATCGCCTCCATCGATTCCTTTGCAACGTCTTTCTGCATCTCATGCAGTTGTTCACACCCTTCCGTGGCGAGGTCGATCGCCTCTTCCACATCGCTCGGCGGGATATCTCCATCCATCTGCAGGAGCGTGATACGTTCCGGGTCTGCGTCGATCATCGCGACCGGGATGTCTGCCTTGCCGTACGCGTCCTCTTCACCGGCAACGTCGAGCACCATCGTGTCCTCGAGCTTGCCCGGTGCAGCCGCCTGTACGATGCCGCGCATCGGGATGCCGGCGTCGACGAGCGCGAGGCCTGCCGCGGTGATCCCGGTGACCCGGGTGGACGCGTCTGCCTCGATAACTTCGACAAGCACCTTGATCTCGGCCTTCGGAAACTCCTCAAGGAAGACGACCGGTTCCAGTGCTTTCTCTGTGACAAGGGAAATCTCCTTGTCACGCCGGCCCGGTGCCGGGTTCATCCGGTCGTCGACAGAGAACGGCGCCATGTTGTACCGCGCATTCAATACAGCCCTGTCCGGCTCACGCATGTGCTCCGGGTGCAGTTCCTGCGGCCCGAACACTGCTGCCATGACCCGTGTGTTGCCGACCTCGACGTACGCGGAGCCGTCCGCCCGCTTCAGGACGTCGATCTCCATCTCGATGTCCCGCATCTCGTCCGGGGCACGGCCGTCCATCCGTTCGCCGTCAACGATCAGGTCTTCCTTTTCTTTCTGTGGCATTATAGGTTACCTCCATTCTCTGCAAGCCAGTCCTCCATCCGTTCGGTCAGGTTATCTGTATGTGCCTCGTCCGCGACCTTGCGGACCGCGTCGACCGCCACGCCTGCGTTGGCGCCGTCGATCCAGACACGCCCGTTCTGTCCGATCACAATCCTGGAATCGGTGGCGTCCTTAATCATCTCGACCATCGTCCCCTTCGACCCGATGATCCGGGGGACCTTGGCCGGCGCGACCGTGATAACGCGGCCGCCGTCGAGTTCCCGCGCATTCTCGTGTTCCATCGATAATTTGACGTCCATCCCTTTCGTCACGCCTTTCACCTTCGCAACGATCAGGTCGCCGATGTCGTACCACTGGGAGATATCGTCGTCGTGGTCAACGTACTCGTCCACTGCGGCGTTCACGTGCATGAACGCGCTCCACGGGCAGCCGATGTCGACGTTCCAGTTGGACGGGCCGACCCGTTCGATCTCGCCGAGGACAAGGTCGCCCTGGCTCGGAACGTATGGATTATAGCGGGGGATAACGCGGAGGCTGTCGCCGCCACGCATATCAACTGCGCCGAGAGACTCTGCCTTGATACTTCCTTTCTCCTCGAACGCTCCCTCTCCAGCAGTGTATTCTTCGCCCTCGTGCAGTACCTCTCCAGGTAGCACGATGTCGCCGTTTTCTACATGTGTCGTCATCTGTATTCACCTACGGGGAGAAGCCGCGTGTACCGTGAAGGCCTTCTCCTCTTCTTCGCTCGCAGGAGGAAACGGAGGAAAAAACTTTATATACCTGTTACTTGGCGGGACGGACAGCGTGGTAGATCTCATCGACGTCGTGGAAGCCGGTGAGTGAGTCCTTCTCCCCCGGGCTGACAAGCAGGAACCCGTCAGAGAGGTGTTCGACCGGTACCGCGTCCCGGTACCGTTTCCCCTCCATCTGGAAGCGGGTACCATCGCTTGCTACCATCGCGACCACGCTCGATTCAACGTTCCGCGGCTCCACCACATAGACGTCGTCCCCGACGCGCCTGTCCGCGGCGGCGACAGGATCGTCCGCTCCCTGGACCGCACGGTCGACATCCTCTATAAGGCCCTCGGCGGCGCCGTCCTCGATGCTGAAGTATTCGACCGCGTCCAGCCGTCCGTCCGGCGAGACCTCTCTCACGCCGCCGTTCGGTGTCGGATCGCCACCCGTATCGCCGCCCCCGTCGTAGTCCCTGAACGTCATTTCCTGCGGCGCACTGTTTTCTTCCCTGTCCTGGTACTCGGACCTCCCAAAGTTCTCAAGGTCGCGGAACCGGAGGTGGTCCATCGGATCGATATCCGCCTCCACGTCAGGGTCGATACGGTCTGCCGCCAGCCGGAGCAGGGGACGGACTTCCTGGTCGAACAGGAACTCCCTGCTCGAGGAAGAGCGGCGGAGGACGCCGCGGTCGACCAGCCGTTCGAACCGGTATTTCGCCTCCTCCTGGTCCAGGCCGTGACGCCGACGGAACGACGCTATGCCACCGCTCTCGATGGATATCGTGGCGAAATCGAGCATATCCTCGTACAGCGTATCGTCCTCGAACAGGTCCTCGCGCCATACCTCTTCCATGTCACGGAACGCCAGTCTGTCCATCGGTATAGCGTACTGGTCCGCGTACTCTGCCACGACCGGTCGCACCTCCTCCGAAAAGATGAATGATGCACCGGTCTCATGCGTTTCAGCCTTCAGCGCCCCTTTCTCCTCCAGCGTCGACAGGCGGTCCTTCACCGCGCCCCGGGACGTCCCCAGCAAGTCCTTGACGTGGGAGATAGTGCTGTCGGTGGCTGCCGAATGTGCCACCGCCATGAACTCGTCGAGCTGGGGCCAGATGTCGAACGGGTCAGGCACCTCCGCGCCCCCCGCCAGGGTATGACCGGGGGTGTTGAGTGCTATCCGTGTCCGGAGGGCGGTATCATCCTCCACCTGCCGCACCTGCGTCGAACCAAGCTGGAGTGCGGCAGCGGGTTCGTACACCTCCAGGTACCGCTGCACATCGTCGGCGAAATCCTGGTCGAGGTGGTATTCGGTGAACCGTCCGCCGCCCTCCTTCTCCACCAGTCCCGGTCCGATGAGGAGGTCGTCGAGCCTGTTCAGAGCGGTGTTGTATGAGATGTCCAGGAACTCTTCAGCATCGCTCAGTTTCCCACCGTTCAGCAGGACTGCGGCGATGGTCACGGCGTCCCGGGCAGCGTCCTGGCCAGGGAACCGTTCCAGCAGCTGCTCTTCCACCTGATCAGCATAGCCCTGTGGCGCTGCAGGGTCAGCGACGC
Organism: uncultured archaeon; assembly: GCA_964617945.1. Classification (GTDB taxonomy): domain Archaea; phylum Nanohalarchaeota; class Nanosalinia; order Nanosalinales; family Nanohalalkaliarchaeaceae; genus JALIDP01. Next base: position 3,306 of record CAZTXA010000008.1, read on the forward strand.
CATAGATGAATTCCCGGGTCGGGACGCCGACGTCCCCGGTCAGCGAAAAGGTGACCCCGTAGGTGTCCGCTATATCCACCAGCCCGGCATCCTCCAGCTCCGGCATGAGCTGGTTGATACGCTGCCGGTCACTCCGTGTCTCCTCTGCGATACCCGGCGCCGAGGTGTCGGCGGCGTGGACGAGCGCTGCTGTCCGCTGCGCTGTCTGGAGCGACCGCCCGATCTCCTGGATACGGTCCACCGGGTAGTCCTTGAACGCGTCGTACACCCTGTCGAGTGCTGCCGTCCCGTAGTACCGGGTGGCCGGTCCCGCTCCCTCGGTCTGTACGACGCCGGGGTCGGCCAGCCGCTCCTTTCTATCATAGGCGCGTTGATAGCCGGTCCCGATATCGTCCGCGAGGTCATCGATACTGTCGTACCCGTCCCCGTTCCCGGCCATCGCCGCCACCACGTCCCACGTGTCCGGGAGCTTCAGTGCATCGAACACGTCCGCCGCCGGCTCCACGCCCAGTTCGGCGACGATGCAGGCAGCGGTATCCCCTGTACCCGTGCGGTCGTACTGGGTCTCGGCCTCGGTCCTGTCCAGCACCCCTGCCTCGACCAGCGGCCGGGCGACGTGCACCGGCGGGTTATCCAGCGGCACCTCCTGCAGCTCCGCAGTACTCTCCTTCCCGTCATCGACCGCGGCAAGAAGCTGCACCCGCTGCGGTGAGAGCGCGGTTATGACCTGGCCCGCTGTCTGTGTCGAATCCCCCGGCAGCTGTTCACGGTAGGCCGCAAGGGCGTCGTCGATGATTTCGCCGTCCAGCGTCCTGTCGTAGCGGCGTGGCGAGTCGTCGACGACGGTAACGTATCCCCGGGACTCCATGTCCTGGAGGTAGCGGTCGACCGTGTACTGGGGGAGGCCGACAGCGTCAGATATCTGTGGGATAGGTGATCCGTCAACGACCCTGTCGAAGACGCGGATACGGTTCCCGTACGACCCTTCGTCACGGTCCTGGAACGGTTCGAGCCTGGCCGCTATCTGCTGGGCGTCCTCCCGAAGAATTGTCTATCCCTGGCTCCAGGGAGCCGCTGTAGATTTAAGTATATTTCGTCACTGGGAGATGATTAAACAACTGTTTGTTCCTGTGTCAGATGTCGGTGACCTCGACCTCGCCGCTGGTCATCGCCTCCAGCGTCTCCATCAATTTCGTCGAGACCCCGGCCGGGATACGGATGCGTGCCATGAACGCGTCGTTCCCCCATTCCTCCTCAAGGACCTCGGACGCCATCTCCTGGATCTTACCATAGGCCTTGCCGGAGTACTTGCTGGGGACGCGGATCGCCATCTCCTTCTCCTCCATCGAAATCGGGATCTTCGGCCGGATCGCGTCCAGCACCTCCTGCACCTGTTCCTCCGCGTCCCGCATCGCATCGACCTGGATGCCGGCCTCCTCCATCGCGTTCTCGATGCGCTGCGGCGGGTGCGGCGCGTTCGTCTGCGGGTTCATGGCGCGGCGCGCGATGATGTTAACAACCTGTTTCCGTTTCTCCTCCCGGAGCTGGTTCTTCTGGTCAGTGGTCAGCGCCATCTCGCCCTGCTGGAATAATGCTTCGGCGGCTTCCACGATGTTCCGCGTCCCGAACTCGTCCTCCACGTTCTCCATCGACGCCTTCTCAGCAGCGGCCGCGTCGGTGAAGATCTCCTGGACGAACAGGACCCTGTCGAAGTTCTCGATCTCGCCGCGGCGGTATGCGAACGCCTCGTCAGGGTCGACAAGAATCTCGAACTCCCGCTCGTTGCTGTACGTGACGGTTATCGCGTCCTCAGAATCCATACAGGCGAATCTTCTCAGAGAGATTTAAAACGGTTGCCGCGGTTACAGGCTGAACCCGCGGTCCTCGAGGTCTTCCGGCATCACGCGCTGGAACCCGTCCTCGTCGATGACCACCATCTCCGCGTTCTCTATCGTGACATCATCTTCCGCCTTGTCGAGCGCGTCCAGTGCGAGCTGGATCGCCGTGTCCTCGTCACTGCCGTCCTCGTACTCGTCGCGGAACAGGTCGTTCGCTGCTTCCGCGCCGCGGCCGATAGCGATCGCGTTCCACTCCTTGAGGATGCCGGACGGGTCGGTCTGGTACAGCTCGGGGCGGTCGCGGGTGCCGCCGACCAGCATCGCGACACCGAACGGCCGCACGCCGCCATACTGGGTGAACATCTGCTGCCGGTCCGCCAGGAACTTCGCAAGTGCGGACGTCGGCACCGGCTCATCATATACCATCACGTTCCGCTGCGCCTCCTCCCGCGCGTCGTTCAGCAGTGCGCGGCCGTCGGAGACGAGGCCGGATACTGTCATACCGATGTGGTCGTCGATCTCGAATACCTTGTCCGGATTCCGGGACTGGAGCTCCGGGTTTTCTCTCGTGGCAGCCAGGACAACGCCTTCGTCGTAGGTCACACCGACAGAGGTAGACCCTTTCTTCACAGCCTCCCGCGCATATTCCACCTGGAACAGTCGCCCCTCCGGGGAGAAGATGGTTTTGGCGCGGTCGTACTGCATCTGCTGGTTGCCGAGCTGCATTCTATTATCCTCCAGAACCTGTGAACGCGTTTCGCTGGAAGTTTTATAAAATGAACGTCTATCCCTACCGGCCCCGGAATGGAGAGGGCCCGGTCTACCCGAGATAGTTGTTCTCGCAGGCCGCCCCTGGATTGTCCTCGTCCGGCTCGAGCTCCTCCCCCAGCCCGTCCGTGATACTTTCTGCCAGGGCGAAAACCGCGTTCCTGTGATCGGTCTTTTTCTGGTGGATGGACGTGGGACGCACCTCTAGATCTCTGTACTCCTCCAGATCCGACTCGTAGTCTTCCTCAGTCTTGGACAGATGCGAATCTATCTCGGCTAGGAGACCGTGCAGGTGGATAAGCTCCTGCTTGCTCACACCCTGCTGCCCGTATGACATAACATGATTGGAGGGGTAGAGATTGAAAAAAGAGCGGGATACTCAGAAGTATTTCTCCCGCGCAGAATCCATCGTCCCCGTCACACCGAGCACCTGCAGGGCCGCGTCCTCGCCACCGATCTCCTGCACCAGTGCGAGTGCCGCCCGCACTTCCTCGACCTCGCCCTTCTTCACCTTGACCGCGCCGCGCTGCTGCTCCGCGTCGAACAGGTCCTCCAGCACCCACGGCTCGGCGGCAGCGGCACCGTCCTGTCCGAGGAAGTCGAGGACGGCGTCCCATGCCGCGTCCACGACCTGCCCGAGTTCACGGTCCCGGTCACAGATCACGTCGAATACGATGTACCGGTGTTTCTCCCGCAGCGACTTCGGCAATGCCTGCAGCTCGTCACCCATCGTTCACCACCTCCACGCCGGGCCGGATGAATTCTTCGCGCGTCACCTGTTCCGCCCGTTCCAGGATGCGGCGGGGGACGGCGGAGACTGTATCGAAACTATGTTCCACACCGCGCCCCATGACCCGGGGGAACGCGGCAAGTTCGCGGGGTGCCCGCAGCTGCCACACCGTTGTCGCGCCGCTGGACACGATGACCGGTGCGTCGAAGTGGTCGGCAAGGCGGACGTTCCGACGCATATGGGAGAGGATATGGCTCCGCACCTTTCCATAGGTCTCAAGGAGCTGCCGCAGGTTCAGCTGGACGGCGACGTTGTTCGCCGCGGCCTGTTTCACCATGACGTGGTCGAGGCCTGCATCCGTCCGCCCGTTCTCCGGGTGTGCGAGGACATCGACACGGGGATCCTCCGTCGCGGCACGGTTCACCGCCGCGTCGCCGCCGTGTACCGCGACCACCTCCACCAGCTCCCGGAACTGTTGCAGCATGTCCGCCAGGTCTTCAGGGTCTTCCGGCTTCAGCTTCGCACCGAGGTGCACGTCCAGCTGTGCATCCGTCGCTTCGATGGCCTGCGCCACCCGTTCCACATCATCCTTCTCTGCGACGTAGTCCGTGATGGCGATGCCGTCGAACCCGAGCCGGGCGGCACGCTCCGCGAGCTGTGCGATAGAATCGTCGCCGGCGGAGTGCTCCGACTGGATGTCGATGTCGTAGAACTGCCGGTCCATACGCCGGTTTATAAACGAAATCTTAAATCTGTGGCGGCGGAGGGGGAGAACCGGTTAGAGCCGGTTTACCCCTGTCCACCGCGGCGGATATTGTCAACTCCCCGGCCGTCCGCCCCGGGACAGGTTAATATTTTTTTGAACGAGGGAGGCTGCATTACAATATTTTTAAGCAAGAGATTTCCTCTTGATACATATATGGTGCAACTTCGGAGGGCTGCCCTCCTGATCGCGCTTCTCACTTTTCTTAGTATGATTGTTTCTGCACACACAGGCTCCGACCATGACTCTCAAAGCAGCCAGACCATCATAGATGATCACGTTACTGTCTTCGAGGAGTACGACGACGGCGACAACCAGATCTCCGATACAGAAGTCCTGGATATCATAGCCGCGGAGAACGACGGAGATATAGGAGAAGGCAACGCCGACGCCGCCGTCACCATCCACAACAGGGGATACCAGTGGGAGGATTCCAACCAGCCGCCCGAGGCAGAGCTGACCCTTCCGTCCACGGCCACGGTCGGAGAGGAGATAACCATAAGCAGCGTCGACAGCACAGACCCTGACGGCGAAATCACCGCCTCCCTCTCCCACATCACCGGCGGGCCCGCCGAAGGGCTCACACTCTGGAACGTCGACGGGAAAGGCGGCACCAGACACACATTCTCCGAACCCGGCGACTACCAGGTCCGGCTGTACGTCGAGGACGGTGATGGCGCATCGGACGAGGTCACAGAGACGATAACCGTGGAAGATCAAGCGCCTCAGGAGGGCGGTCCGGCGATAACCTGGAGTTGCGGGAGATGGATGGAATCGGCCACCACTGTAGCAGGGCAGGCGGTCGATCTCGAAACCCACGTCCGCCTCGAAGCAGATGACGGGTTCAGCGACACACAATCCAGACGATACGATATAGCCGTTGGAGGCGAGGTTATCAACAGCGAGGGGACCGTGGTCGCTCCCGGCGCGCAATCGACCGATGTTGCCACGTCCACCGTTCCTGCCGACGTCGTGAGCGATCCTGGAGAGTTGACGGTCGAGATCCGGCCGTTCAGCGATGTACAACCATTCAGCTGCGGCTCGGTCATTGTCGAGGCACCGGACGATCCCCCGCAGGAGTGGAAGCAGATCGAAGTGCTCGGCGGCGGTCCCACAGAGGCCTCCAGATTCAGGATAGAAGTGTCAGGGGCCATCGAGAGCACCAGCAACCGCCACTACGATATCAAGAGTGAGGGCGTTGCACGGGGAACCAAGTACAGGGCTGACGAGCACGCGTTCCGCTACACCGGGGAAATCCAGGACATAGAGCTGGGCGGGCCGTGGGCCGCCGTCCTGAAGGACGGGGAGCTCATCGCGGTAAACGACCCGCTTGGATTCGAGGGCCACAAACTACCCGGGGTAAACGCGCCCCTGAACCTGCAGTTCGGGGAACGCGTCGAGGGCGGACTCGAACCATGGAGCTACTGTGATTACACGTACCGGATAGACCTGAAGGGACCGGTCTCCGGCCCGGACCCGCACGTGGAAATAGATCTGGGAGAGAACGACCCGGTTGGTGGGGGACCGAAGGACGTTGCCCGTTCAGGGGTTAGCAACGGCGACGCCACGATAAATATCCGGAACCACGAATGTGGCAGGACGACCCTGCCACTCAGGTACGAAAGCGGTGACGGAGGTTCTCCGGAAGCGGAGAAACAGATAACGCAGCTGTCCACCCCCAGTATGCAGACCGTCTCTCTCAACGTGGGCGGGGAGACGCCGGAAGGTACCGTATCGCTGGCCTCGGACTCCTTCACGCTGGATGCCGATACCGCGGAGAGGACGGTGTCGGTAAGCTACAGTATCGAGGAGGCCGGGAGGTACCGGATGGACGTGTCTCTCAACGGTGAACGGCTGGAACGAACAGAGATCAGGGAGGACGGGAGTCTGCAGGTGACCGTCGACAGCCCGGGGACGCTTGAAGCAGAGCTGGTCGCGCCCGGCGCATGGTGGAACCCGCTTGACAGCGACAGGACTGTGAGCTCCACGAGCGCACAGATAAATGCGAACTGGAAAAGCGCTGATAGCTACGAGGAAGTAGAATTCCAGCTAGGAGAGGCGGTGACGGTAGCACCGATGCAGAAGCTCGTGTTCAACGACGGTCAAGACACGCTCTACATCCGCGCCTTCGAGAAGCCGGAGAACTACTGGCACCTCCAGGGATATGCAGACCAGTTATCCGAAGACAGAGATGTCGAACCCGTACAGGGAACATGGATGAACATAGAGTTCAATACGGGCACCCACTACGTCTACCTGTGCTCGACTGACGGGGAACGCGGCAGGGTAGCGGTAACGGCGGAGAGGGAACCGGTGGGAGACGTATGCAGCAGTCCAGAAGATGGCGAGGACGATGATGAGGAGGGGGAGAGCAGCGGTGAGAACGCAGTCACGGTCAGCCCATCCACCGTCACGCGCGGCGGGGAGGTGACGGCGACGCCGCAGGTAACCGGAAGCGTCAACACGGACAGGGTATCACTTGAACTGGTCAACCCAGGAGGGGAGACTGTGCAGACCAAGGAATACGGTGATACAGTCTCGTTCACAGTACCGGAGGACGGCGAACCGGGTCAGTGGACGGTGCGGATGACCACCACCTCCCAGACCCTGATAGTGCTTACAGACACGGAAACCATGGACACCGCAACCGTAGAAGTACTCACCGACCTGAACAGCTGGGAGCAGCTCTGCAATGACCGGTTCGATGTCTCCGGCGCAGGGACCTCCCAGGGCAACGTCGAATGCATCGTCAACCACCTCGCACCACAGTGCGTGGACGGAGTAAACGACCAGACGTTCCACTCTTCCCTCGGTCAAGAACGCTGTGACCAGGCCATGGAACAGGTCTGTAACCGTTACGGACTTGAGTGGGACGTGGATGAGCAGAGGTGCCAGTATTGAGAACCGGTGCGTCCATTCCCCTGTCATATGCCGTCCTCGGACTTGTGCTTCTAACTACCGCTCTTGCAGTCATAGTCGGAAGTCAGACAGGTATTGGAGACATCTTCAGCGTCACCGAGGGAGGAACGAGCCAAGCAGACTGCGACCTCCAACTCCAACGCGTACAGAACGGCGAGGAACCGCCCAGCGACGTTACCACCGAATGCCGCAACACACTTACGGCAGAGGAGTGGGAGAACCTCAGAAAGTCCTACGAACAGGCACAGATCGGAGACATACTGACCGGGGGATAGGTCAACAAGGATCAGTTCTCGCGGTTGCCGGCCGCCTTTTTGGACGGTCGCGCCTTTTCCGCGCCC
>CAZTXA010000009.1:0-10585 GCA_964617945.1 uncultured archaeon
GATGTCGGGCCGGGTATGGTCGGTCCGGGTTCGCCGATCTACGGGCTTGAAGTTGCGTGGGACAACGCCAAGATGGGGCTCGGCATGGCGAAGCCTGGAACGGTGGCGCAGGAACGCGCCGCCGAGGCACAGGCTGCAGCGGAGAACGGGAACTACGATGCAGCGCAGCGCGCCGCGGAGAACATGAACAATGTGGCGCAGCGTGCCTCGTCCGACGATACGGAGGGGCTGCAGAAGGCGGAATCAGTGCTGCAGGGCGTGATGGAGAACGCGCCGGCGGAGGCACAGCAGGGACTGCAGACCGCGTTGAACAACGTACGGCAGGCGCAGCAGAGAATCCCGGATGATGCTGGACCGGGTGGCCAGCCAGGCACAGGCGATGATACCGGAGGAGACGAGGTCAACGCATCCGAACAGATCGCAGAGGCACAGGCACTGAGAGAGCAGGGCAGGCAGAACCTGCGGGAGGGGAACGACGCGCTGGACAATGACAACCTTGAAACGGCCCGGACCGAGTTCGGACAGGCGTCGCAACGGTTCGCTGACGCGATAGATCTTGTGGAAGGTCTGGATACAGCCGAAGCCGCGGATCTTGAACAGCAGCTGCAGGACGCGAGACAGTCGGCGGACGATGCACGGAGCAGTGTCGGCGAGCAGCTTGACACCAACCAGACGCAGGACGGAGGTGGATCGCAGTGAAACGGTTCATCCTCCTCGCTGGAATCACCGCACTGTTGCTCGGTATCGGGGCTGCACACGCTGGCCAGGCGCACGGCGTCGCAGTGACGCCGGACCACGCCCTGTATGATACGAAGACAACAGTCGAAGAACAGGTCGAGGATCTGGCACCGAACCAGACAGCTGCCGCACAGGCCAAGCTTGACCATGCCGGGAAGCGTGCGAACGAGACCGACGCGATGGCAGAAGAGAACGAGACCGAGCTTGCCAATGAGACCGCCAACGCGTACTCGGACAAGATGCAGGAAGTGAACCAGCTGGGACAGGAAGTCAGCGATCTCGCACAGCAGCAGAAGGTCGACGAACTCGTTGCACGGGCGACGATGCACCATGCGAAAGTGCTCTCCTCGGTCTATGAACGCGTCCCGGAGGAGGCGAAGGCCGGCATCAGCAGGGCGCTGAACAACTCGGTCACGGGTCACCAGCGCGCCATCGAAGCGATGGAACGCCGGGGACAGCCGACAGGGGATATGAACATCTCCAGTAAGATTCCGGCCGACGTCCGACAGCAGACTGGGATTGGACGACCCGGCAACATCCCTGCGGCAGGCGGTTCGGGGAACGGCTCGGCACAGCAGAGCGGACCAGGACAGGCCGGCTCCCAGTAGACTGGTTCCCGGAACGTTGAAGAACCGCATCTTCTAACCAACACTGTATGAAGAACAAGGCTGTCGCCCAGCTGCTGCGGGATATCGCAGACTTCCTGGAGATGCAGGAGGTCGAGTACAAGCCGCAGGCGTACCGGAAAGCGGCACGTTCTATCGAGACACTCTCCGACCCGGTCGAGGACTACCACGAGCGGGACGCGTTGCAGGAGATCAACGGGGTGGGCGACGCCATCGCGGACAAGGTCGCCGAATACCTGGAAACAGGTGAACTCGAGTACTATGAAGAGCTGAAGGAAGACGTCCCCGTGGACGTGGAGGCGCTTACCGCGGTGGAAGGGCTCGGCCCGAAACGGGTGAAGACGCTGTACGATGCGCTCGGGGTCACGACCCTGGACGAACTCGAGGAGGCCGCCGAGGCAGGGAAGATCGCAGAAGTAGAGGGGTTCGGGGAGACGAGCCAGGAGAACATCCTCGACCACATCGCACTGGCGCGGAGAGGCGAGGAACGGATGCTGCTCGGCACGGTGTTCCCGATGGTCGAGGAGCTGGAGGACATGCTTACCGCGACCGGTGAGTTCACACGCGTGCAGGCTGCCGGCTCGTTCCGCCGCCGCAAACCGACCATCGGGGATGTGGACGTGCTCGCGACAGCGGGGAACAGAGAGAAGGCGATGGACGCGTTCTGCAACATGTCGGGCGTCACCGAGGTGCTGTCCCGCGGCGAGACAAAGTCGTCGGTCGTCCTCGATGACACTGTCCAGGTCGACCTCCGGATCGTGGACGCGTCGTCCTGGGGTGCCGCCCTCCTGTATTTCACCGGGTCGAAAGACCACAACGTCGCGCTGCGGAAGCGGGCGCAGCAGGAGGGCTGGAAGCTGAACGAGTACGGTGTGATGGAGGGCGAGGAAACGGTCGCATCGGCGTCCGAGGACGACGTGTACGATGCGCTCGGACTCGAATTCATCCCGCCCGAACTGCGTGAAAATATGGGGGAGGTGGACGCGGCTGCAAGAGGAGCACTCCCCGACCTTGTGGAGCGGGAGGACGTCCGTGGCGACCTGCAGATGCATACGACATGGAGCGACGGCGACACGTCCATACAACAAATGGCGGAGGCGGCTGCAGCGGAGGGGCACGACTACATCGTGATCACCGACCACGGTCCGACGCTGCCGGTCGTCGACGGGATCGCGTCTGTTGACGAGCTGGAGGAGCAGCGGGAGGAGATCGACAGGGTGAACGAGGACCTGGGTATCGACGTGGTGCACGGCATCGAGACCGACATCACCGCCGACGGGCTCGGAGCACCGGCGGAGATGGTGGAACTGGTCGACGTGGTGGTGGCGTCCATCCATCAGACCCCGGCTGATCCGACCGAGGCGGTCGTCGACGCGTTCCGGCAGGGAGCGGATATCTGGGGGCACCCGACCAACCGGAAGATCCATGAACGGGAGCCGGTCGATCTTGACCTCGAACAGGTGATGGACGCGGCCGCGGCGGAGAACGTTGCGGTGGAGATCAACGCGCAGCCGAACCGGCTGGACCTGGACTGGCAGCACGTGAAGGAGTACCGCGACACCGTCAGGTTTGTGGTGTCGACAGACGCCCACGCGCCGCAGGAACTCGGATACATGCACCTCGGGGTGGCGCAGGCGCGGCGGGGCTGGCTGGAGCAGGGAGACGTCCTCAATACAGCGGCACTGGATGACGTGCTGGCGTTCTTCGACTAGGTCACCGGAGGTCCGGCTGCGGGACCGGGCCGCGCTTGTGCGCGGCGTCCTCGTGCAGCGACACGACGTGTTCAACGGTCTCCCTGTCGACCCCGGTATCGGCTGCGATTTCATCGACGGCCTGTGACCGGTCCACATACCGCTGCAACACCTGATCGATGGTGTCGTACGGGGCGCCGAGCTCGTCCTCGTCGGTCTGCCCCTGCCACATGCCGGCGGTCGGCGCTTTCTCGACGAACGTGTCGGGCAGCCCCATCTCGCGAGCAAGTTCTCTTACCTCGGTCTTGTACAGGTCCGCGATCGCACGCACGTCAGCGGCCTGGTCGCCCCATTTCGTGAAGTAGCCGACGAGGAGTTCCGTCCGGTTGCTGGTGCCGAGCACCAGCCGGTCCTCGTGGTTGGCGGCCATGTATAGCAGTACCATGCGTGTGCGGACCGCGGTGTTTCCCGCGGCGACCTCGCCCGGGTCGAACGGGGCTGCAGCGGTGAACTGGTCCACGATGTCACCGATCTCTATCTCCTCGGTGTCGACACCGAGGTCGTCACAGAGGCGGCGGGCATCAGTGACGTTCTCCGCCTGTGACGTATCGCCCGGCATGACCAGGGCGTGCACCTGTTCCGGGCCGACTGCGTCCACCGCGAGCTGGAGGGTGACCGCGGAATCGAGGCCGCCGCTGACACCGATGACGTACCCGTCGGCACCGCTGTCCGCGAGGTAGTCGTGGAGAAAGTCCTCTATCCTCCCCCGCGCCGCCCTGATGTCGACCATGGACCACGCTGGTGTCTGTGGCCTTATGCTTCTTTCGTCTCCCGGATAATGTCCGTGTATTGTCTGACCGTCCCGACCGCGCAGTCCGGGACCAGTTCCTCCCACGCTTCATCGTCCCGGATGCGGCGGCGGATCTCGGTGCCGGAGAACCGGTCCGGGTCGTACAGGTCCTGCTCGATGAGGTCCAGGTCAGTGTATTCGCGTATCAGGCGTTTCACCAGGTCGTTCTGTGAGATGACGACGTCGGCACCTGTCGTGGGCCCCAGTTTCTCCGCCCACCGCTGGTTATCCTCCTCAGTCGGCCCCTCGTCCTCGATCTGCAGGACGTCGATACCCGGGAAGCAGGCATGGATGATATCCTCCCGTTCACCTGCGGTCAGCGGGTTGTCGGAGGTCCTGGACTTCGTCGGGCTGCCCATGCCCAGGAGAAACTCATCGAACCTGTCGCGGTACTCCTCGATGACGCGGTGGTGGCCGCGGTGGAAGACCTGGAAGCGTCCGATAAAGACCGCCCGCATAGGGACGCTGCCGGTGGTAACGTACATAAAGGTTCGCCCACTGAAATCGGTGCCAGTGGTCGTGATGGAACGAACACACGTGACAGGGCGTCTACGCCAATTTGCCCTATAAACTCCGGTTCTCCAGGAGCTGATCCCGGTACAGTATTTGCAGGGTGCCTCCGCCAATTTGTATACGGGGCCCACGAGTAGGCCTCTATACAGCGCACGGTTCTGCCGGAGGTGGTCCCCGGTGAACGGGCTTGTATACCGTACGGAGCTGGACGCCGAGGTAGAGGACCCGTCCGGGTTTGACCGTCCAGAGACGCCGGGCGAGTACCCTGTCTACGGCGGGCCGGACAGCTACCTGAAGAAGGGAGAACGTATCTGGATGTACGCGCTCCCCGACCAGGGACGGCTCCAGGTCCGTTTGAACGGGGTCGGCTCGTGGTACGAGCCGTCCACGGAATCGATGGTATGCCAGTACCTGAAGGATGACGGCGTGTTCGATCCAGACGACGCGCCGGGAGAGGAGCCGGGGAGACTGGAGTCCCTGCGGGACCGCGCCCTGAACGAGTTCACCGGCCTGGCAGCCGAGGACAGGGAACTGCTGGAACAGGGGGCGGCCCTGGCTGCAGACCCTGAAACCTATTACCAGGAAATCGGGGAGCTGTGTTACAGGAACCGGTGACCCCGGAGAAAGGTTTATAAATTATTTCCTAGTTAACGTGGGCAACGGAGAGAATCCGAGATGAGCGACGCTTCAAGCGATTCCCGCGGAAGTGAAGGGTTCCGTTTTGTCAGCATTCTCTCCATCGTCCTACTGATTCTGCTGCTGATCCACTAGTGGATCAGCCTCTTTCCTGTCCGACCCCCGCTGGAGGTTGGTCCTGTATGAAACACGCTCAATACAGCGACGGCGCCGTGTACGGCATCACACGTCCGCGTCACCGCAGACAGGGTGGTGCGGGATGAGTTCACCGCGGTACGGGGAGCGGTGGGAGCACGAGTCTCCGCTCTCCTCGGAACTCCAGACGGTGTTCGGCCGGACCGGGCCCTACGTGGACGAGTCCTACACCGCTGCCGATGGATCATCGGGACCGGGGCGGGAGAGTCTCCGGGAATTCCACGAACCACTCCAGGACGGTGATTTCCCATGCACGATATAGCAGGGAGGTGGATCCAGTGAGGCCGGGCATGGCGATCAACGATGTGGAGGATGTATCGTTCTACCTTGAGAACGATGACGGGACGCAGACAGCGGTCGATCCCGGGAACGTACGGGAGATATACTATGCCCCGCTTGACCAGGAGCTTCCAAAGTACGAACCAGTCACACCGCCGGCCAGCAGGCTCAGCGGCCCGGGAGAGGCCGAGAACTGGTACCGGGAGCAGGGGGAAGCCGAGGCAGCATATGAAGAATGGGCCAGCGCCGTGCGTGACACCCCGGTCGTCGCGGAGGTAGAGACAGGAGCGGGTACCGACGAATACCGGGTGTGGCCGCGGATGGACATCAGGTTCGACGAGATGAACACGTCCCCCAACGTGTTCTTCTTCTACGACCGCGGGGTCGACCCGGTAGAGGGGGAGACGGCGCCGGACTACGTGGTGCGCCAGTGGGCGAACCACGGCGAGGACATCCTCCGAGACCTCAATAATGCCCCGTCCAGCCCGTTCAACAGGAACGACCACGACGACTATCTCTTCGCAGAGCTCGGGACGTCCCGGTTCCCCGGTCTCGCACGCAACGGCGGCCTCCAGCGGGGAGAGTACGTCCTCGTCCCGGAGGCGTTCATGGAGGTCGCCTTCCACCGGGAGGGCGGCATCTACGAGCAGTTGAAAGACACGGCCGCCGGTGCACCGGTGACCCCGCCCAATATCAAGGCCCTTGACCGGGACGACTCCGGCGCAGTATATGTCCTCCGGCCGTTCCGCTCCCCCGCCTTCAGCGAACGCCTCGCAGACCTCCCCCGCCCCTACGGGGAGCAGGTAGCGGATGTCGTCGGAACGTACTACGGGACGCGGTCAGGGCTCGGGATGCTGGGCTGTTTCGACGAGTTCGCAAGTCCGACGCCAGGCGAGGATATCGATGTCGAACATTTCTGGGATACGTGGGACGAGGGGCCGGTCATCGTCGACGGGGACCCTGAATACGTGGCGGTGACGAAAAACGGGCGGTGGCACGAGGGGGAGGACTGGATGCGGTTCCGGAAGAACCGGCTTGAGCACCAGGCGAACGCCCCGGCGTGGTTCATCGACCGGGTGAAGGACCGGCGGCGGGAGGTCGAGGAAGACCTTGACGATATCAATGTCCTCGAGTATGTGCCGGAAGATGCCGACCCGTCTCTCCTCCCCGCGGAGAAGAAGATTTCCTCTCTCTAGCCTGTTTTAGAAGGAATTTTCCCGTTTTCGTCCACCAATTTAAAAATTCGTTACTAAGAAAGGACTAAAATGAAGTGTTTTTCGATCCGTTCCGCTGAGAATGTCAGCGGGCCGTTCCTCGAATCCGACGGTGAGCTGCCCGGGAACTGGCGTGACGGCCTCGACGCCGGAGATCTGGATGGAGAGCGGGACCGCTGGCGGCAGGCCGTAGACTTTTTCCTGGAGCCGCAGTACAGGTTCGTCGAGCGGTCGCTGGCCGAGGGCGGCGTCCAGAAACTGCATTCCAACCCGCAGCGCACCGTAACGGGGACCGGGACCGCGGAACAGGAACTTCTCGATGAATGGGAGCGACGACAGGAGAACGCCACCGTGTATTTCACCGTCGACGACGGCGACAACGACTGGCGGTTCGAGTTCGAACCGCGGGACGATGCAGACCCCCGCCGACTCCAGAACCCGTTCAGCATGTTCAAGGCCTACCACGCCCCTGCCGGCGCCGACCCTGGATCGGACGCGATGATCGGTATCAGGATCGCGCGGCACTACGACCACCAGATCATCGCCGGCAGAGAGATAGATACGATACCGGACGCGGTGTACGACGCGGATACGGAGGAAGAGTACGACCCGGCATGGGTGGAGGGCTCCCACTGGCTGCAGGAGGACGAACTCCTCGCCGCAGCGAGCGGGGAGGACGGTGTTGACGAGCAGCTGGTGGACCGGTACGACCTCCCCCCGCTGACGCGGACAGACCTCCAGGTCGCCACCGTCGTTGACGATCCTGCGTTCGACCACTCGGAGCGGGAGATCATCTACCTGTACGACTGGCTCCGGTCCCCCTACTTTGGCGGGGTATCGGACAGGACCGTTGACATGTTCGCGGAACGGGAGGCGACAGACACCCGTATGGGGATAGACAAGACCTGGGACCGGAAGCCGGGGGAGTACCTCCTTGATTCCCGCGACCCGCACGGTTCCTACATCGTTCACTGCGACGCAGAATTTTACCGCCTAACATCCACCAGCAAGCGGCTGGAGGGCGGGGAGATCGGGGATTCCCGGTCGTCGATAGAGGACGGTCTCGCGGCTATCTCCGCGTTCGGCGACGATCCCGGACACTACGTCACGAACGAGCGCTACGACCGGTTCGTCGCCGGGCAGAAACAGCTCCTCAAGGACCTCCCGGACCTCACCCCGGTCCTCGTCAGCCGGCTGGACCCGTACACGGAGTACGATATTGACACGTTCGAGGACAGGACGCTGCCGGTGTAACTGGACGACGCGGATCAGCCTTCTTCTCGCGGTATGGAAAGAGATTTGAATCCCTCCCGGGCAGGGAGGCCCATGAACGCGGCCGACCTCGCCACCCAGTCCGAGCCCGGGACCGGTACCCCGATCGTCTTCCTCCACGGCTGGCTCGGCTCGAAGGAGTCATGGCGGCAGGTCCGCCGGGACCTTGACATCGACAACCCGCTGCTGTTCTACGACCACCGCTGCCACGGCGAGTCCCCATGTGCAGAGTTCGACTTCGACGACCTTGCAGACGACCTTCACACCCTGATAGCTCAGCACGGGTTCGAGGACCCTGTGCTCGTGGGCCACTCGATGGGCGGGATGGTCGCACTGACGTACGCCGTCCGGTACGACACCCTCGGCGGGCTCGTCCTGCTCGGGACATGCGCATCCACCCCGGAGCCGGAGGTGAAGCGGCCGCAGTTCTACCTGGACAACTTCCACGAGATGGAGCGGGAGGAATGGGCGGAGATGATAGCCGAGAACTACCTCGGCCAGGGAGCGGGACCGCTCTGGGAGGAGACGGTCCAGGAACTTGTGGCGGCGGACGACGAACCGGTTATATCGGGGCTGGAGGCGATGGTGGAGTACGATGTCCGTGACGAGCTGGACAGTGTCGATGTACCGGCCATGGTCGTCGGTGGCAGGCAGGACGGTGCGATAACACCGGAAAAATCGAGGGAACTTGCCGACCTGCTTGACTGCCGCCTGGAGATGATAGACTCGTCCCACCTGATGCTGCAGGAGGTGCCCGGCACCGTCACCACGCTGCTGGCATCCTATCTGGAGGAACACGGCCAATGAGCGACGATACGTGGAGATACCTTGCGGAGAGATCGTCGTACACCCCGTTAACAGTCGGCGACACACGGATACGGGTGACCGATGTCACTGAGACGGATGAAGAGATATGGGCGTCAGTGCGCGATGAGTTCCTTGACAACTATTACAGGGAGATGTGGGAGCCGAACGGTGTCCCCGACAGTGAAGCGAAGACACGGGACGTGCTGGACACTGTCCGGGAGCAGGACGACGCGTTCTGCCTGATCGGTATCGAGGAAGGAAACGGCGCAGCTCCGGAACCGGTCGGGAACTACATGGCGTTCTCCCCGCGGGAGACTGTGCTCGAGCAACTCCACTACCCCGAACCGATGCGGCAGGGACTGCAACGACTGGAGGCGGACGGCCTGTCGGTCGGGTACGACTTCCATCTCGTCGTCCACCCGGACCGGCGGGAGAGCGGGATCGGCCGGTTCCTGGCGGAGACCGGGCAGGAGCTGCACGATACCGTCGATGTCACGGTGGCCACTATCCGGTACGGCAACGGGGACACACCGATCTACCGGATGGCCAGGGACCACTTCGACTACGACCACACCGGGCTCGCGTTCGACGGTGGACGCACGGTCGTCATGTACAGAGAGGACGGATCGCTCGACGCTGATGTGGACGACCTGTTTCCCGCCGGTACGAATTCCGAAAGCGTTTAGAAGGTGGCGCCCAGTCAGGGAAGTATGAACAGCCGCGCGGAACTGAAGGTGGAGGGCGGGAAGCTGCTGCGGGCGGACGTGGATGCCGGTGAGGAGATAGAGGCTGTGGAGCTGCACGGTGATTTCTTCGTCTACCCTGAAGAAGCGCTCGACCGGATCGAGGCCGCGGTCGAGGGTGTCGATGCCGGTGCACCGGCGGGAACGCTGGAGGACCGTATCACCGAGGCGGCGGGTGACGCTGCACTCGTCGGCTTCGACGCGGGAGACGTCGCAGCGGTGCTGCGGGAGGCGATGAACAGTGGAGAGTGACCGGGAGTGGCGTGTCGTAGAGGGCGGATACTCGCCGGCGATGCACATGGCGCTGGACGAGGTGATAACCGATAGAGTCGCCGCGGGGGAGGCACCGCCGACGCTCCGGTTCTGGCGGTGGGAGGAACCGAGCGTTGTCATCGGCCGGTTCCAGTCGGTGCGGGACGAGGTGTTCGAGGACCTGGCCGCGCAGAACGACGTGCAGGTTGTACGGCGGTGCAGCGGTGGCGGGGCGATGTTCTGCGAGCCCGGCACCGTCATCACGTACGCGCTGTCCCTGCCGGAAGAAGACGTTGAGGAGGACGATATCGTATCGTCGTACCGGGAGCTGGAGGAGTGGACGCTTTCCGCCCTCTCGGGGGTCGGGGCGTCGGCGGAGTGGCAGCCGATCAACGACATCGTCAACGGTGAACGGAAGATCGGTGGGTCCGCACAGGCCCGGTGGAGTGACACGGTGCTGCACCACACCATGCTCGCGTACGACCTCGACATCGAGACGATGCTGCAGGTGCTGAAGATCGGGGAGGAGAAGATCTCGGACAAGGCGATCGAGAGCGCCGCCAAGCGGGTGTCGCCGCTGTCGGAGCAGGTCGACCTGCCGCGGGCGGAGATCATCGATGCGATGGTGAACGAGTTCGCACAGCACCGGTCTGTCCGGAGCGGGTCGTTGACGGACGAGGAACTGGCCGCGGCACAGGAGCTGGTACAGGAGAAGTACGGGACGGAGGAGTGGCGGTACAAGGTAGACCGGGAGATCGAAGGGTTCTAG
>CAZTXA010000010.1:0-9915 GCA_964617945.1 uncultured archaeon
ACTCCGATAGCAGTGGCCTCCGGCAGGATCAACCGGAATTAGGTGGTCCGGACGAACCGGACCACAGGTCGCAAATTCTCCCAGTGAATGGGAGGAATTGCGTGGGAGGCCTGTCGAAGTTTCACCATGAAACTTCGTCTGCTATCAGATCTACATCACGCCGGGTAGGCGCTCATAGATTTTGCTCCCGGTGTTACGGGGAGCGCAAGCTAGCCATACCGGGTCAATATTTATAAACATGCGATGCCGCCGTCCTCCGGCGAATGGATAGGGAGAGCGCCTCCGGAACAGGTTTTCGTGTTCTTACACCGGCGCGGTCAGAATACTGAACTCCCGACGACAAGAGACACGGATACCTGGATCAACATGTACAGGATAAGCGGCCCGAGGTAGAGCGGCATCAGTTTCACGTCAAAGTCATCGTGATCTCTCGCGTACATGAGGAACGGCGCGTTGAACATCACGAAGACGACCGCGAAGAGGATGGACGGGTTGAGCGTGGTGGAGACCGTGGCAAACGATCCTGCTCCTCCGAACGCGAGTTGGGGCGCTTGCGTGGTCGACTGCAGTCTCTGCATGACCATTGTCAGTGCCGTCAGCATGGCCGAAAGGATCCCGATCACTGACGACCCGTAGACAGACACCGTCAGGTAATAGAGCGTACTCGGCGATATATCACGGAACAGGTAGGCCGGGATGGCGCCGAGCACGACCGCACCGAGTCCGGCCACGATATAGGTGCCGGGTGCGCCGAGCGTTGCCACCAGTGCCGGGAGGCTCTGGAACGAGAGGACCAGTGTTACGGCGTATATCGGGAACACTGCCACGACGAGCAGCGGATACAGGCTTTGCTGCCTGAAAAAGTACGCGGCCATCCCGCCGAACAGCAGGGCATAGCTGAATGAAAGCAGGTTGGATTCGATCAGGCCGTGGTACAGCGCTGTAGCGACCGAGAGGGAGAGCGCTGTGATGAGGAAATAGAAGAGGACGGCGAACAGTACTCCTCGTTCCATGAGTTCATCGTGGAACGTTGCAAGGCTCTCCGACGTTGCCGCCATGTGTCCCTCTTCCGTCAGCCCGGTTTAAATGTTAATTGGCTGATGCGGTGACAGCAGCGAACCGGTCCTCTACTGCATCCCAGTCGACGTTCTCCCAGAACGCGTCGATGTAGCTGCCGCGGTCCGGGCCCTGGTCGTAGTAGTACGCGTGCTCCCAGACATCGATGGCGAGGACTGGTTCGGCGCCCCACAGCGCGCCGCGGTCGTGCTTGTCGACCATGACCACGTCGAACATGTCGCCGCGCGGCCAGTACACGAGCAGCGCCCACCCGCCGGCGGCGCCTGCGACGGCGGAGAACTCCTGCTTGAACGTTTCGAAATCGCCGAACGTGTCCTCCAGTGCATCGAGGAGGGCGCCGGACGGGCGGCCACCGTCACCGCCCATGTTGTTCCAGTACACCTCGTGCAGGTACATGCCACACCCGTTGTGCGTCAGCCCGCTCTTCACCGAGCCGACACCGTCGAAGTCACCGGTCTCCCGCATCTCCTGGATCTGATCCAGGTAGCTGTTCAGCCCGTTGACGTAGCCCTGCTGGTGGGTGCCGTGGTGCCATTCCACAACCTGATCGGAGATACCGTCAAGTGCGTCGTGGCTGTATGGAAGGTCTTGCAGTGCGAAATCAGTCATTGTTATCACACCGTGATATTGGCGGCACAGTTTTTTACCCGTACCTGGTTCCACTGCCGAGTGCTAAACGGTGCCCTGCCTGTACCGTGCCACCTGGCGGTACACCCGCCACGCGATGACCTGCGTCATGATACATGACAGGAGCTTTTACCGCTTAAACCGGTTATTCACGTCTCGCCGTCCTCCTCTTTCTCCGCGGCCGTCGGTGCAACATCTTCGCTCGTCTCCACGGTCCGGTAGCGGGCGATTGTTGCGGCCCGGAGCACGAACTCCAGCGCGACCGTGAACCCCCAGAACAGGAGGATCATCTCCCAGTAGTCCGGGATTGCCCGGAGGATTGTCTGCACCCGGTCGATGGAGAGCGCCTCGATCCCGTCGATGACGAAGACGCCGAGGATGGCGAAGGGTACCATCTTCGCAAGATCCTCCGCCAGCTTCTCGTGGTAGTACGCCGCGACCCGGGCCGACGAGATCACCGCCATCGAGACCAGGAGAACGCTGTCCACGCTTTTCCCGCCGCTCAACAGGGAGAGGAAGAATACGAACACCAGGTACCAGGCGATAAGCAGCGTGGGAAACGCCAGCAGGTACTGTACGCCGTACAGGACGATCCGCTTGACGTTCTCCAGCCGGCCTGCGGCGTACGACGGCAGCTCCAGCTCGACGATGTCACGCCGCGCCACCAACCGGTAGAACTTGAAGATGAAGACGGCGTAGGCTACCATCCCTGCCACGTACAAGACGAGGGGGATGAGGACGGACTGCCCCTCACCGTAGAACGGGGTCGCGGCCAGTGTTGCCAGGCTAGACATACGCTCTAATACCGTTTTTCCACCATAAAAATGTGGTGTGCTCCGGAGAACGGAGGATGGACCGGCGGGGATTTGAACCCCGGGCCTCTCCCTGTTCCGCGTCGAAGCTCACTATCGTTCGCTTCTCGAACCGTTTTCCTTCTGGACGGTCGGAACGCCGGTGGTGCGAAGGGAGCGTTCTGCCAGGCTGAACTACCGGCCCCTGCTCACCGGGTCGCGACCAGATATTTTTAACAGTGAAAATCTTCCTCGTGACCGCCGTGAACATTCTCAACGACATCCCCGGACCGTACGTGCGCGCTCTGGTGGCCGGCGGTTACTACAACGATGATATCGAGGAACGCGGACTGCACCGGCGGAACGGATTGCTGGCTGACTGGGCGCCTGAGGAGGGAAGAAAACAGGTGCAGGACGGTGGCTGGGCGGTCGCCATCCCTGACCGGGACCGCACCGGAACCGAGCTCGCCGTCGCCGCCGCACCGGAACCCGGAACAATCCCTGCCGACCCCGAGCCGTACCGCGAGGCACTGCTGGAGGTGGCCGCGGAAGAGGTCGACACGGACGGGCTGTACGGTATCCACGGCAGGATGGGGACGAACCCCGAGACCTGGCACAACGTCGCATTCTACCTTCCCGCGGAGCGGCTGGACAGCAACGCTGATAGCAGGGGAACCTTGGCGACGCCGCACCAGGAGATCGTCCACTTCCTGAACGGGGTGCACGACTGGGCGGTGTATGCTGAATCGGAGGAGGGATGGGAGCAGGTTGCTGTCCGGGGAGACGAGTACCGGAGCCCGACCGGCCGCGAAATACTGTACACCCCGAAGGATGCCGTCGACGGCCCTGAAATCGGTGTTGAGGTCGACCGCACCCCGGTTCCGTATTCCGAACGCGGATAGAAAGGGCGAGGGCCGGGATTTGAACCCGGGGCGGGAGCGCCACAGGCTCCTAGTTTAAGCCACTAACCTACCCTCGCCACGGAGAAAGGAGCGGTTTCGGAGGCTTTTAAACTATTATTCTGTCTCCTCCTCGACCCACGACGCATAGGCGTCGTTCGCCGTGGCCGGGATCTCCAGGATCTCCGGCACATCGTAGGGGTGTTCCTCTTCGAGCCGTTCCACGAGTTCCTCCCCGTTTCCCTCCGACGTCTTGAGGAATGCCGCCACCTCTCCGTCCCGCTCCTTCTCCCCCTCCCACCAGTACACGGATCCGACAGGGAAGGAATTGACGCATGCGATCAGTTGCTCCTCCAGCAACGCATCAGTAATCTCTTCCATCACGTCCCGGTCCGGGAATGTCACGTAGTAGAGCTTCATAGTGCGGGGGGCCGGATTCGAACCGACGAACCTCTGCAGGACGGGATCTTGAGTCCCGCGCCGTTGGCCGCTTGGCTACCCCCGCCTCACACGGTCTGTCCGTATCCAGGTTTTTAAGGCGACTAGACGATAATCTGTGCCAGGTACCCTGCGCCGAGGTATGATGCGATAGAGCTGCCGACGTTGACGAGGACGAAGATGAGGACAAGGTTCAACGCAGTGTTGGACCAGAACGCCTCCAGGCTCGCCACCTCGCCGACCGCCTCCAGGTCTTTCACCTGTGGCGGGTCGAACCGTGCCTCGACATATGCCGCGACAAGGCCGGACGGCAGTGCAGGGTTGATAGAGGTGAACGGTGCTACAAGGAATGACGCAATGACTGTCATCACGTGGGCGCGGGCCGCTGCCGCCCCCACGGCAGCGAGCACGCCGTTCAAGAGGAACCAGACGCCGAACGCCCGTGTCCCTGCAGCGATCCCGACGAACAGGAATATGTACGCGAGCATCCCGATGATAAGCGCAGGAATCCCATACTTGAAGACCGTCATAACCGGGGGCCGCCAGCCCTGCGCCGTCGGCTCATGTCTCCGGACGACCGCCCGGGTCTCCAGCGCCTGCAGGATGCCGTCGACGTGCGCCGCCCCGACCACCGCGACAACAGTGTCGGCGTCGATCTGCCGCAGCTGCTCGGCCATGTAGGCGTCCCGTTCATCGATGAATGCCTGCTTGATGCCGGGGTATGTGTCCCCGATCTCCTCCACCATCGCAGTCAGCGCGTCCTGCTCCTTCAACTCCTCGATATCCTCTTCCGATATACTGCCGCTGCTGAACAGTGAGAGGAGGAGCTCGGTGCTGAGCCGGGTCTTCTCCCAGAGTGAGAGCGTGGCCAGTGCGGACTGTAACGTGACGCCGATGTCGCGGTCGATCAATGCGACCGGGAGCTCTGCCTCGTCGGCCGCGGACACTGCTGCCAGCATGTCCGCCCCTGGTTCCATGTCGAGTCGTTCTCCCAGCCGCCGCTGGTATACGGAGAGGAGAACGTTCACAAGCAGCATCGACCCCTTCCCGTCCTTCAACGCCTGGGACACATCCATCTCCGCCCATCCCGTGTCGTTGACGAGCGCGTCGTACCGGTTCTGGTCCAGTTCGACGGCGACAGTGTCAGGGTCTTCCTCCTCGATAACACTGTTCACCTCGTCCACACTCTCGTCGGAGACGTGGGCGGTACCGAGGAGGATGATCTCTGTCCCGTCGACAGTGATACGTTCCTTCACGCAGCCACGTTGGAACGGGAGGTTTAACAAAGAAGAGGAAAGGGTTAGCAGGTCTGGGCTAGCTTCCTCGCCCGCACCTTGTCCACAGGATGCGACTCGCGACGTTCTCCCGTGTGTTTTACTGGCCGCTTACAGCCCGTCTTGAAGCCTTGAATCAGCGACAGGTGTCGGACTGCTCTACACCTTGAGACAGGATCGACCTCTTGCCCCCTTTACATAGAACCGGGGAGAGAAACTTTAAGAACGTGGTTCCCTGCCGTCAGTACTCCGTGTATCCGGCCGTATCAAGGAAGTTATGCACCGCCGCGATCGTATGATCTGTGTGCAGCGATACCGGCCCGACCGAGATTTTCCCGTCCCCGTAGGAATCGAGCAACTCCTGGTCCTGCTCGGTGAACGGCCGGTGGTCCGAGAGGACGAACGACGCATCCCTGTCCGGCGACGTTTCAGTGATCGGTTCACCGTCCGCATGCAGCTGGTACACCAGGGGTTTCTCCTCAAGGACAGGTTCGAGACCGTGCGTCTTGACGGTGACGCCGTCCGGCAGCGCGCCGCGACCGTCCAGCCGCTGCAGCGCCTTCCGGATTACACCACCGGTGCTGCGCTCGTCGGGGTTCAGGCCACCGATTTCCCTGCCGTCGAACCTGACCGTGGCCTCGTCCTGCAGCACCAGCGACACGACCGTATCATCGCGGACGCCGTGCGACCGGAGCAGCGCAGCGTTCACGCTCCGCGCCAGCAGGTCGACCCGTCCAGCGGTGAGGCTGTCGAGCGAGAAATCGGCTGTCGTCGGGGCGTCGTGCCCCAGAACGATGAAATGCGGCATGAATGCCCCGACGGGGATTTGAACCCCGGTCTTCGGCTCGAAAGGCCGAGATGATTGGCCGGACTACACTATCGGGGCGCTACCGCTCTCCGCGCGTCGTATTCTTTTAATACTCTCCTCCCTAGCCAGCAGCGACGGCTGTGAGGCGGGGTGGTGTAGTGGTATCATTGGACGCTGGGGGCGTTCAGACCCGGGTTCGATTCCCGGCCCTGCCATATCGGAGATATGCCGGTTCCAGTATCTCCACGGAGATGCGTACTGTGCCAATTCCTGCGCAGAATTGATATGAACAATGCGTGGCATCAGCCCACGCCTTATAGAGGTCTCCCTCACTCCTTCTTGAACGCTGCGACGTCGTCGAGGATGTCGACGTGGGTGAGGAACACGGTCCTGCAGCAGTACCGCTCCAGCCCGAGGTCGTCGAGCACCGCTTCCGGGTCCTCGCCGCCCTCCTTCGCACGCTCCTCGAACTCCTCCCAGCTGTCGGCCACGACCTTGCCACAGGTGAAACACCGTGTTGGAACAATCATTGTTATCGATAGCTCTTCTGCTGCTTGTGCCGCGCACCCTTGCTGGACTGCGACGGTTTCCGTGTTTCCGTCCGCCGGAAGTCCTCCACCAACATATACCGGTCGTACTCCTGCATCCGCTCCTCCAGTTCCTCGTCGTCTGCATACTCGACCAGTGCGCGGGCGATAGCCATCCGTGCGGCCTCGGCCTGTCCCATCTTCCCGCCGCCGTTCACATTCACATCGATATCGACCTCGTCCGCCACATCACCGGCGATCCGTAGCGGCTCCGTCATACGCAGCTCAGCCATCTCGGAGAACCTCTCCAGCGGCTTCCTGTTGACGCGGACAGTACCGTCTCCCTCGTCCAGTGTGGCGCGTGCCTTCGCCGTCTTCCGCCGTCCGATCGTGTTCACAGTCATGGTCAGATATTCTCCGATATGTCCTGGACCGTCACGTATTCCTGGCCCTGCAGGTCGTCAGCAGTTTTGACACTGGTATCGGCTGTATCGCGGTCGTCTGGGTTGCCGGTGTACGCGGTCAACCTCTTAAAGGCTTCTCTCCCGTCGTTCCCGTCCGGCAGCATCCCGCGGACAGTACGTTTCACGATCCGTTCCGGTGCTTTCGGGTGTCTCGGCCCGCTCTCCCGTGTACCGGATTCCTGCCGCTCCCGGTACCGGTCGTACACCTCATCGGGCGTCCCGGATATCACAGCTTTTTCCGCATTCACGATATCGATCTCTTCCCCGTCTTTCAGCCGTTCTGCGACGTGTGACGCCAGCCGTCCGAGGATAACTCCGTCTGCATCGATAGTCTCAGCCAAGGAGGACCACCCCTTCTCCAGACGGACGCTCATCTACCAGCGCTTGGATATACATCGCCTCCCCCGCATCATTTACGTCGTCCATCGCTTTACCTGTGAATTTGAACGCTGCAACAGTGACATTTGTGGTGAGAGCGCCGTCCCCGGTGACAACCCCTGGAACGACCACGGTGTCGCCATCGTCACTGTTCCGGTCGATGGTGGACAGGTCCACTTCCCGCATATCCCGCGTCGGACCGCGGAGCTCGTCCGCGACCCGCTCCCACACTGCGGCGTCGTTACGTCTCGCTGCTTCCTCGCATGCGTGGACTGCTTCTTCCAGTACCGGGTTGGTCTTCTGCTCCATGTCTGTCACCTGTCCGGGTCTGCAGTGCGGGGGGTCGGATTCGAACCGACGAAAGGTCTGCACCTACAGGATCTTAAGTCCTGCCCCTCTAGCCGAGGAGTGTTTGGCCAGGCTTGGGTACCCCCGCGTACATGCCCATGCGGTCTTGGGAGTTATAAGCTCCCGTCGACCCCGTCCTCGAACGCGTCCAGGCCGTCTTCCAGCTGCTCAACGGCCTGGTGGACGAGGGTACGGGGGTCCAGCCCTGACACGCTCTCCACCTCGACGTGGAACGTGTCGTCCTCGTATGAATACGCGGCGTTGGCCGCCTGCCACTTTGCGTGGTCGCGACCGGTTCCCAGCTGCGCCGTCATCTCCAGGTCAAGCTCCCCGTCCTCCTGCAGCTCCACGACGACCGTCTCCGGGTTCGCCGGCTCCACGTCCTCTGCAGGGACGGAGATATCATCCGCTGTCACTGCCCCCGGCCCTTCTGCCTGCAGCGCCATCGATACCTCGCACTTCGGACAGCCGTCGTCACAGTCGCACTGGTCCGGACGCGTGTGCTGTCCCGGGTCGAACTCCCACGGGACCATGCCGAGCCGGTGCGCCAGGATCTCGTCGAACAGGCCGGAGTTGTTCCGGCTCACCGACACCTCCTCCACGGCCAGCGTCTCCACGCCGCCGATCATCGTCCGCCGCAGCGCGTTCGCCAGCTCCACGGACGCGTCCTCCAGTTCGAACTCGAGCATGTCGTCGGTCTCTGCCGTAATTGTTACATCCATCATCGATACACCTACAGCCGCCGGCCCCGCTTCCCACCCTTCTCCCGGGTGGAGTCGTGCGGCACAGGGGTCACGTCTTCGATCTCGCCGACCTCGAGTCCGGACCGTGTGATGGCCCGGATCGCCGGCTGCGCACCTTTGCCCGGCATCTTCTGTTTCGTCCCGCCGGGCGCGCGGACACGGATATGGACACCCTCCAGCCCCTTCTCCTGTGCCTCCGCGGCAGCCTTCTTCGCCGCCTGCATCGCTGGGAACGGGTTGCCCTGCAGCCGGCCTTTATCGGTTATCGTACCGGAACTCTGCCGGGCCAGCGTCTCGGCCCCGGTGATATCAGTTATGTGGACGATGGTATTGTTGAAACTGGAATAGATGTGGACAAGCCCCCATTTATCGTCGCTTGGCATGTGTATCAGTCCTCCACCACGTGTTCCGACCCGTCTGCAACGGTGATCTCGGTTTCCTCATCCTCTGTGACCAGGTATCCGGGGATGGAGACGGTACGGTCACCGACCTGGATATGGCCGTGGGTGACGAGCTGCCGTGCCGCCTTCATCGTGTCTGCCAGCCCACGCCGGTAGACAGCGGTCTGCAGCCGCCGGTCCAGGATGTCCTCGACATGGATGTCAAGGACGTCGTTGAGTTCGGCGCCCTCGTCCAGGATACCGAACTCGACGAGTTTATCGATCAGTTCCTGCTCCATCTCCTCGTTCTCCTCCGCGTTCAGCTTCCGTGCCTGCCGGCGGAAGTCCCGGACAGTGCTCTGTGCCTTCCAGACCTCCCGTTTGTTCCCCAGGCCGTAGTCCTGCTTCAGATCTGTCTCTGTCGCTATCCGGTCTTCCTGCCACCCCTGCACCGGGGTCTCATAGCCTTTGCTCTGCCGCTTCATCTTATTCTTCGTCCTCCTCGGGCTCGGCCTCCTCCTGCACCCGTTCCCGCTCCACACCGATTTTCTCGCCGCTGCGGAACGAGGACTGCGTCTTCTGTCCACGGACAGGAAGCCCCATCTCGTGCCGTTTCCCGCGGTACGTACCGATCTCTGTGTATCGTCTGATATCAAATTCCTCGGTCAGGTCCAGGTCGGCACCGATAACGTGCCGGTCCTCCCCGGTCTCCCGGTCCTTCCGCCGGTTCCGGATCCATGCCGGGACACCGATCTCGTCCGGGCTCCGCATCGCCTCCTCGATCTGCTCCCGTTCGTCGTCCTCGAGCGACCCGATCCTCGTATCAGGGTCGAACGGGAGGTTGCGCTGTACGGCGTTCGCGAACGTATCGCCGACACCTTTCACGTCCTGGATCGCGTCAGCGATCCGTTTCGTTCCGTCGACGTCTGTATCCGCGAGCCGTACAATCTCCTGGACGTCAGCCATGGCTGGTATCAACCCTCCGAAGTAACTCTTTTAAAGGAAAATGTCGGTGTCAGGTCGCCTATTACCTGCCCGTTACGACGTATAGCCCCCCCAGGATTCGAACCTGGGTCGGGAGGCCCAGAACCTCCTATGATTGACCACTACACCAGGGGGCTCTGCAGTCGGGGTTACGGAGAAATCTTTATCTATGGCCGG
>CAZTXA010000011.1:0-6179 GCA_964617945.1 uncultured archaeon
CACCTGCAGGACGCGATCTCGCAGGGAACTACGCGTTCAGCTGGCTGATGAAGCAGAACCTGTTGCACGGCGATGTGCTGGCGTGGACGAACCAGTGGCTGCTCGGTTTCCCCTCCTTCGCAACCTACCCACCGCTGTTCTTCATCCTCACAGCCGCTCTCGACATCGTCTCCGGCGGCGTCATCGGGTTGACCGGATGGTTCAAAGCCGTCGCGTTCCTCTCCGTGTTCCTCCTCCCTGTAGCCGTGTACTGTTCGTTCAGCCGCGTGATCGGCCGGATGAAGGCACTGTTCGCCGGGTTCTTCACCCTGTACTTCCTGTTCGTCTATCCCCCTGTATCACAGGCCTACCAAGTGATGAGCGTCGGCCTGGTGGCGCAGGGCCTCGCATTCCTCCTGCTTATCCCGGCCATAGGGCTGCTCTTCACAAATAATCAGCAGGCACGGCTCGTCTCGGGCCTGTTGCTCGGGCTCACTGCCCTCACACACCCGTTCGTCGGGATCGTCGGCATCATCGTCGCCGGCACCTATTATACACTTACGCGTGGGCGGGACGTCCTCACCGCCGGACTGCTCGGCGTCGTCATCGCCGCACCATGGCTCCTGAACGCATCCCGGTACCTCCCCCACCTGTCTACATATACGTTTGAGCCAGCCCGTATCGGCCTCTCAATCCTCATGCTCATCCCCTTGGCGGTGCTCGGCGGGTACAGGACGGACGAGGAACAGACCCTGCTCGTCGCGTTCGGCACCCTCCTCTTCGCCGGCACGGTCGAGCTCCCGCTCGTGGCACAGGAGTTCCGGTTCTTCACCTACGCGCTCGGGCTCGGCAGCATCCTGGCCGGAATCGGGGCGTACCGCGTATACAAATACCTGCAAGGCGACATCCCCCGGATACCGCTCCTTCTCCTCCTGTTCGTACCGGTCATCGGCCTCTCGCTCCAGGCGGACACCGCCGCCTCGTGGGACTACAGCGGCGACCTTGATCCGGTTATGGAGGGACTGGAGGAACAGGAACCTGGCCGCGTACTGGTGGAGACGGACAACACCTCTATCTACGACTCCTACGTGCTCCAGGCATTCATCCCGATGGAGACACAGCACCAGGCGGTTAATGAGCTCCACCTCGACGCCAGCACCTCCGCAAACTACATCCTGACGCTGGAGAGCTGGGTGTCGGAGCGGCCGCTCAACAACCCGCTATGCAGGACATGTGGCACGGCTGCAGGGCCCGGCCTCGTCGACAGGCGGCTGGACGATCTCGGCGTCCGGTACGTCGTGACGCGGACACCGGGCGGCGCGGACATTGCCGGGACGGCGCTGCAGCAGGCAGGGCAGGCCGGCGATTTCCGCCTGTTCGAGAACAGGGAGGGATACGACCTGGTCGAACCACTGGACAGAAGACCGATCGCAGTCGTCGGCGACTACAGCTCGTGGCGGGCGGTGAACGACCATCTCTTCACCTCCAACACGTCCGTGCCAATCGTCTGGCATCCAGAGCGGCCTGATGACACGGATCCGTTCTCGGAAGTGGTGGACATGAACAGGAGAACGCCAGAGGAAATCGTACGGGAGATCCAGTCAACGGAGCTCGACCCCGTCCCGGACACCTCAATCGACTACGATGTAAATCGGTCATCTCTCCGTATCTCGGCGAACCAGTCCGCCCCAGTCCGCGTGAAGGTAAGCTGGTCGCCACGGCACACCGCGACGCAGGACCTGTACGCGTCGAATTTCAACACTCTCACCGTCCTCCCCGGTAACGACACAAGAATCCATCTCCGCTAGTCCTGTACGCGGTAGAGGATGCGGCGGTCGCCCCGGTACAGCTCGGTAGTCGGTAGCTGGCTGGGGAGCCGTGTCAGGTTGAGGTTGTACCGTGCATCACGGTGCGGGTACTCGATGATGAAGCCGACGTTCGCCCCGTCCATGATATCCATTACCTGCTCGTGGTCGCCACGCTGCGATGCCGCGGCCAGTCGTCTCACCGTCGCAGTAGCTTCTGACGGTGTACGGGAGACGTACCCGCCCAGCATCCTCTTCTCGTGCACCGTCTGGAGGTACAGTGCTTCACTATTGTAGAGCGGTGGAATGCTCACGACCGTCGTGTTCGCCGGGGCACCGTGCACCACGCCCACCTCTGCAGGGAGCGGACGGACCTCCGTCGTGTAATAGGGGACGGCCATGAACTCTACAGCGACCACGAGGAATACGACTGTCAGGAGCTGCCGACGTGTCAATGAAACGCGGGACACAAGCACCGGGATGTAGTGCTGGAGGCCG
The DNA here is from genome assembly GCA_964617945.1 of uncultured archaeon. GTDB lineage: Archaea > Nanohalarchaeota > Nanosalinia > Nanosalinales > Nanohalalkaliarchaeaceae > JALIDP01. Next base: position 2,283 of record CAZTXA010000011.1, read on the forward strand.
CGACTGAATACGAGCACGGTTGGGAACAGGACGCCGAGACCGAACCGTTCCATATTGTTTATACCTTGAAACGGCGGGAACACTGACTCGAACACAGCGTGGAGTAGATTCGGGGACAGTGACAGTACAGCGAACAGTGCCGCAATCAATAGCCACGGTCGCACCCGCTTCCGGTATCGCGCTGCGTATATCCCGGCGAACGCCAGCACGGTGAACCCGAGGAACACGGTGGAGTCGGCGATGTTGAGCGGGTAGGCTCCATCGACAGCGCCGCCCCATACCGGGTGTAACGGAGAGGGCGTGATGTAGTGGAGCAGGGATATCATGCTGAACCCGCCGGCCTGCAGCCCGTACCCTCCACCAAGTGTCTCACGGACAAGCGGCAAGGCGAACGGGGCCGCGGCCACAAGGAAGGAGAGGCAGAACAGGGCGAACCGGACGACCACCGTCCTGTCGCCGACCCGGCCGCCGGCACGGAGCTCGTGGAAGAACAGCACCGCCCCCATGATAAGTGCAAGGACAAGATATTGCCAGGAGGAGAGCGCGAGCAGCGCGAGGAACCCGGCCGCCAGCAACGGGTTCCGGACACCCTTCTGCCGGAACGTCTTGAGGTAGAACAGGACGAAGAACGGCAGCCACTGGATGGACGCCAGGTTCAGGTGGCCGAGCGCCTGGGCCAGGTGGTACGGGGCGAACGCGTAGGCGAACCCTGCCACCGCCGCCACCCCCACGTCACAGCGGAGGTACCGGGCCAGGAGGAACATGCCGTACCCGGCGAGGACGAAGGAGAGGAGTATGAGCAGGTTGTAGGTGAGGACGAGGTCGCCGGTGAGCACCGCCAGCGGGAGTCCAAAGATTAGCGTGTTCGCCAGGCTTAACGTATGAAACACGAGGCTAACGCCGTGCGGGTGGAACAGGTAGTCGGTGAAGTACAGGCGGTCCTCTCCACCGACTGTCTTCTCCACCCACCACAGGTTCCAGATGTTCTGCAGTGAGTCACCGCCGTCACCGGCAACATGCGTCGACATGTTCGCCGCGACCGGCCACGTCATCACCACCGTCGCAACGATATACCCGGCGATAACGAGGAGGTGTATGCGGCGTCCCATCGCTGTCCCGTTTTCTTACGTGCTCTTCCGCAATAAAAACTATCCATCCCGCTGTCTGATGTTGTTTCGGTCACCGGGAAGGCCGGGCCGTGCCACCATCCGTAATATTGTGGATCTCAACGAACCGTGAACTGTAGACTGTTTCCGTCCCGACCAACTCAGGGACACGGCTCAGATCCGTTTCTTCCCTGACCGGCCGGTATTTGAACTCGATGATGTGTCCCACGTCAAGCTGCGACAGTATATATCGCACCGTTTCGCTGTCTCCCTCCCGTGACGCGTTCTTCAGTCTTGATATAGTCTCCAAGGCCCCCGTCGGGGTCCGTGATACGTACCCCCCGATAATCCGTTTCTCATGGACGGTCTGCCAGTAGAGGGCGTGACTGTTCAACGACGTGGGGATGTTCAAGACAGTATGATGGCGGCTTTCCCCGATATCCTCGACGGCGTCGGGGACCGGGCGGACGGGGGTGGTCGGGAAGGGGACCGAGAGGAACTCGAAAGCGATTATAACGAGGAGAAGCGCCAGCACAGCTGCCTCACGGCATCTCAACCGGTCGGCCAGTGTAGAAAGGTATTTGTCGAGACTGAGGCTGAACAGTACCGTCGCCGCTACCACGACACCGAGCGCGAACCGGCCGGTGTTATTCAGACCGTCCAGGAGCGGGAATAGTGGTGCGATGTTTGATTCGACGATGCCGGGGAATACAGAGAAAAAGCCGCAGACCGCGGCGACCGCTATCCACGGAAGTCCTTCACGCCAGTGACGCCGGACAAACACCGCCGCCCCGCCGATGACCGTAAAGCCGAGGAACGCTACAGAATCCGCCTTGTTCTGGGGATAGAAGATAGAGAGGAAATCCCCCCACACTGTGTGGATCGGTGAGGGCACGATGTAGGAGCCGGGGGAGAGATAGCTCGACATGGATGACGCGGAGATATAGTCTGCGGAAATCATCTCGACAAGTAACGGGTGCACAAACGGTAACAGGAACACGATAACCACTGTACCGAACACCAGTAGCCGCCGCCACAGCGACGCGTCCCGCCACTGATCTCTCACCCAGTTCTCATGCAGCAGTAATATCCCGCCGATGGTGACCGCCACGATGAAATACTGGAGCGATACCAACGCCTGGATAACCAGGAAGACGGCCGCAGCGATAGCGTACCGGTACTGCTTGTGCCGCAGCATTTTCAGGTAAAACAGGAGGAACAATGGTAGCCACTCCGTCGCCGCGAGATTCAAGTGGCCGATAGCGTGTGCCATCCGGTAGGGGGTGAAGGCGTAGGCGAACCCTGCCAGTGCTGCAATCCCCGGCCGGTCGACAAGATACCGGATGAAGAGGAACATCGCGTACCCACTGGCGACAAATGACAGCAACAGCAGCAGATTATAGAAAAACACGTAGCCGTCGGGCATCAATAATCCCGGGACCCCTCCTAACAGGTTGTTAACCCCGGTAACCCCGTTATAGGCGAGCAGCGGGGCAAGGGGGAGGTGGGCGACACGCGACGTGCCGTGCGGGTGGAAGAGGTAATCAGTAACGTAGATGGAGTGATTCGAATGGGCGGCTTTCTCTGTCCACCACATATCCCATATCGTTTTGAGCGAGTCACCGCCGTCACCGGCAACATGCGTCGACATGTTCGCCGCGACCGGCCACGTCATCAGCACTGTTGCCAGGAGAAGCCCGGCAATGACGAGAAGGTGTATGACCCTGTCCATCCTTGAATCGTTTCTTAAATTCTCTTCCACAATAAAACTATCTGATGGATGTCTCGATAGTCATACCGACCCTGAACGAGGAAGACAATCTTGGTCGCGTCCTGCAGGACGTGGAGGAGGAGATGACGGACCGGCCAGAGGACTATGAGGTCATCATCGTCGACGGCCACTCCGAGGACGACACGGTCCACATCGCCGAGGAGTACGGATGCGAAGTGATCCTCGATGACGGGGGGAAGGGGACCGCACTCCGGAACGGGATCGCCGGTGCGGACGGCGACATCATCGTGACCATGGACGCAGATCTCAGCCACAAGGCCTCCGAGCTCGGCCTCCTCATCGAGGGGATCGAGGCAGGATACGATGTCTGCATGGGCTCCCGGTTCATCCAGGGCGGCGGCACCAACGACATGCCGGTCCACCGGTACCTGGGGAACAGGACGTTCGTGGCGCTGGTCAACCTGTTCTGGGGCACCAACTTCTCCGACCTGTGCTACGGGTACCGTTCCTTCCGGCGGGAACCGTTCCAGGACATCGCACTGGACGCCCACGGGTTCGACATCGAGGCCGAGCTGTCGATCAAGGCTGCCAAGAACGACCTCCGCATCCTCGAGGTACCGAGCTTCGAGAAGCAGCGGCAGAACGGTGACGCGAAGCTGCGGACGTTCACCGACGGCTGGAACATCCTCCGGACGATCCTCACTGAGCGACTTCCAGGACTGTGACCTCCTCGTTCTCGTACACCATCGTGCAGGGGCACATGCCGCGAACCTGCGCCGGGTCGAACTGTGGTGCGGTGCCGCGACCGCTCATACTGTTCTCCGACAGGTAGATGTAGGAGACGCCATACTCCTCCAGCAGCGCTGTGAACCGGTCCGGTTCAGTGTTCCGCAGCGCCTGCATGAGCCTGCGCCGCTCCTGTAACGCGGAGACGTCTCCGGTGATGGAGGTGGCAGGGAACACCACAGGGTTACCAGTATATGATGGGATCCACTGCCCCGGGCCGCCGATGAAGGCGCCGGCCTCGACATCGGTGAGCGTGTTCAGGACGAGCGCGTC
>CAZTXA010000011.1:6279-9817 GCA_964617945.1 uncultured archaeon
ACTGTGCTGAACAGGAGGAGCACCCCGTACCAGGACGCCGCCATCGCGGCTGTCCAGTCGAGGCGCCTGTACCCCCGGTAGACTGTTATGGTGGCCGCGATGAGGAGGACCGTTGCAAGCGGGTTAGAAACTACCGCGGTGATCCCTGACGCTGCAGGGACGTGCCACCCACCGGACGTGTTAAGGAAATTCACGTAGAACGGTTCTATCAGGTGGAACAGGGACAGGCCTCCGTCCGGGAGGATATAATTACTCTGGATGGCGAACTGTTCGGCGGCCAGTTCATCACCAGCTTCAAGGAGCGGGCGGTAGTGCGGGAAGGACAGGAGGACCGGTACCACTGCCACGGCACCGCCGAGCGGGAGTAGCGGTCGGAGTCCTATCAGACCGGTACGCCCCGCCGATAGCAGCCGCCGCACGGTCTCCGGGAGGAGCAGGAATCCGAGGACGACCAGGCCCAGCGGGTGGACAAGGACCGTCCCCGCTGCGGTGACCGCAACGAGGAGGAGGCGGTCGCGGGACGGCGAGCGGAGGTAGCCGATGGACATCGCGGCCAGAACCACTGCCATGAAGAACCCGAGGTTCGCCGAGTTCATCCCGGCGACGAAGGAATACGTCGGGAAAGCAGCGAGCACTGCGATGAAGGCAGCGATGATTGCCTCGCGTCGCGGCAGGTACCGGTCCGCGAGGACGTATACGGCGAGCGGGAACATGACGTGGACGAGCGCACTCATCACAAGAATCACGCGGGGGATGGGGACGCCTGACAGGAGGTGGACGGCCGCGGTGACGCTGGCGAACCCGGGCTGGTGGTGCAGCGCTATCGGGGCGAACGGTTCCCACGTCGCAGGGAGCGAACCGGTCGTGGCGATGAGCCTCGCGAATGTTCCCTCAACGGCTGGGTCAGCGAACAGCGGGGCGTGCATCTCCCGTACCGGGCCGAGCCGCGTCGCCACCGCGAGCAGCGCAATCCCCGCGAGGTAGAGGGAGCCACGGTCAACCGCGCCCCATTCCGACGCGGCCTGCCACGGCCGGTACCTGTACAGGTACCAGACCGTGAAGCCGGCACCATACACCGCCAGTGTATACGTGTTAACGGGGACGCCCAGCCAGCTCGCGGTGTACACGGCCAGGGCGAGGAGCGCCGCACCGGTGACCGTCGCTGCGACACCGCGGGACCACATGCCCTTGAACCCGTGGCGGGCGATGACGTACCCCGGGACGATAACCAGAGTGAGCACTGCCGCCAAAACGCGGGGGGCTATCATAGCTGCCGCACCGACCATCACCGATCCCCCCAGAATCAGGAGCGCCGCGTCCCGGTTCATGTTCCCCGTGTTGGGAGGTCACAGCATTTAATCGTACCCCTGATGGCCCGGCGCCACACGTTGCTGGCGGCACCGTCCCCGCGGCGCCCCCCGTCTCAACACGCGGCGGAAGAGATCGAATCAGCGGGGACGATATTCCCGCGGCAGACGTTGTCCCGTGCCGAATCCTTGACTATTATCGGGTCGGCAAATGTTTCCCGCACGGTGTTGTTCACAATCCTGTTCCGGTGGCTCTCTGTCCCGATTTCGATACCGTAGTTACGGTCTGAAAGAACGGTGTTGTTCCGTATGAGGTTATCGCTGCTGCGCCAGAGATCGATGCCGTTGTAATTATTGGCGAGGATGTTCCCGGCTATCGTGTTGTTATCCGATTCATGGTGGAGCATGATGCCGTGCGGGCCGTAGTCCCGGACGTCCCCCTTGAAGATGGCCTTCCCGGTGTTGTTGTAGACATGGTTGTTGAGGATGCTGTTCCGTTCACACCATTTGCTGAAGACGATACCGTGGTTCCCGTTGCGGTACGCTGTACTGTCGCGGATAGTGACGTTGTCCGACCAGTGGTGGAAGTCGAACCCGTACTCGATATTGTGGTGCGAGGTTGAATCCTCGATCCGCAGGTGGGACGTGTTGACGGTGTAGAACCCGAAGTAGTTGTGGTGGAAGGAGGAGTTGATGATCCGGCCACCGCGCTGGTTGTAGAGGGCGAACCCCCACCGGCTCTCCGGGTTTCCAAAGCCTTTCCTGATATCCGTCCAGGCCCGCCGGTAATACCCGAGGTGTGAGAACGTTGAATTAACAGCGACGACCAGGGGTGTACCGCGGTTTGTCTCTATGAAGGGGCGCTTACGCTGATAGTTTGAACGGGTGTTCCGGATCGGGCCACCGGTCTCGGGATTGTACGAGGTGACCGTCACCGATAGGAACCGGGCCGACCCTTTCACAACGATACCGGCGTCCTGCACCATCCTGACGGTGGCGCAGCCGTCCGCGGTGACCGAGAGCCGTGCATCATCCCCCACGATCAGCGGGGTCCGCAGGAGGCACCGGTCACCGGTCCGCTCCACAACATCCGGGCGTTCCATCGCCAGCGATGCGAGCGACGTGTTCTCGGAGACGGTGTAGGCCCGTTCCACAAACTGTTCGTGATGATTTTCGAACTCCTGCAGCGCAACCAATCCTGTCCCGACCAGGAGGACAACGAGGATGACAGCGTTCCGAGGGGTCAGTCCGTTCACGTCCCTATAAGGGCATACATGCTACTATAAAACCACTCGCCGCTGCTGTACAGGCGTAGCGGCGACGGCAAGAAACTATTTTAAACTGGATGCAGCAGGCGGAATCATGGTCTCGGTCGATATCGGACGGAGACACCTTCTCATCCTCACGGGGCTCATCGTGGTAATTATCGGTGCCCCGGCGCTCTTCCTGTACGCCTATCCGCATGTCGGAGGGAACCCGACGACCGTGGTTGACTGCCGCGGAGACGGGTGCAGCGAGGGAGAGATCCGGCGGACGTACAGCGGCTGCGGCGAGTTCTATGCTGGCGACACGTATATCCCACCGATAAAGGATAACTGCAACCGTACGACCCAGGGAATCGGAGAGGTGTCGATGGTCACCGACCCGGCAAACCATATCACCTCACGGATCGGTGACGCCTCCTACGAAGAGATAGTGGTGACCGCTGAGAGCGGCAACTGGTGGGACCTTGAATTTCTCCCTGACGGCCTTCTCGTCACAGAGAAGGACGGAGATCTCGTCCGGATCCGTGATGGCGAGAGAACGACAGTAGGGGAAATCGATGTGTTCGCTCATCAGAACCTCGGGCTGATGGGGCTGGCGGTAGACCCTAATTTCGATCAGAACCGGTACATCTATCTGCACTATTCCTATGAAAATGTAGGGCATAACTGGGCGCGGTTCCCGAATGAGCTCGCGAGCTATAAATTCTATGTGCGGAGCCGGGTGTCCCGGTTCAAACTGGTGGACGGAGCACTCCGGAACGAGACCGTCCTCATCGACGATATCCCTGGCAGCACGTTCCACGGCGGCGGCCGGCTGGAGATCGGACCAGACAACAAACTCTACACCACGACAGGGGACGCCTCGTTCGCCATGACAGCACCGTTCAAGGAATACTATAACGGCAAGTACATGCGGATCAACCGGAACGGCTCCATCCCTGCGTCCAACCCATACAACAACAGCCC
>CAZTXA010000012.1:0-1628 GCA_964617945.1 uncultured archaeon
ACGGCCTCGACCGCCCGCTTCGCGTACCCCTCTGTCCGGTTCTCGACCTGGCTCCAGGACACGTTCGGCCCGATGATCCCCATGCCGACCGGCTTCCCGTACTCGCAGGACAGCTCCAGCAACTGCTTCGATACGTTGTAACAGATTACCTCATCGTGGTCTGTAGCGCCCTTAATAACAGCTCCGAGGGTGACGACGGCGTCTATATCGTCGCGGGAGAGGAGTTTATCGGTTGCGACCGGGACTTCGTGGGTGCCGGGCACGGTAACCACGGTTACAACGTCCAGGCCGATCTCCGCGGCGCGTTCCTCGGCCGCGTCCCTCATCTCCGCGGTATATTCCTCGTTGAATTCAGCCCGTACGATACCGATCCGCATCATGTATCACCGACCGGGCCAGCGTCCGGCCCGCCCTGCCGCACCCCGGTTCCTGCGTCCGGGGTCAACGCAGTCTTCCCATCCAGGAGTTTGAGCGCGTTCCGCGCATGCTCGGTGACACGGTCCTCGAAGACATCGACCAACTCGTCCTCGTTCTTCCCCTCGTCCTCGTATACCATGACCTTGAGGATATGCGTCCCTGTCTCCACTTCGACATCGAGCAGGGCCTGGCTGGCCTCGTGAGCGCTCGTTTTGTCCACGTCCGCGCTCCCGCCCATCCCGAGCGCGATGACGATGTCACAGCCGTGGTCCTCGATCAACCGTTTGCATGCTACCGGTAAATCTTTGAACCCGGGGACGGTGTACCGCTCCACCCCGACATCTGAATGCTCCTCCAGTGTGTTGATGGCGAGGCCGCCCATGTCGTACCGGGCGAACGTGGTGTCCGCTACACCCACGGTCTTGTCTGCTAGCGTGGCCGGCATGTAACCGTATCACCGTCGTCGAGGTCGAGTGCGTCCCGCAGGTTTACCGGTGCAACGAGTTCCGCCACCGTCGGGGGGTGGTCCGTGACCTCCATCTCCAGGAGTGCAGCGTCCACGTCCTCGACCGTGACCAGGTAGGCGTCGACCGCACTGTACGCCTCCCCGTCAACAGTGAAGCTGTCGATCCTGTGGTGCGGTGCCGCGTCCTCCAGCGCTGTTTTCCCGTCGGCGTCGACCTCGAGATTCAGTGTCCCAGGATACGGGGAGAATCCAAGCACGTCGGTGAACCGTTCCTGGTACGCGTCCATCCCGACGTAGTCAGCGCCGCGCCCGAGTCCCGAGGTCACAGTCCCGTCAAGCTGCATACGGTGCCGTACTGCAGGAGCTTTAAGTGAACTCCGGCCAGCAACCCATTTAAACCAGACCCGACAACCTGTATGTATGTCGGAGCAGCTGGATATGGAGGAGATCATCGACCGGATCGCAGAGTACGAGGGCTGGGAGCAGGACGGGCCGTGGCTGGTCAAACAGTACGAGTTCGAGGATTTCACTGCTGCGATGGACTTCGTGAACGATGTCGCAGACGTAGCGGAAGACCTGAACCACCACCCGGACATCAGCGTGCAGAACTATGACCAGGTCGTCCTCGCCATCACCACGCACGAGGCTGGCGGCATCACCGGCCAGGACTTCGACTTCGTCGACCGGGTCGAAGCACTCGACCAGTAGAATCGTTCTCCGGATGGGCCTGATGGGATTTGAACCC
>CAZTXA010000012.1:1728-9276 GCA_964617945.1 uncultured archaeon
ATGGGCCTGATGGGATTTGAACCCACGACGACGAGGTCGCTCCAGGCAGCTGCAGTATGCAGGTGCGGTAAGAGCCTCGCGCTCTACCAGGCTGAGCTACAGGCCCGTCACACTCTGTTCCGCCCACGGTCACGTTTAAATAACCTGTCTACAGCAGGTCGCCGGTGAACCCGTAGTGCGCCATCAGATACCCTGTCGCCGCCACCAGGACGGCCGCCGACGTCGTGGCGATGTCCCCGCTGGCGGCCGGTAACGGGACCGCGGTGATCCCCGCGAGTAACAGGGTAACGCCCAGCACCGCCAGCACAGCCTTACGGCGGTCGGTCGGGAGCGCGGTGTGCGACCCGGCCTGGTGGATGACCTTCCCGGTAGCGGTGTAATGCGCCAGGAGGTATCCGCCCCAGAACAGGGCGAGCGCCACGAACACCGGGGCGGTACGTCCCTGCTGTACGAAGATCACCGTCAGTGAGAAGCTGACGCTGCTGATGGATATCCCGATACCGATCCCGGTCACCTGTTTCACCAGTGTAAACGCAGTGTCAGGGTCGGTCATCACTGCGCCCCACTGTTCACCGAGCTCCGACAGCTTCTCTCTCACGTCCACCATCACACCACCGTCTTGTTAACGCCGTAGTGCGCCGTCACATACCCGGCGAACATAAGCCCGGACGCGCCACCGGCCAGCACGATATCAGTCCTGTTCAACGCGGTGAACAGGAGGACAACCCCGTACGCGATGGCACCGGCACCAACGACCGTCATGAACAGGTCGATCAGCACCGCGCTGCCGGTGATGTCGGAGAATAATGCCCGTATCTCTGTATCCGTGGTGTCACGTACACTTATCTGTGACAGCTTGTACCCCAGGACGAACAGGGCGAACCCGGCGAACACGCCGGGAAAACTCTCAAGGCTCGCCGCGATCGCGGAGACACCGAGCCCGGCGATAAGTATCCCGCTGCCAAGTACGACGCCGACCGCTTCCAGGACGTCCATAGGCATGTGGTAGAACTGCAGCCCTCAAATAATTACTCCTTCCTGGCGGCCAGCCAGTTGAAATCCCGCCGCTCCTTTGACTTCCCGAAGCCGCACGACGCACACACGCCCTTCTTCAGGTGGTACGAGTTCTCACCGCAGCGGCGGCATGTGCCGTGAATCTTCTTGTTCCGCTTTCCTTTCCGCAATTTTCCTTCAGGCATTGTCGATCACCAGAACGTTATTCAGGCGTGACGACGATGACGTTGTCGCCGCGGACGAACAGTGTCCCGTAGTGTGTTTCCGATTCAGCGGTCTCCAGTGTCGCGTCCTCCAGCCACATGTTGAGGTGGCGGTCGAACGCCTCCAGCACACCTGAGACCGTGGTGACGTGGTCGCGGCCACCGCTCGGCTTCAACCGCACCAGTACCTGGTCTCCTTTCGCCCCGTCAAGCTTGTGTAGAGGCCCGTTTTCTCCCATGATACCACGAACCTCATTGCCTCTGATACGTTTATAAATATACTGAAACAACGGGGCAGCGGAGTCTCACAGGACTGATATCATGTCACAGCGACATACACGGTCACAGCGGAAAAAGTCAGGCGGCCGGACACGCCGGTTCCGGAAGCCGAAGAAATACGAACAGGGCGGTGAACCGACTGCGACCACGGTCGGTGACCAGCGGATCGAACGGACACGGGTCGAGGGCGGCCGGAACAAGACCCGTGTCAAGCAGACCACGACGGTCAATCTGGCGGTCGACGGCGAGGTGACACCGGTCGCGGTCGAGGGCGTGGTCGAGAACCCGGCGAACCCTGACTTCGTCCGGAGAGACGTGATCACGAAGGGGGCGATCGTTGAGACCGAGGAGGGTCGTGCCCGTGTGACGTCGCGACCGGGACAGGACGGCTCCGCAGACGCAGTACGTATCGAGGAATAACAGGTTCTACGGCGCGTACGTTCCCCGTAGGACGTCCTTCTCTATCACGTGGCCGTCTATCACCGATTCAAGCTCTGCTTTTGTCGCGCCCGGGTCGAGATCCAGCTCCGTATCAAGCGCGTACACGGTGAAGACATACGTGTGTTCCCCGTCCGGCGGGTTCGGGCCACCGTACCCAGGTTCTCCGTAGTCGTTCTGGCCAGCGATGCCGGGCGCGGCGCCCTCCCGGATCTCTGAGACGGTCGGCGGGATGCTGTACAGCACCCAGTGGTCCCAGACCTTGCCCGCGACCGGCTCCGCGTCCGGGTCGTCCATCACCAGGGCCAGCGACGCCGCCCCGTCAGGGACGTTTTCGATGGTCAGCGGGGGGTTGACGTTTTCTTCTTCATACCCGTACCTGTCCGGGATACGCTCCATCTCGTCGAACGCCGGGCTGGACAGTGTCAGTGATGTCATCGTGGTATCACCGTCGGCTGCAGGGGCTGCCGTGTCACCGGTACCGGTGCACCCTGTGAGGAGGACTGCCACCAGCAGCACGGCCGCCCCTCGCATACTACAAGGACTGCGGGCGTATTTAAAATTGGTTGGGGACGTGTACGTATGGTTCTCGCCGTCGACACCGATGACCTGCAGAAGGACTATGACGGTGTGGAGGCGTTGAACGGCGTCGACATCGAAGTGGAGGAGGGCGAGTTCTTCGGACTGCTCGGGCCGAACGGCGCGGGGAAGACGACGTTCATCAACATCCTTGTCGGGCTGGTGGAGAAGACCGGTGGCTCGGCAGAGGTGTTCGGCTACGACGTGACGGAGGACTACCGCGAGGTCCGGAACCTGATCGGGCTGTCCCCGCAGGAGTTCAACGTCGACCGGTTCTTCCCCATCCGGGAGGTACTTGTGCACAAGGCCGGGTACCACGACATCCCGCTGCAGGAGGCGCGGCAGCGCGCCGACGAGGTGCTGCGGACCGTGGGCTTGGAGGACAAGAAGGATACCCGGTTCGACTGGCTGTCCGGCGGGATGAAGCGACGGTTCCTGCTTGCACGCGCCCTCGTGACCGACCCCGACCTGCTCATCCTCGACGAACCGACCGCGGGCGTGGACGTGCAGCTGCGGCACGACCTGTGGGAGCTGATACAGGAGATGAATGACCGCGGGAAGACTATCTTCCTGACAACGCACTACATCGAGGAGGCGGAGCGGCTGTGCGACCGCGTCACCATCCTGAACGAGGGGAACGTGGTGACGGATGCGTCGCCGGAGGAGCTGATGGCGACCGGGACCGACACCGTCTCACTCCAGTTCCGCGACGGGATCGATTCCGTCCCTGACCTCGGGGAGACCGGTGCGGAGGACGCGTGGGTCGAGGACGGACGGCTGTACGTCACGGTCCCGAGCAGCGGACCGCACATCCCGGAGTTGCTGCGTGTCTTGCAGCAGGAAGGCTATGAGATCATGGACATGGATATCCAGCGCGCCTCGCTGGAGGACGTGTTCATCGAATTAACGGGGGATGATACATGATATCGACGCGGTTTGTCGCGTTGCTGAAGCGGGAGATCGAGCGGTATGTGCGGCGGCCACGGAACACCTTTATCCCGCCGTTCATCACCAACGTGCTGTACTTCACCGTGTTCGGTGTCATCCTCGGGGAGCGTATCGCCGAGATCCAGGGCTTCAGTTACATCCTGTTCATCCTGCCCGGCCTCGTCGTGCTGGGCACGATATCGAACGCGTTCGAGAATTCCTCCTTCTCCATCTTCCACGGCCGGTGGAACGAGTACATCCACGAAGTACTGACATCGCCACTGTCGTATACAGAGATCGTCGCCGCCTATGTTACCGCGAGCGTCATCCGTGGCATCATCATCGGCATCATGATCGCAGTTATCGGGGCGTTCTTCACCCCTGTCGGCATCGCCCACCCGCTCTACCTTGTCGCGTTCATGATCGTGGTCCCTGCACTGTTCGGATCGTTAGGAGTGATCGGCGGGCTGTGGGCGTCGGACTTCGACTACCTGTCCGTCATGAACCAGTTCATCATCCGCCCCCTCGTGTTCTTCGGCGGCGTGTTCTACTCGCTGGAGATCCTGCCCGAGGTCTGGCGGCAGGTCTCCCTGCTCAACCCGATGGTGTACATGGTGAACGGTGTCAGGTACGGGATGCTTGGGTACGCTGACGTCAACCCCGACACGGCACTCATCGTCCTGACCGCTGCCACCGTGATCGTGATCGGTATCGACATCCACCTGTTCAAAACCGGGTACGGGACCCGGGAATGAAGAACATGGCGTCCCGCCAGTATTCTACTGCAGCGGGCAAGACGAACACGAGGACGCCGCTCGCGGCGAGGAGGATACCGAAGACGACGAGGGACAGGGCAACGAAGAACCGGCCCTGATCAGGGACCGGGAGGAGGTACGATCCCAGCAGGAGGGAGCTGACCCCTATCATGCTGAGAACGACACCGATGACCGCGGACTTCTCCCGCGAAGGTGACATACCTGCGCCGTCGCTCATATCTCCGCCATACCGGACGCTGAATAAAAAGCCTGCGGTTACGCGCCCATCCCGCCTTCCATCGCGCCGTCAGGCGGGGAAATCTTTTCCGCAGTACTGCGGCTGCCGTCCGTCTTCAGGTTGCGAGAGCCGCAGCTCGGGCAGCGAAAGTATTCCAGGACGTCCTCATCGCCCTCCCAGCCACAGCTCTTGCATTCCGCAGTCATCGGCACCGTACAACGCTCACACCCAAGATTTTTAAATTTTTGCCACTGTGGCGTGACTTCCAACTAAAAAGTTCCGTCCATCGGGGAGAGGCAAGGAATTTTATAGACCGGTGTGGACTCGCAGTACATGACCGGCATCCCGTTCTTCGAGGACTACGAGGCACAGCTCCGCAAGGAATACGGCGAACCGGGAGACCGGATCGTCACCGTCAGCGGGCTGACCGGTGTCGGCACCGGGACGCTCGCAGCGTTCATCGCCGACGAGTTCGACCTGGACCATATCGATGCCGGCCAGTTCTTCCGGGAGAAGGCTGCGGAGTACGGGATGTCGATCGACGAGTTCGACGCCGAGGCAGACCGTATCGAGGAGGAGGAAGACGTGGACTTCGACGAGGAGTGGGACCGGACCGCGCTCCGCCACGCCTTCCAGACCGACGAGGTGCTGCTCGAAGGGCGGCTGACCGGCGTGTTGCTGGAGGACATCGCCCCGGTCAGGATATGGGTGACGTGTGACACCGCGACGGTCGCGGAACGGATCGCCGACCGGGACAACCCCGCCGAGGACCTGCAGGGGATGGCGGTGGAGGACCTGGAATCGTACGTGGAGTCGCGGAACCAGGAGCAGCTGCGGCGGTACCGGGAGAAGTACGGCGTCGACCCGACCAGGGAGCGGTACTACACCCTTGTCATCGATAACTCCGGGTCGCTGGACGGGGTGCAGTCCGAAATCCGGGATGCAGTGGCTGACCTGTTTTAGATTACCTCTACTGCTGCGGCGAGGAGTATCATCACGACGGCGATACCGACGAGCAGTACGGCGTCCCATGTCACCGCCTGACCCTCCGCCTCCCCGTCCTCGAACACTTTGAACTCGACCCGGTAGGACAGTAACGCGCCGGCGATACCGGCGAACACGTAGGCCCCGACCTCGAGCAGGCCGTGCGGCAGGTAGAACATCGTGACGACCGGCACCTCGAACGCTGACGACGCCAGCGTCCCCACCAGCACGCCGAGTACAGAGGCGTTCCATACCAGTATGAAGATGACGCCGGACGCGATGAAGAAGGTGAGAAGGAACGTCACCGACAGCACCCACAGGTTATTGGCGATGATGTCCGTGAACATCGTACCGCCGACAGCCATCCCTGTCGGGGACCGCACCGTTTCGAGCACTTCTAACTGGACGGCGTAGAACGTGCTGTCCACGAAGAACGTTGACAGGGCGAACCCGACGGTCGACCCGAGGAAAAAACTGAGGTACAGCTCGAGCTGGTGGGCGTGCCGCCGCAGCAGCGTCGTCTCCGACCAGTCCCGGGTTATCTCCATCCGCTCCTCCTCCAGCAGATAGCTGACGAACGGGTATGCCGCTGCAAGCGATGTCAACAGCACGGCGATAACGCCGGCGAGGTTGCTGCCGCCGATCCGGAACACCACGACATGTTGCACCAGGAAGACGGACACGAGTGTGAACAGCAGGGAGAGGAAGAACACGTCCACGAGCCGTTCCGAATCGTTGAACCGGACCACCACCCGCTCAAACATACCTAGGTTCTATGAGTGCGGCGGCTATAAATCTGTTCCCTCGACCGCCTGCCGCGCGTCACGCAACTGGATCTCAGCTTCATCATACTTCTCCCGCAGTATCTGCAGCACCTCTTTCCGGCCGTACCCGTCGACCGCGTCCCGGATCAAGGGGACGAACGCCACCTGGTTGCCGTGCCGCTGGAACCATTCTAGCAGCTCGTTCACCTCCTGCAGCTGCATGTAACACTCCGCAACGTCCTCCTCCGCATCCCCCAGCTCATCGACACGGCCCGCGTTCACCACGGCGTGCCACGCATCGGTGTGGAACATGTGGAGGACCAGGCGTTCGGTCACGTCGCCCTGTAACATGTCGCGTTCCCGCGTGATCAACGTCTTCGCAGCGTCGGCGAGGTCGAGGTTCCTGTCGATCTCTGCGCGGAGCGCCTCCATAGCCTGTAATGGGGAGGCAACCCGTTTAAAACCCTGTTTTAAAAGCGTGGACGCTGGTGGTAGCCCCATGGACTGTGGCATTGTACTCACAGGCAGCACAGACGAGGCGTCAGCGGTCGCGTTCTACAACGACGGCCAGGTCACGGTGTCAGCTGCGGAGGGGAACGACGAGATCGTTGACCTGGTGAGTGACCGGCGGCCGACAGTCGTGGCGCTGAACGCGCCACCAGAGCGGACCATGGAGACAGAGCTCCGGAGCGGGGAAGAAGAACTGGTCGAGGAGGGCCACGCGATGCTGCCACAGGGGATGCGCGACCAGGCGGTGCTGGAGCGTGCCGACCACCTCGCCCGGAGTATCGAGGCCGCGGGCATCGGCACAACGGTGATCGAGTCGAACGCCCGGATCGCGGGAGACGTCCTCGGGCTGAAGGGGGACGCGGACCTGGAGTCCTACGGGATCGCCGCCGACGATATCTCGTCAGCACGGCAGTACGATGCCGTTATACTGGCGATCGTCGCCGCGCTGTACGCGGACAACCGGTGCGAGGACCACGGCATCGTGGTCCCCGAGGACGACGTCACATCGATTTAAAACTCGTCCACCCACCGTTCCTGTATGGATCTAGAACTCTACCAGTTCGAACAGTGCCCGTTCTGCTCCAAGGTGCGGGCGAAGATGACCGAACTCGGACTGTCGTTCACCGCGCACAACCCCCGGCAGAACGAGGAGAAGATGGACGAGCTGCTGGAGCTCGGTGGTGAAGACCAGGTGCCGTTCCTCGTGGTGCGCGAGGACGGCGAGGTGGTGGAGACGCTGTACGAGAGCGACGATATTATCTCCTATCTAGAGGAAAACTTCGGATAAAACGGGAGTGAACACTTACTCTTCCAGCCGCACCCGGTATCCGACCGGAATCTTGTCGCCGGCCCGTTCG
>CAZTXA010000013.1:0-9208 GCA_964617945.1 uncultured archaeon
ACCTGCAGCGACCGGAACGATGACTCGCCGAGGGAGAACCCGGTCAGGTTGATGACGCCGTCGGACACGAATTCTTCGACGCCGAACCGGGACAACTCGCTCCCCTCGTTGTCCACGACTTCGCTCGTGATGAGGCTGGTGACATCTTCCTTCCGCAGCTTTCGTACAACCCCGTAGAGGCGTTCCCGGATCTTCCCCGGTTTGTCTGAATACATCCCCATCGTTGACGTCGAATCGAGCACCACCCGGTCCGCGTCCACGTCCTTGATCTCGCTCCGGATCCGGTCGGCGAACCCGCCCGCGTCCTTGAACGGGTTGATATACAGGATCTTGAAGTTCTCGTCCTCGTAGTCCTCGAAGTCCCACCCGAACTCTGCCGCGTCCGCCTTGATCTCGTCCGGCTCCTCCTCAAGGGTGACGAACAGACAGTTCTCACCGTTCTCCAGGCCGTGCCACAGGAACTGGGAGCAGAAGAGTGTCTTCCCTGTACCGGCGCCACCGGACAGCAGTGTCACAGACCCTTCCGGTAGCCCACCCTCGATAAGGTCGTCCAGGCCGGGAATCCCTGACTGGATGCGTTCGACCATACACACGTGTGTGGGTGGCTCTTGTTTAAATAATTTCGAGCACGCCGCGGCTTCAGCAGATTTAAAAAGTACGGCAGGGAGGGGGAGAGGTATGGCTGACCCGCTCGAGGTGTGGATGGTGTTCGACGTGGTCGCGTCCTCCGAGGAGGCGGCCCAGGAATCGCTGGACAACCACCTGGAGCAGCTGGAGAACGAGAGCAGCGTCTCCAGCTTCACCGCTGACGTCGACGAGGTCAGCAGGGTGGAGCAGCCGTCGCCGGACATGGACGAGGGCTACTCCCAGGTCGCTGAAGTGGATATGGATGTCGACAGTTTCTCTGAACTGGTTGAGATGGTGATCAACTACGGCCCGACCTCGGTCGACGTGAAAGCGCCTGAACGCGTCGAGATGGACCTGCGGGAGGTCCGTGACGCGTTGAACGCGGTGGCGCAGATCATGCACCAGTTCCTGCAGTCCGGTCCCGGCGGGATGATGGTGTCCCGCCCGTCCGAATAGCAGATTTAAATGTCTCTCCACCTGAACACCGGGTATGCGACGCCTGTTAGTGCTGCTCGGATTCCTGCTTGTGGTGCCGGCGGTGTCGGCGACCACCATCCAGCAGGAGGATATCACGGTCGAGCTCGGGACGCCGGACACGGTCGCGGTGGAGCGGCAGTACGTCGATATCACGACGGAACATATCTCGTACCTGGTGCTCGGCCGGTACGACCCGGACGGACTGTCCGCAGCAGATGCTCAAGGCGAGCTTGACTGTACCGTGGAGGAGCTGTCCATCGGGAAGGAGCTGCTGTGTACACCGCGGCAGCGCTCCAATTACTCGGTCACGATAACGTACACCGGCGATTTCGCCGTGCGGCAGGACACGGGGATGGAGTTCTCCATGTCGAACCGGGTGTTCGTGCCGACGGAGCGTGTCAACACCCGCGTGGTCCTGCCGGAGGGGTACGGCATCGTCGAGGCGGAGGGGGCGTACAGCCCGGAGGACGCGGAGGTCGGCAGCAGGGGACGCCGTATCTTCCTGGAGTGGCAGTATGATAACGTCTCCATCGGCGAGGCCCGGACCTACCAGGTGCGGTACGAACAGCTGAGCGTGTTCGAGTCCCTGGCGCTCCGCCACCTCACACTGTTCCTCGCCGTCGCAGTGATCGTGCTCGCCGTCCTGGTGGTGTACGTCCGGCGGAAGCACGCCGGTGAGAAGACCGTTGCCGATGTCTTCCCGGTGCTGAAGGAGGACGAGCAGGAGGTGATGCGGTTCATCATCGACAACGAGGGCGAGGTCGAGCAGCGGGACATCGTGGACTCGCTGGACTACTCGAAGGCGAAGATATCCCGGCTGGTATCGGACCTTGAGGACCGGAGCCTGGTGGTAAAGGAGAAGCGCGGCCGTGTCAACGTGGTCACCCTGGCCCGGGACGTCGGCGACGTAGAGGGGTAATATTTATTACGGAGGCTGGTGCAACCGGGCTGTATGGCGTTGGATCCGGTCGTGTTCTGGAACCTGGCGGACATCATCTCCGCTATCATACTGCTCGCGGCGCTCATCCTGATGGCGAAGTTCTACCAGGAATACCTCGAGGTCGGGATCTCGGAGCTGCGTGACTGGAAGCTGATCACGATCGGGTTCGCGTTCTACATCGCTATCAAGACCCATTTCACCGTGATGTCGAACCTGCTCGGGCAGGACATCATCACCCGCGGCGGCATCCACGGCTACCCGTGGTACATCATCGCCGCCCTCAGCGTCACCCTGATAACCGCGTCACTGCTCGTGTTCATCGGGTTCTACGGGCTGATAAAGGACTATCTCTGATCTTCGTCGAGAACTGTCGCGTTGGTCTGGTTCAGGTCGCCGCCGTAGTCGTCGTCCACCCGCCAGATCGCGAACGGCCCGATCTCCTGCCCCGAGTCCAGCGTGCAGGTGATCATGAACGCGGTGCTCGCGTTCTTCACCTTCTCCGGCGTGTCCAGCGTCGCTTCGTCGACCCGGTCCGGCGGGATACAGTTACACTCGCTGATCCCGGCCACCGTCGCATTCGCCTCGACCGCGTCCGCGTACGACACGCACTCCTGCTCGAGGTCTGTCTCCGGCGTGACCTCGCTGTCCCCCGTCACCAGGGAGTGGCCGAGCGGGAGGACGACGGCCGCGACGAGGAAGACGAGCAACCAGTCTTCACGTGCGATATCCATCGATGATCACTCCGCTGTCTGGTTCTGGGCGAGCCGTGGCCCGAGTATATCATCCAGTTCCTGCCGGGTTTTAAAACCTTGATACGCGTCGCCGTCCACGATGAGCGCGGGGTACTGGTCGATGCTGTACGCGTCGCCCAGCAGGTTGATCGCGCTCATGTTGAGGCTGGCGTCGAGCGGGAACACGAGGAGGCTGTCGCTGTACTGCTGCCGGTAGTCGGTGAGGACGACGCCCTGGTCCTCGCACCGCGGGCACACGTCTTCGTCGTGGTACAGGTACAGGACGTTGACGATGTCAGACCCGCACCGGTCCCTGATCTTCTGCGCGGTCAGCCAGTACTCGAGCAACGCGTTCATATACCGCTTCTTCAACAGTGTGAAGTCCCTGTTCTCGATCTTCTGCGAGTTCTCGTACCGGGCGACCTCGTCCTGCAGGTCTTTCACGTCGGTGATGGTCTGCCGGACCGCGATGTTCAGCGCCCGGCAGTTGTTCTCCGGCAGGTTCAGTGCGAGCCGCCGCGTCAGGTCGTGCTCCTGCTGCTCCTGCGTGAACTCCTCCACCTGGGTCTCGAGGGCGGACACTTTCCGGTCGCTGAGCTGCTGCCCCATGAAGAAGATGCCGGCCATCAGCGTCGCGGTGATGATGCCGGCGGCGAGCATGTACTCCCAGCTCAGCGGCCGTTCTACCATGCCCGTTCACCTTTCATCAGTTCCGTGATGATGGCGGCGATCCAGAACAGCCCGAACAGCACCGGGTAGATGGACAGGAACAGCACGTAGTGGAGCTTCCGCTCCCGCAGCGCGATGTCCTCGTCCGCCGTCCGCAGGCTGAGCAACACGTTCGCCACGCCGGACAGTGCGAAGAACGCGGCGAACAGGTGGAACATGTGCAGTGACTGCATACTGAGGCTGAACGTCGGCGGCTGGAACCCGACCAGCAACGCCTGGTGGATGTTCGTGTACACCACGTTCAACAGGGTGTACAGGGTGCGGCCGACCACGGAGATGATGACGACCAGCCAGATCAGGTTGAACGGGATGAGGAACATGCCGAGGTTGCCGTGCTCCCGCCGCCCGATCATGTGCCGGTACTTGAGGTAGTTGTTGATACCGCCGCGGTACCACCTGATACGCTGCCGGAACAGTTCGCGGAGCGTGGGCGGGGTCTCGGTCTCCACGTACGCGTTCGTACTGTTCTCGATCCGGTAGCCCTGCTCGTACATCCGTAGGGCGATCTCCATGTCCTCTGTCAGTGTCTCCTCGTCCCAGCCGCCGAGCTCTCTCACGATACTGGTATCGTATACGCTGCCCGGGCCCGGCATGACGTACTGGGCGTCGAACAGTGCGAACATCTTGCGCAGGAACGTCTGGAACACGTATTCCGTCCAGATAACCTTCTCCGCCCACCGCTCCGGCATCCGCACCAGGAACGCCGGGGTCACCCCTTTCACGCGGTCCTCCTCCAGCCGCCCCATCATCGTCTTCAGGAAGTTCTCGGTCGGGAAGGAGTCCGCGTCCATACAGGCGACGTACGGCGTCTCCACCAGTTCCAGCCCGGTGTTGAGCGCGTGCGCCTTCCCACCGTTCTCCTTGTCGATGATCGTTATCTCGTCCTTGAACTCCTGCATCCGCTCCAACGTGTTGTCCGTGGAGCCGTCGTTGATCGCGATGATATCCAGCTTGTCCTCGGGATAGTCCAGGGAGAGCAGCCGCTCCAGCGTCTCGGAGACCGTGTCCTCCTCGTTGTACGCCGGGACGAGGAACGTGACCCCGGGAAGGTCGGCAGCATCCGGGTCGTAGTGGACATCGCTGCGGTTAAACCCGTACACGAGGATCCACAGCGTGGTCGAGTATATCATGACTGCGAAGAACCCGAGGTAGACGAGTGTGAGCGGCTCCATACTAGCAGCCATTGCATGGATTACATTTAAATCTCCGTGCGTCCACGGCATCTGCGACCGGATTCCCGGCGCTACACGTTATCCTGCCGGGGTGTAGTGGAAGAGCCGGACCGTCCCGTTGAACGTCCGGACGTGGGTGAACCGCGGGTCGGACCGGAGGAAGGACAGCGACGGGTCGCGGCCGTCCGGCGCCTCCGTGGAGTGGTACACGTACCCTGGCCGCGGCAGTTCCTCGCCGATACGGTCCTGGAACGGTTCCTCCACCGGCAGCAACTGTATCTCCCGTTCCGAGTAGTACCCGAGCGCCGGCCACTTGTAGTTGGTGTAGAGGACAGCGTCCTCGCTCGTATTCTCCCGGAGCCAGACGGCGGCGTCGTAGGTCGGTGGCTCGCTGTGCGCTGTGAACGTCCCGTCCCGGACGTGCTGGACGTCGGGGTGTGCCCATACCGGGATGGCTGCTATTGCGACCAGGGCCGCGGCGATCCACACCCAGCGGCCTGTGCTGAGGCGGCGGGCACCGGTCTCGATGCCGGACGCGGCTGCGACCGCGAGGAACGGCATCGCGGGGAGGAGGAACCGGAGCTCCCTGTTCGGCACCAGGAACTGGAGCGGGAGGTACAGGGCGAGGACGAACACGGTGACCGTTACGGGTCCGAACCAGTCGCGACGGGCAGCCGCCGCGAAGACAGGGAGGCCGAGGAGGAACGGGACGCCGATGACGGCCCCTGCACCGGTGATGTAGGTGAGGAACGGGTCTGCGGCGCCGGAGAGGTGGGCCGCTGTGACCACGGTGTGGAACGCCGACCCGTACGTGATATGGCTCCACGCGAGGTAGGGGGTGACGGCGAGCGCGAACCCTGCCGCCGCGGCCCAGCCCCCCGGCCACTCCACGGTACGGCGGACAGCCCCTGTACGG
The DNA here is from genome assembly GCA_964617945.1 of uncultured archaeon. Lineage (GTDB taxonomy): Archaea > Nanohalarchaeota > Nanosalinia > Nanosalinales > Nanohalalkaliarchaeaceae > JALIDP01. The sequence goes on from CAZTXA010000013.1 coordinate 5,593, forward strand.
CTCCTGGACTGGCGGTAGTGCCAGGCGAGGGCGACGCAGGCGACCGCGGGCACGATGACGAGGGAGGTGAACTTCATCAGCACCGCCAGGCCTGCCACGACCCCCGTTGCGGCGGCTGTCCACCGGTCCCGTGTCTCGAGGGCGCGGAGCAGGAGCAGTGCGGTGCCCAGCCACAGCACGGGGAGGACGGCGTCGACCAGGATATCATGGGAGAAGGTGATATGCTCGATGGACAGCGTGTACGCGGCGGCCGCGATGAGGCCGGTGGCCGGGGTGAAGAGGCGGCGGCCGAGCAGGAACGTCAGCAGGATGCCTGCCGTGGCGAGGAGTGACAGGAGGAGGTGCACCGCGGTTACAGAGTCGGTGATGAGGAAGATGCCGGCGAGCATGAGGGAGAGGAGCGGCGGGCGGAAGTCGAACTCGTTGTAGTTGTCCGGGTGGTCGCCGGCCAGAATCTCGCCGTGCTGCAGGTACACGGTCTCGTCCCAGTAGTGATAGCCGGTCTTGACCGGTGCCGCGCGGATAGCGAACCCGGTGAGGAGCAGGACGGCGAGGACGGCGGCGACACGTCTGTCCATGCCGATGGGTACCACGTTACAGGTTAAAAACAGGCGGGGGTTCAGTCGTCCTTCATCAGTTCCCGGAGGAACACGGTCGCGTAACTGCCGCTGTCCAGCTCGAAGCTGATCTCTGCCTTCCGCCGGTTCATGTTCAGCCCGTCACTGTCCACCTCGCCGAGCTCGAAGTCGCGGAACGGGACGAAACACTGCCGGTAGTCGCCCTCGGTGCGGAGGTGCGGGAAGTCCTGCAATTTGAAGTCGTCCTGCGAGATGCCGTCCTCCTCGATGGTGTCGGCGATGGTCTGGTCCCCGGTATCGTCCCGGAGCGAGGTCTTGTACCCGACGAGCGGGAGTTCGGCGGAGAAGTCGTCGAAGCCGTCGGCGACGAGGTCAGAAAGAGCGACGTTGAACACGTAGGCCTGGTATGCGTGGATGAACAGGGTCTGTAGCCCCTCCGGCAGGCGCTTGATCGCGCCCGCGTAGTCGGACGGGTTCTTCGCCAGGTGGTACAGCAGGATCTTCTCGTACCGGTACTGTTCCGGGAACTTCTCCGCGGCCTTCTCCACTTCCCGGGTCTCCCACAGCTCCTCCCGCACCTTCCGGATCTGTTCGTGCTCCTGGTCGCTCGGCTTCGCGATATACGTCCAGACTGCGTCTTCATAGTCCCCGCGGAGCAGGAGGCGGCCCACCTCGTGTGTCACGGCGCGTCCGCTGCCGAACCGCTGCCGGCCGAAGTAGTTCGGCATGTGCCCGTCCAGTTCGTCGGTGATGGCCTCGATCCGTTCCCGGATGTCATCGGCCGGGTGGGCGATGTTCCGGACGACGATGTCGAACCGGTTGCCGTCCAGGTCGCCCAGGCCGATGGGATCGCCTGTTCCCAGGACGTCGATCTCCAGGTCCGGGATGAACACGTGCTGCAGGTCCTCCTCGTCCAGCCCCTCTACTGAGACGTACTGGGTCGTTATGGCGCGTTTATCCTTGTTCCCGGCGTACCCGAACCGTTTCCTCGACACGTGCAGGATGTTGGAGAGTTCGCGGATGGCCTCCATGGTCGTCATGTTGAACTTCTTCATCCGGATGATGACCGCGTCCCCGTCCTCCCCGGTCTCGTGGTCTGCGATCTCCTCGACGACGAAGTCGTCGATCTGCTCCTTGATACTGCCACCGATGCCGTCGGTGTCCGATGCGTACGTCCAGGTGGGGAGTTCCATTGGTGGTTCACTTACAGGAGGGAGAGGTCGCCGGTGATACTGTCGATGGTTTCATCGTTCGCGGGGCCGACACCGAGCGCTGTCACCGTCCCCGGGTCGAGCTCGGTCTCGCCCGCGTCTGTCACGAGGAAGGTCGGGATGTTCTGGGACTGCGCCTCCTTGAACCGCTGCTCCAGCTCGTCCTTGCTGTCCGCGGTGACGACGGCCTTCTTGGCGCCGTCGGCCTCCCACCGGTCTGCCGCGGTGTCGGTGGCGGTGCGGTAGGCGCCGAGGGAGGCGTGGCACGCCTGCGCCACCATCTTTCCCGTGCTCATGTCGATATCAGTCCGTATCGCTATCACCTGTTTCATCGCGGCACCTCCTTGGATGCGGATGATTCTATTAAAAATGTATTTAACCGAGTACTACTTCTCACGGAGTCACCACCGAAGAGTGACTATTAAAATGGTGCAGGGTTGACGTATAAAAAGTACAGGTGGCCGGCACAGGGTATGGTCGTCGACCTCGCGCTCCCGTTCCTGTTCGGCAGCGTCATGCTCATCGGCATGCTCGGCTTCCTGTTGACCTTCTACGTTATCTTCGACGTGTTCGTCAACCAGGACCGGATGCAGGTCATGGAACAGGTGCTGTGGATCGGGATCGTGCTCGCGTTCAACATCTTCGGCGTGGTGGTCTACCTGGTCATGGTGAAGCACCAAGGCGAACTGCTGCTGGAGGAACGGAGCGTGGCGACGGAGAAGCAGCGTATCGACGAGCTGGAACGGTTGCAGGACCTGAAGGAGGACGGCGCGCTGACCGAGGAGGAGTTCGAGGACGAGAAGGAACGGCTGCTCGGCGACGAGTAGGGACGGCACTGATTTTTTAACTATCGGGCACCTGTATCGCGGTATGGATACGATGGACGCGGAGGACGCGCTGCGGTACATCGCCAGCCGCGACGTGCTGGTGCTGGTCGGTGTGGCGTTGCTGGGCGGTGTGTTGACGGTGTTCGGCAGCGGCTGGATGATGCCGTGGCACGGCCGCGGCACCGGCCCGTTCCTGGTGAGTGCGATCTCTCTCGGCGTCTTCATCACGGGTGCGGCGCTCGAGATCGGTGCCATCCTCGCCCTGTTCTACAAGATAATCGCTGACGCGACGGCGTGACGAACGCGTTCTGATACTCCTAGCGGCTGCGGACAGCAGGGCGTACCTGTCCCAGGTTGTGGGAGAGGATGGAACTGGTTCCGTCTATTTCTGGAGATGGAATTTTGACCTGTTCTTAATGCGGTCAGCGACCGTGGTACGGGGATGGACATCGAGGTGACGGAAAGCGCTCTTACCGATCTGGAGCGGGTCTCCGGCGACGTCGAAGAGACGTTCTGGAGCAAAATCAGGGACGTGGAACGGAATCTTGACCTGGGAGCCTCACCCGGTCAGGCGTTCGATAAGTACCTGTCGGGCCCGATGCATCCCCTGCTCCAGATGAACCTTGGACGGGATTACCGGGCGTGGTTCCTGGAGGGAACGTATGTGAAATATCTCGGTGACGATACAGTGTACTGCCTGAAGATACTGTCGAAGCCGGAGGCAGTGAAACTCTCGCGGAGTATGAGGGACGCTATCCTGTTCTTCCGCGACGTTCTCGAGCAGTATCAGGATCCATAGTCCTGCCCTCGGCCGCGTCGAGGAGAGACGCTGCGAGTTCCGCCTTTAGGTCGTCCACGGAGACATCGCGGTCCATGGTCGTGGTATCGGCCATGGAGCTTACCTCTTGCTTAGCGTATATAAAGAGACAGGGTAATTCCAGACTCCTTCGAAGATGGAACCGGCCGCACTTTGCTGATTTCAGCACGTGCCGCCGCAGGC
>CAZTXA010000014.1:0-8464 GCA_964617945.1 uncultured archaeon
CTGTCTTGACGGAGAATGCTTTAAAATCCGCTATCCTTCGGCCAGATAGTCGTCCAGTATCTCTCTATGGTCGAACGCCAGCTCTTCAGGGAGCTCGTCTACGGGGAACCACTGTGCGTCGGCGGCGTCCGTGGCCGCCTCAAGCGCTTCCCCGCCCGTGGAACAGGTGTAGACGATGGAGATGACTGGGCCGCGCGGATCCCGGCCGGGCGCGTCGTACACGCCGAGTATCCCGTCGGCCTTAACATCGAGACCGGTCTCTTCCCGGGCCTCACGCCGGACAGTGTCCCGCACCTGTTCCCCGTCCTCCACATGGCCGCCGGGCAACGCCCACTGCCCCTTGAACGGTTCCCTGTCACGCTGTATCAACACGATCTCGTCGTCTTTTTCGATGATTGCGTCGACTGCCACCCGGTGTCTGGCCCGACCCACTCTCACCACTCCCTCGGATACACGTCTTTCTGCATGTATACACGGTCCAGCGTCGCTGCCGTCCCCTCGCCGTCCACCATCTGCGGTGTGGACATGGCTGCCGTCGCCGTCGCCACGAGCTCACCTTTCAACGTCAGTACCGCCACCAGCTCCCCGGCTTCGATACCGTTCTGCAGCTTGGCGATCCCGCCCGTACCGAGGTCCGCGCCGTGCGCCAGGGCTGCGACCGCGGAATCCTTCACGATCACCTTCTTCAGGTGGCGGACACCGGCCTCGACCGGCAATATGATCTTGTCGAGGTCGTTCTCTTTCCCGTCCTGCCAGAACGCGTACTGGTCTGTCAGCCGCTGCAGCGTCACCGTGTCCTCTTCAGTGAACGTGCCGACCGTTGTCCGCCGCAGCTCCGCCATCTCCCCCGTGGTGTCGAGCGCTGCACCGATGTCTTCGCAGAACGTGCGGACATAGAATCCTTTCTCGACCTCCATACGGAACAGGACATCCGTCCCGTCGACCTCTACCACTTCCAGATCGTATATGTCGCGCTCCCGTTCCTCCCGCTTCACTGCACTCGTTTCCGGCGGGAGCTGTGTCACAGTCCCGATGAACGACGAGGCAACCTCCTCCACCCGCTCCCGGTCACGTTCCTCGCCCAGTCCTACGACGCCGACGTACTCTTTCCCGGCCCGGCTGAGCGGGTCCATCACCTTCGTCCCCCGGTCCAGCCCTACCGGCAGTACACCGGTGACGTGCGGGTCCAGCGTCCCGGAGTGCCCGGCCTTGCCTCTGTCGAGTATATCCTTCACCCACACCGATACCTGGTTCGACTGCGGTCCGTCCGGCTTGTCAACGACGACAAGCCCGTTCGCCAGTTTATCCTCCACGCTACGCTGCTCCGGCCGCTCCCCGTAGTCCCAGTCCGTCTCCACGTCCTCGACCACGTGCCAGTCCTTCTCCTGGTTCGCTGTTGCAGGGAGCATATAGCCGCGTCACGCTGGAGCTATTAAAAAGAAATCACTGGATGCCGAGCTTCTTGCTGAGGAAGATCGTCACAGGGATGTTCAAGAGGATGTATGTCGCCAGCCATCCGACATCGTTCCCTATCAGGGGCAGCCCGATGGGCGAGCGCCAGATGACCGCCCCGACCTTCACCTCTGCCGTACCGTCCGTGGAGATGCTCTCCACCTTCCACGGCAGATCGCCCATCATAAATTTCTCTCCCTGTTCGTACGACTCGCCGTCCACCACGACGGCGGCGGTTCCGGACTCGTTCTGCACCGTCATCCCCATTTCCCGGCCGTTGAACTCGAACGTACCGCTGTACACATCGCCGTCCGCGGGCAGTGTGGCGACCGGTGTGAACGTCGCGAACAGCCACGGGAAGACAAGGAAGAACAGCAGAAACGTCACCAGCATCGGTTTCTGCCGCGCCTTGAACATCTCGATCTGCTTCTTGAAACTCTCCTTCATATGGTCAGTACTCTCGCCGAGCTCTTCGTCCTCCTGCGCCTCCTTCATCTTCTCCTGCAGATCGGAGATCTCCTCCTTCACCTCCTGGTACCGTTCACGGTCCATCAACCAGTACGTGATGACAGAATACAGCACCGCCATCGTTACAGTGACCACCACGATGGTGAGACGCGCCCCTGTCGCCGGGCTTCCCACGGCGAGCAACGGCCCGAACAACGGGTCGAAGGTGTACGGGAAGATTGGTTCCATCACACTGAGGAGAAACCCGTAGATACCCGCGTAGCTCATACCTGCGCCCCCGCTGCCACCTTTATAAGCGTTTTCAGACGCCTTCCTGCATGAACTTGCGGAACGCCGGGTGCATCTCCTCCATGTGCTTCTTCGCCAGCTCCTCGTACAGCTTGTAGGAGATCATCACCGCGAGCAGGATGCCCATACCGCCGCCGAACGCGTTGGTAAAGTTTGCTACCGCCGCCAGGAACCCGACGAACGCCCCGCCCAGCACCGCGAGCGGAGGGATGTACCGGTTCAGGATCTTCTCGATGACCCGCGTATCCTTCCGGTGCCCCGGCACCTTCATCCCGATGTTCGCGATCTGCTCCGCTACACTCCGCGGGTCCTGCCCCGATGTCTGCATCCAGAAGATGGAGAACACCGCGGAGCCGACCATGTAGAAGCTCGTGTAGACGAGCATCTGGATGAGCTGTGTCGGCGGCACCTGCAGGCTGAGCGTCGTGAGAGAGTTGACAACGTTCGTTATAAGGCCGTTCGGGGCCGAAAAGTAGTATATCAGTGTATCTGCAGACGGTGTGGCGGCACCGGAGTACTTCCCGACGATGTAGAACCCGTTGATGGACAGTTCGATGCCGCGCTGCGTCATCAACGACGCCATCAGCTGGAAGTTGGAGAGGAGCGCGCCCACGAAAATGACCGGGATAACGTTGGTATAGATAAACTTGAGCGGCCATTTCTGCCCGAACCCGCGGACGTTACCGAACGTCAACGGGATCTCGACCCGCATCGCCTGTGCGTACACCGCGATCAGGAAGATGACAAGCGTTGATATCAGGCCGATGATACCGACGGTCTGGATGTTCCCGGTCACAACCTGGAGTATCACCCCGCTCGGTCCCTGCCCCGCCGCCTCAGCTGCGAACCACAGGTTCGGCGGTACGCTAGAGGTGAACGGGCTGAGCGTGGCGATGAGGATGGTCTTTGACACGCCGGCCAGGATGAACAGGGAGACACCGGACCCGAATCCCCACTTCGAGATAACCTCGTCCATGAGGATGATGAACGAGCCGCCCATCGCGACCTGTGTCACGACAACCAGGAACGGGATCACGCCTGCCTGTGCCGGCGTGATAGCGCCCATCCCCACGAACGCGAACGCCTCGAAGATAGCGAACGCGTAGGACAGCAATTTCTGCGTCCCCTGGAACTTGGCCCGGCCCTCGCTTGTATTCGTATCCCACGGCAGGATGTCCGCACCCACGAGCAGTTGGAGGATGATGGACGCGGACACGATCGGACCGATACCGAGCGTGATCAGCGTCCCGATCTGCGACCCGAGGATCGTCTGCAGCTGCTGGAACTGCGCCAGCTGCTGCGAGCTCGCGCCGTAGATGACGACCTCGCTCATCACGTAGTACACGAGAAGGATGATACCGGTCCAGGTCAACTTCTCTCGAAACGATAGATCGCGGTCAGGCCGCTTGACTGCAGGGAGGTACTCAGATAGTGTGACAAGGAGCGACATGGCTGTTACTCCTCTATCGCCTCGTTCCCACCGTCCTCAATCTTCTGTACTGCGCTACTGGAGAAATCCTCTGCACGGACATCGATATCTTTCGTCAACCGTCCGCCGCCGAGCACTTTGTCGTAGCCGGCCTCGTCGGCGTAGAACACGTAGCCGTCGCCGTCCTCCTCGGCCACGCCCGCTTCCACGAACGCGTCGATCCGCTGGTCGATATCCCGCAGGTTGATCGCGGTCGTCTCCTCCGCGGTGGCCTGTGGCCGGGTGAACCCGCTTTCACCGAGCTCGTATCCCTCGTTCCACGCCTCCTGCTTCTTGTGCTTCGCCTTCTTCCCGTACCCGGCGTTGCCGCGCCCACCGCGGTTACCGGCGCCTCTCCCTTTCTTGCCGTTACCGCGGCCGTGTGACCCGCTTCCCCGGTCTTTATTTCCCATCGTATTCACCTATAGCATCCGGTCCAGCAGTTCGTCCATGTCGTCCCGGTTCCCGACCGACCCGCCCTGGCCGTACCGCCGCTTCGGGTCTGCGAACCCGCCGGACGGCGGCGACAGTCGAACGGGGCCGTTGTCGGCGTCCAGGGCCTCGACCGTCTCGTCACTGACCTCGCCGTACGCGACAAAGTCCTTCACAGTATCCAGCATACCCCGTGCCGTGTCATCGTCGTCCAGTACGACGCACATATGCTTCTTCGTAAGCTGCAGCGATTCCAGCGTCGCCGAGACGTTATCCGGCGTGTCAGGGATGCCGCGGACACGGACGGCTGCAAGCACCGGTCACACCTCTCCCTCGATGATGCCAGCTGCCTCTTCGATCTGGTCGCTGGTCTTCATCTCGTTTAACTGGTTGAGTGCGTTAAACACTGCTTTGATATGGTTTTCACGGGTGCGCGTGTTGCCGCGGGACTTGATCCAGGCGTCCTCGATCCCGGCCAGCTCCAGCGTCTTCCGGATTCCCTCGGATGCTGCAAGGCCGATACCACGTGGTGCCGGCTGCAGTTCGACCTCCACCGACCCGGACTTGCCCTCGACGGTGAACGGGATGCTGTGCGGCTCGCCGCAGCCACACTCCCACGACCCGCAGCCCCGCCGTACCTCCATCATGTTCAGCTTGGCGTTGTCCCGTGCCTTGTCGATAGCGTCCCGTGTATCGTCCGCGCTCCCCTCCGCAACACCTATAAGCCCGTCATGGTTGCCCACGACGACCATCGATTTTGTATTGAACCGTCGGCCGGACTTGTGCATCCGGACAGTCCGCCGGGACACGATACGCCGCTTCCCACCGCCCTTCCCCGGTGTACCGCCGATAAGGATAACCTCCTCGTCCAGGTCAGAAATGAGGTGGTCTACGATCTGCGGCTCCCTGATCTTCTCCCGGCTCCGTAGCACCTGCTTGATATCGGTAACGTCACCGCTCAGCACGTTCCTGCCGAGATCCGTCTTCGGATGCCATATCTCTTCGTTGTCGTCCGCCATCACGCCTCACCGTACTCTTCCGCGATATTCTTTTTAACCTCGTCAACAGCGTCGCTATCGACGCTCTCAAGATGGTCGCCGTTGACCCGCCCCTCTGCAGGGAAAACTGCCGCCTCGCTAGGGATGTCGATGCCGCCGTCCTGCAACCCCTCGACAGCCGCGTAGTACCTGCCGCCGTATTCCGGCGACTCCGCGCCGAAGTCCGGTACCGCCCTGTCGACACCTGTGGCTGCGGCACGTGCGCCTGCCAGCACCCCGGCCAGGTACGCGGCCGCCAGGTTCCCGGTGTGGCCGTCCCACCCGTACGCCTCCAGTTCACCGGAGAACCCGGAAGCAACGGTCTTGTCACCGTCGTCCTCGTACTGCACCAGCTGTACCTGTGCATGATTATTGGAGATACGGATAACCGCGCGGTGGTCGCCGGACTTCAACAGTTCCAGGCGGTGCCCGTAGTCCGTGGTCCCGGTGCGCCGCCGCTTCAGCGGCATCTCGTAGTTCGGTCCGTCCGCCATCACTCGTCACCGATATTCTTCTCGATATACAGCTGCATGTGTTTCTTGTTCCGGAAGAACCCGCCTGACGCCTTGTCGTACAGCTCCCGGTACTGCGAGGACGTGATCTCTCCGTCCTCCCGCATCTGTTTCAGTTCGGAGCGGAGCGCCCGGATCTTCTCCGCCCAGCTCTCCTTGTCGGACTTGCGGGCGCCGGCTGTACCGCTGCGAGAGCCGGGGCCGTCACCGGTAGACCGGTCGGACTGCCGGCTGACGCCTTTCTTGTCCTTCTTCCGGACGACGCCGGACTCGATCAGGTTCCGCATATCCTGCTTCGTGATAGCGCCCTCAACGTCCTCGGTCCGGTCCGGATCGATCCATACCCGTGACTCGCCGGTACCGAGGATGTCGGCCGCCATCCGCTTCTGGCTTGATAGGTCTGTCATCTGTATCCACCTAGTTGTTCTTGAACTGGACGTTCCGGCCCTCCTCCAGCACCATGTACTCGTTGAACCGGGTCTCGCATGCCGGACACTTCTGGTGGTCCTCTTCTTCGACACCGAAGTCTCCGCAGTTCGGACATTTTTCGGTTCCAGGCCGGTAGAACGCTGTACCGACCATCACTCGTCACCCGCGTTCAGCAGCTTGATATCGTGTTCTTCGGCTGTTTCACGGATCTGCTCCCGTTTCCGCCCGCCCACCGACGACCCGATCCGGACTGCCTCTGTCTCCGGGTCAACGTCCTCCAGCTCGGCCGGCGTGTGCACCAGCACCTCGTCGTAGCCGGACGGGTGCTTGCCCCGTTCATCGGCAGGGGTGCGGTATCCCGGCTTCGGAACCGGTGCGGCGTGCTTTTCCTCCTTCCGCCGCGGCGAATGCGTGCCGCGCGGCCGCCGCCACGAATCCGGGACGCGCTTGTGCTTGTGGCTGTTCTGCCGCTTGAAATCGTCACTCATCTGCCGCCACCCCGCGCTGGGTGATATAGATACCGTCCTGGAACTTCCGTGGGTCCCGGTCGCCTTTATAACACGCCTGTTCGATGTTTGCCGCGGTCTGTCCGACCGCGTCCTTGTCCGGTCCCGACAGGATGACGTCCTCGCCGTCGATCGTTACCTCGACAGAGTCAGGGATCGGGACCTCGCGTGTGGACCGTTCCCCGATGAAATTGGAGATGACGAACGTGTCCCCCTCCACAGCCATGTCCATCGGGAAGTGCGAGTAGAACCCCTGCATGTGGTACTCGAACCCGTCGGTGACGCCGTGCACCATGTTCTGGATATGGCTCGCATAGGTGCCGACGAGCGCCTCGATATCACGCCGCCCTGCATCCTCCGATACAGTGACCGTACCGTTGTCGACGGTGACGGTGATATCAGGGTGGTCTAACGTCTTTTCCACCGTTGTCTCCCCGTCCGTCACCGTAACGGTACCGTTCTCCACGTCGATATCGACTCCGTCCGGCACCGTTACCTGTTGTTCCATAGCATATCACCTCAGTACACGTACGCGAGGATGGCGCCCCCGTCACCGTTCTCCCGGGCGGCCTCGTGGTCCATCACACCGTTCGGCGTGGTCACGATCAGCTGCCCGAAGCCCTGAGCAGGGAGGTACCGCTCCTCGTATTCGCGGTACCCGTCCTTCCCGACGTAGAACCGGGGCTTGACCGCGTTACAGTCGTTCAGGCGGTTGTTGACCTCGACCTTGAATTTCCCGCCTTTCCCGTCGTCGATCTCCTCGAACACGCCGATATACCCGTTCTCCTGCAGTACCTTGAGCACGTCCTTGACAAGGCCGGACGTGGGAGCGATAACTGCCTCGTTCTCACCGGTCCGCCGCGCGTTCTTCACTGCGCTCAACGCGTCCGCCAGGATATCCTGTTGCATCGTTATCGTACCTAACTCATCTTCTTGAACCCGAGCCGCTCCGCGATCTCGCGGAAGCACTGCCGACAGTAGTACAGGTCGTACTTGCGGATGATACCGCGCCCGGTCCTGCCGCAGCGCCGGCATTTCCGCTTCGACTTGCCGAAGTCACGGTCCTTCGGCTTGTTATGCTTCCGGAACTTCTCGAGCTTGCCGTGCTTCTCTTCCAGCTGTTTGCGGACGCCTTCGTAGCTCATGGTCTGATTTCCCCTGTTAACAAACTTTTAATACCGTTAGACGAGGTCGACACCGAACCGGTCCTGCACGAACTCCTTCGCCTCGTCCGGTGTCACTGCGTGATCATCGCCGACATCGCTCTCGTCGTCGCGCTTCGCCACCCGTTTACCCGGCCGTTCCAGGGTGACAGCGACATCGAACCCCTGCATCCCGATATCCGGGTCGTACCGGGCGCCGGGCATGTCGATGTATTCTGATACGCCGATGGAAAAATTGCCCTGCGTGTCGAACACCCCTTCCGGTACCTCGTTATCGTTCGCCGCGAACACCCGCTCCAGGAACTCTGCCGCGTCCTCTCCCCGCAGCGTCACCTTGGCACCGATGTTCAGTCCGCTGCGCTTCCCGAAGCCCTGTGCGGCACCGGTGGACTCAGTCTTCACGGGCTGCTTCCCTGTCAGCGTCTCCAGCAGGTCGACAGCCCTGTCAACGTCTTCGCCGACCTCGCCGACACCGATATTCACGGTAACCTTCGCCACACGGATCTGCTGCAGCTCATTCACCGCGGTCCACCTCCAGCAACGGCTCGTCCTCTCCGATCATATATACGTTTCCTTCAACCGTCTGGAATTCGCCGTCGTCTGACTCCAGCGTGACAGTATTCTGCTGCGACCCCGGCTGCACGTTGACCGTCTTGACCGTTGCGGTCTCGCCGGCGTGCTGGCCGCCGGTGATATACGCGAGGTTACC
>CAZTXA010000015.1:0-7735 GCA_964617945.1 uncultured archaeon
GATCTCGATCCCGCACCGGAACCCGAGCTCGTCGTAGTCAGTTGAATCCGTCATATTCTTCCCTTTCCACGATCTCTCCGGCAACGTTTTCCTGGAACAGGTCCACCGCCTCCTCACGCGTGTCGGCCTGCCCCAGCACCCACATCAGCTTGACGTACGCGGTCTCCGGCGTCATCGTCTCCGCTGAGATAACGCCCGCATCCTGGATCTTCACACCGGCATCGTAGACGTTCATATTCACCCGTCCGTTGATGCACTGCGACGCCATCACGACCACGGTATCCGCTGCGATCTCTTCAAGCGTGTCGAGAACGTCCGAATGGTGCTGGGTGTGGTCGTCGAACGCGTTGACCGGCATATGTCCCAGTCCTGTCCCCTCGATAACCAGGCCTGAACTGTCCCCGAACCGGTCCAGTTCGTCCGGTCCGAGCCCGGGCCGCGTCTTCAACAGGCCGACGTCCGTGGCAAGTGAGGTCTGCAGCTCGAACTCCTCTGCCGGGGCGGAGACGTCCCCACGAACGGTGACGCTGTCCTCGTCAGTGTCGACGACGGCGACTGGGGCGGTGTCGATACTCTGGAACGCGTCCCGACGGGACGTGTGCATCTTCCGCACCCGTGCCCCGTGGTGGACCGCGGCCGCGGTATCCGACGTCCCGGCATGCATACACACGTACACCCCGGGGATATCTTCCTCGATGAACCTGACGGCCGACAGGAGGTTCACCGCCGCGTCCGACGAGGGGCGGTCGCTGGACCGTTGCGCCCCGACCAGTACGACCGGGATGTCGATCCCCTGCAGCATGAACGTGAGTGCGGCGGCGGTGTACTGCATCGTGTCCGTCCCGTGCCCGATGATGATGCCGTCCTTGTCCTGGTGCTCCGCCGCGGCCTCCGCGATCTCCTGCCAGTGCGCCGGCTCCATGTCCTCCGACAGCATCTGGGCGATGACCTCGCTCTCCACGTTCGCTGTCTCGAACAGCTCAGGGTACAGCTGCAGCAGGTCTTCCGGGTCGAACCCGGGCTTCACTCCGCCCTCCTCGTAGCTCACCTTGGACGCGATCGTCCCGCCGGTATGCAGCACCGCGATATCCAGTTTATCCGGGTCGTGTTCCGGTATATCTGCCTCGCTCTCGTCGACGGGTCCCCGTTCCGACACGAGCTCGACAGCAGTATCATCGTCGACCCCGATCCCTGTGTTATACCCGTTGTCCAGCTTGAGAACAAGCGTGTCAGGGTCTCCCTGCGCGGTCTGCGGCATCAACCGGCCCTCGTACTCGCCCGTCCCGGTGGCGACGCGCACCGTGTCTCCGACCGTGACACCGGCGTCGTCCAGCATGTCCTGGACCTGGTCGCTGTACATGGCTAGGAACCACGCGTCAAAGGTTAAAAGCGCTGCCGTCCCGACGCGTCAGGCTAGGACGTTGTGGAGACGCTGGTCTCCTCGGAGACGACCTCTGGACAGTCCCTGCTCGCCGCCCGGACCTTGTCCGGCTTGCTGTCCGTCCCGTCCAGTGTGATGCTCTGCACCTCGCCGGACGCGAGCGAGCTCAGGAAGGTGCGTGCCTGGACGGAGGCGCCCTGGAACGCTGCGACCGAGATATTGTTGAAATCGACCGTCCCCGTGTTCTCGACGCTGACATCGGTCTGGCTGTTCGCACTGTCGTATTCGACATCGTACACGTCCATCCCGGCGTAGGCGCACCGTACCATCTGCTCGCTCTGGTTGCTGAGCTGCTGGCTCCGGTCCTGTGTGAACGTGGTCGCCCAGGTCGTGATGATGGCGGCGACCGCCATGGTGAACGCGATGAGCAGCACCGCCGCGATGAGCGGTGACACGCCAGAACGCCCGACTGAGTGGTTCATCTCCGGTGAAGATTGGCGCTCCGCTCTATTTAAAGCCTTACATGAACACCGCTGCGACCGTGTACCCGATGCCGAGGAGGATGGCGATGTGCTTCGCACCGGCCTTCAGTTCTCCCTCCGACAGCCGGCCGATAACCATGCCAGAGAAGATCGACTGGACGATGACCAGGAACCGGAACACGCTCCGGTACGTCGCGATGAGTTCGTCAGCGGACAGGCCGGAGGACTCGAGCGGGCCGATATCCCCTGAGAACGTGAGGCTCGGCAGGAGGAACCGGATCAGCACCACGAGCACCGCGAGGAACACGAAGTAGATGATATACCCCGTGATCATCTCCCCGTAGATCTGGCTCTGCCGCTCCTTCCGCAGCTTCCTGATCTCCTTCAGGTTGTTCCCGACCGCCTCCAGCACCCCTGCCACGTCACCGCCCGCCTGGTAGGTCTGGACGATGGTGTTGATGGCGCGCTGCACGATCGGGGATTTGGTCTTCCGTCCGAACTCGCGGACAGCCCGTTCGAACGGGATCCCCCACTCCAGCTTGGCTCCCATCTCCTCCACGTACGGCGTGAGCTGGCCGTAGTTGTTGTCCCGCGTGTTCTGGATGGCCTGCGGCAACGGCATCCCTGCCCTGGTCCCCTCCACGACGTCCCGGAGGAAGTTCGGGAACTCCTCCTCCAGCTCCGCCTGCCGCGAGTACTCCAGGTACTTGATGATGAGGATCGGTCCGATGATGATAACGATCCCGATGATGTTCAGCAGCAGGAACACGATCCGCTGCAGGCCGGTGGCACCGCGGACGGTGACCTGGCTGACGGAGGCACGGTTGGCGAACTGGAAGGACCCGGCCACCGTCACCGTGTTCTCCTCCTGGAGCTCGTCCGGTGACAGCGTTATCAGCTGGGAACCCCCGGGCTGGAACCCGTTCGCCTCCGAGTCGACCTGTTCGTTCACCTGGAACGTGAACTCGGTCTGCGGCGACACATCGTCGAACACGATGGTGATACGGACCGTCTCCATCCGTTCCGGCGACTCGATCGGGAACGATATCTCCATCGGGCTGTTCCCGGTGATCGTCAGCTCCTGCGGGGACTCCTGGAAACTGGTGGAGAACAGGTTCTGCTGGTTCTCGTAGTTGATGAAGTTGCCAGCGATCAGGCTCCCGCCGACAAGCAGGGACACCACGAGGACGATGAGGTCCTTCTTCCGCAGCCCGGTGATGTCCTGCAGCTTCTGTTTCACCCGTTGCCCGATGTTAAATCTCAGGCTGGGTCACCTCGAGGACTGCGATGAAGATGATGTTTGCAAGCGGGATGATGACGAACGCTCCCACGTCGATGACGCCCATCGGGCAGCCGCCGAGCAACGCGTTGATGAACCCGCACCGGGCCTTGATCGGGTAGCCGAGGAGGCCGCCACCGATCGTCTCCAGCACCGCCAGGATGGTCACGAGGAACAGCGGGGCTGCGACGAGCAGCGCCGTGTAGAAGCTTGCGAACGTGGTCAACCGGTCGATCTCCTTCTCCCGCTTCAACCGGTAGTCGAACAGGGCGCGGTCGGACCGTTCGTCAAGGTAGTCCTTCAGGTCGCCGCCGGTCTCCAGCGTCGACACCATCCCGTAGAACACCTCCTTCAGGTCGTCCGACGGCGTCTTGTTCGCGACGTCCTTCAGCGCGGTCGTGACATCGTCGCCGAACACCTTGACACGGGTCACGACCTCGTCCGACTCGTTCGCGATCTCACCGTACTCCTCGAAATTGACGAGGAGCTCGAAGAGTGAGGACGGTGGGACGCCGGACCCGGCGATCGCGCTCATATGGTTCAACGCGAACGGGATGTTCCGGTTGATATCACGGGCACGGTCACGCGCCCGGTACGCCGGGTACAGGTACATCCCGAGCATGACAAGGATGGCCAGGGTCAGCGGTAGCACGGTCCACGCCACCGCGACGAACACGATAGGGAGGTCGTACATCACGGTCAGGAGCGCCGCCAGGCCGAGCCCGGCGAAGAAGGCGAGGAACGCCCCCATGAACATCTCGGCCACGTACGTCCGGTAGAGGACGTCGACGTTCGCCTTCTCCAGGTCGTCCTGCAGGTCGAGGAAATAGTCGCCGAACCTGTCCGCGACCCCGCCGAACAGTGCGTTCGAGGCTCCTGCGTAGGTGTCGGACTGCAGCGCTCGCGATAACCGTTCTACAGATTTCCGCAGGGTGCGGGTGACGGATGTCATCGTCCTCAGAACATGTCGCCGCTGTCGCCCCCGTCAGACGAGAGCGACGTCTCCTCCGCGTACACCTTCAGCCCGTCGGATTTGAAGTCGAAGGGGTGGATCTTCTTGTCGTGGTCCGTTCCCCGCATCTTCCGGATCAGTATCTGGTTGGTGAGTTCCGAGCCCTGTTCTCCCAGCATCAGCGTGATAACGCCGTCCGCGATGAACGCCTCGACACCGAACCGTGAGATCTCTTCCGGCTGGTCGCTCTTGATCTCCCCGGTGTATATCGTCGTCGTATCCTCCTTCTTCAACTCCTCGTTCATATCCAGGATCAGTTTCCGTACGTCCTTCACGTTCTCCACGTACAGGCTTAACGCGGTGACGGAGTCGACCACGACCCGTTCCACGTCCCCCTGCTTCACGTTCGTCCGGATAAGGTCGATGATATCCTCGTACTGGTACGGGTCGTACTTCACCATGTTCAGCATCCCGTCATCGATCAGGCCCTGCAGGTCCCACGGGAACGGAAGGTTGTCCAGCAGCTCGTCCTTCGGCTCCTCGAACGACACGTACAGCCCCTCTTCATCGTATTCTGTGGCGCCGCGGTACAGGTATTCCAGTGCGAACGTCGTCTTCCCCGACCCGGCAGGCCCGGCCAGCAACACGGTGTTCGTCCGCGGTATCCCGCCCTGCAGCAGTTCGTCGAGCCCGTCGATCCCTGTCTTGGTCCGTTCCCGTGCCATTCTGTCCAGTTCGAGATTGCAGGCGGCGCAATAAATAACTTTTCGCCCTGCCGACACCCCGCAAATAATAAATGAGAGGAGGGATACCGCTCTCTTGGGAATGACGGTATGAGTGTTGTTGAACGTGAGCCGACAGGTGTACCCGGGCTGGACGACGTCCTGTCCGGCGGGTTCCCTGAGAACGCGTCTGTCCTCCTGATCGGGCCGCCAGGCGTCGGCAAGACCACCTTCCTCAACCAGTTCGTGTACAAGGGGCTGCAGGAAGGAGAGAAGGCGCTGTACATCACACTGGACAGTCCGCCGGAAGAGGTGAAAGAGACGGCCGCATATTTCGGCTGGGATTTCGACGAGTTCGGTGACAACATCGTGTTCATCGACGGGTATTCGTGGCGGGAGGGCGGTGACGTGGACTCCCGGTTCGCGATCGAGGGGCCGGGCGACCTCGACCAGATGAACATCACCCTCGCGGACGCGATGCAGGAGCTCGGCAAGGGACGGAAACGGGTCGTCCTGGACTCTGTCTCCACGCTCGTCCTGTACACCAATCCCAGCTCCGCGGTCAAGTTCCTCCAGGTGGTCGGGGCGAAGAGCAAGGCCTCCAACAGCAACCTGTTGATGAGCCTGGAGGAGGGCGTGCACGACGAGAAAACCATCTCGACGCTGAACTACGTGGCCGACGGGCTGCTCCGGATGAAGATGGAGGAAGAGGGGCGGAAGATGACTGTGCAGCGGATGGTGAAGACGAAGCATCCACGGGACTGGCTTGACTTCACGATCGAGACCGACGCCGGTATCAATATGGTATCGACCGCAGAGGTGGAGGCATGAGCTTCGGGGCCGCGGTGACCGTGGTCGGCCTCGGCACCGCCGCAGCGAACATCGTCCTCCTCCTCGCGATCCTCTCCCACCTTACAGCGGTGGCGGAGGCGCCGCGGGCGTGGAACCTCATGACCATCGGTATCGCGTTCGTCGTCATCCACGCCTCCGTCGACGTGTTCATCACGGTAAACCAGTATTTCGCCTTTACAGGGATGCAACTCCTGTCTGCGACGGTGCTGTTCCTCGGGTTCGTATTCCTGTTCGCCGGCGTGTACAGGGTGTGGACGGTGGTGTATGAATGAGTGCGGCAGTCCTGGCGCTGCACCTCGGTGCGGCCGTGTTCGCCGTCCTGTTCGTCGCGTATTACATCCGGATCCTGGCCCGGGCGCACGAGGCCGGTCCTGAACCGGTGAGCTGGATCGCTGCCGCGGTCGGGATCGCCCTCATCGCCTCCTTCGCAGTGCTTGAGACCGTGATAGCGTTCCACCCTGTCGATGTCGTGGTGAACATCCAGAACGTGTATTTCATGCTCGGAAACCTTATCCTCGCCGGCGTCCTGTACCGGCTGTGGCGCGGCATGGGTGATACCGGTGGATGGTGACGACCGGTACGCGGCGGCGCTGGACGAGCTCGCCGACCGTGCACCAGGCAGTTCGGACGCCGTCGATGCAGGGTTCCTGCAGGAGATCATGTACAGCCTCGAGAACGTGTCCATGGGGACACACCAGCTCCTGTACTTCTCCGCGAGAAAATATGCCGGTACGTATCTCGACTGTGCCGCGGACGACCTCCCGGGCGCGGTAGACGAACTGGCTGCCCGGTTCGACGCCATGGATATCGGCGCGCTTACCTGCGTCGACGAGGGGATGCCCGCGGTGGTCGAGCTGGAGGATAACGTCCTTGTCGCAGACGGGCCGGACACAGACCGGTCCATGTGCTATTTCATCGCCGGCTACCTCTCAGGGTTCCTCGAGAACTGTCTCGGCAACGAGTTCGTGGTGCACGAGACCACGTGTATGGCAGGGGGCGGGGACGTCTGTTCGTTCACCGTGCAGGAACGCTGACGTCAGGACTCGAACGGGTTCTCCACCAGGCCTTCTTCCTCCTCGTCGAACAGGTCCTCCCCGCCGGTGTCCGCTGCGTCTGTCTCTTGCTCCGCTGCTTCCTTCTCTTCAAGGTCGCGGCGTTCGATCTTGCCGCGCAGCCACCGCGTCAGCTCCTCCCGGTTCTCCCCTGATTTCTCCGCCCGGAGCACCGCTTCCGGGTCCAGTCCTTCCCGGTCCACCTGCTCCCGCACCGTGTGCACCGGGCTGTCGACCAGCGCGTCATAGTCGACGCCGCCACCGGGCTGCCCCGGCGCCGCCCCCGGTCCACTCTCTGGAGCGGTATCTTCCGGTGCTGGACCGGCCGGCCCGGCCTCTTCCACCGTTTCCTCCCCGCCGCTGTCGGCGACGTGGCCGGCGGCCTGTTCCAGTTCGGCGCGTTCCCGCTCTATCTCCGGCGGCATCTCCTGGTTCTCCGTGTCGACCAGCTGTTCGAACCCGGCCTCGGTCTCCTCGGACGCCATCTGCATCACGGTGTCCTTGTCCTTGTAGTATTCTGAGATAACGCTGGACACTTTCTCGAAGTGGGTGTACCCGTTGTCGTGCAGCCACCCGAGCACCTGTTTCCGGTCCTTCAGCTCCTGCTGGATCTCCCGGGTGTCGAGTCCGAACTGTTGCTGGATGTTGTCCAGCACGGTGCTGTCAGCCTTCTGCGAGAACGTGTCGTCCACCGACGTCCAGGAGAAGTACTGGTTGGTCCTCGGGCTCCCCTCATCGCTGATGTCTTCGATCTCGTACACGGCCTGGACGCGGCGCGCGTTCTCCCCCCACTCCCGGGCGTGCGTCATCGATACGATGATGTCCAGGGTCTCGACGAGCGCGGGCGACAGGTTGATCGGCGGCGTTGTGAGGCGTGAGACGACGTCTGCCGGGTTTGAAGCGTGCATCGTGGAGAGGGACGGGTGGCCGGACGCCATGCCCTGGAACAGTACCGATGCTTCCTTGCCACGGACCTCTCCCACGACCACGTAGTCCGGGTTCTGCCGGAACGACT
>CAZTXA010000016.1:0-3119 GCA_964617945.1 uncultured archaeon
GGATGATACGAAGCAGTCGCCACCGTGACTGCCACAGTGCTACCGTGCCCCTGGCCGTCAGCAGTACCACGGGTATGAGGAAGAACGGATGGCCGCGGAGCGGTGAAAGCCCCTGTTCATAGTAAGCAGCGAACACGACTATATCGAGGAGGACGAATACCGCACCGAACCAGACATAGAGGGATATTGTCGGCCCATGTTCATCCTTTCGCTCCCGCCTCCAGAGGAGTGATACCAGTGGAGCCAAGAACAACGGGATTGCAAGGAACCCTGTTATAGGGCCGAAGTAGAACCACAGCGACTCTTTCCAGAATGACACATACTCTTGCAAGGGAATGCCTGCACCGATTTCAACGATGTACCGGCCAAAGTCCACGATGAGCCCGGCCGCGGATACCGGGTCGGAGAGTCCGACGGACGCTCCTGCAAAGGGGTTGTCCGTCTTTGGCGGAACACTGTTCTGAAGCGTCCAGACAAGACTGGACGCGCCCAGTACAAGGATAATCAGGAGAAGGTATTTCCCGTAACGGCGGACATCGACATCGTTCCGGTGTATCAGGTATACTGGGGCCATCAATCCCGCTATCGACACCGACAGAAACCCGGATAACACGGCAAGAATACTAGATATGAGGAACCCTCCGATATTCCGTAAGCTGGTGTCGGTTACCATGGTGAAAATGAAATATGCGGCGGCTGTCAGGAACAGTAATGCGAGGACAGTTGGGTGAACCTCTCGAGAGAAAATAACATGTACCGGGGAGACAGCCAGGAATAACGCAGCGACGACCGCCTCTTTCCGCCCGTATATTTCTCTGGCAAGAAGGTAAATCGCTGCGACGGTTGCGATGCCGTAGACTGCGCTTGGAAACCGCATCAACCACTCGGACGATCCAAGCTGCTGTACCGCGCCGAGCACGTAGAAGCTGAGCGGGGGATGACCGGTGATGATGGCGTCGCTAGCCGGGTAGTGGGCGACAAGATAGCCCTTCTCCAGCATCTCACGCGCCGCAAGCGTGTACACCGCCTCGTCTGCCCAGAACGGTCTCGACCCGAGCCGGAACAACCGCAGCACTGCGGCAACGAGTAATATCCCTCCGACTGCCGGAATCTCCCAGTCCTCCAGCTCCCGCCACTGCTGCACCGCTTCCGGCAGCCGGTCGGTGAGCTCCATCGTCCGGGATGGGTTGCTACCTCCAGCTATTTGAATATAGGAGCATCGACACGGGAGGAAGAACCCAGTGTGACCCCTGGCCTCCAGTAGTCATAAAAACAATTCTCTAGAGGAGGCGTGTAGGGATATGCCGCGCTCGAGAGTACTTCGGACGACCGGCCTACTTGTGCTCCTGCTGGCGTACATGTATCCTGGCGGCGTCATCCTGCAGGATGTCGGCGTCTCCTTCCTCGGAGTGCCGTTCTTCATCTGGTGGATTGTCTTCATCGGTCCGGTCGCCATCCTCTCCCTGTATTTCCTGAACGCCCGTATCCGGTTGTCGACAGAGGGTGAGGGCCGTGGCGTTTGACCCGGTCGTCTCGCTCGCCATCATCGGGCTGTACGGCGTTATAACACTCGGTATCGGACTTTACGCGTGGAAGACGACATCGTCGAAGACGCTGGACCAGTACTTCCTTGCCGACAGGAAAATCGGGTGGTTCGTCGGGTTCTTCTCTATCGCTGCAAGCCAGTTCAGCGCCCTTACCATGATAGGGTTCATCGGATTCTACTTCAACTTCGGAATCGGCGCGTTCATCGCTATCACCGGAGGCGCCCTGCTGTTCTACGCGGGCAGCCTGTACTTCCTCGCACCGCGGATATGGAAGGTCGGTACATCGTTCTCCCATATCACGCCAAGCGATACCGTCGCACAGTACTACGACAGTCAGGTGCTCAGGTACGTGGTCGCTGTCGGGATGATCCTGGCGTTACTCCCGTACCTGCAGGTACAGTTCTCCGGCATCGGGATTGCCCTTGAAATCGGGTCCGGCGGAATTATCCCGGTCCCGGTCGGGGCCGCGATAATCGCGCTCATCATCGCGATATACACAATCCTCGGCGGGATGAAGTCGGTTGCATGGGTCGACACGATGCAGGGAATCCTGTTGCTCGGGGCATCGTTCATCGGTGGCCTCGTCCTCCTGTTCACGGTCGGGGGCGGCGTCCAGAACGCGTTCACGACAGTGCTGAGCCAGAATCCCGGGTTGCTCTCCATCCCCGGCCCGCAGGGCGTCTTTGACTGGAGGTACATCCTCACATTTTCGATCCCTGTCTTCCTCGGATGGCTGTATCACCCATATATCTGGATGCGCATCAACTACTTCGAGAACGGCGAGATGATGGAACACCTTCCCTGGGTGTTCATGGGTATATTCTGGCTCACCCAGTTCGGCGGGTTCGCCACTGTGCTTGCAGGGGCGGCCATCATCCCGGACGTCGCACCGGACAAGTTCCTCCTGCTCATGTATCAACAGTTCTTCCCGACCGCCATCTTCGCGGTTATCGCGTCCGCCGCCATCGCCGCCATGATGTCCAGCGCCAGCAGTATCTGCCACTCAATCGCTGCAGTGGTGTCCAATGACCTGCTGCAGGAGATGCGACCGTCCTGGTCAGAGCGCCGGACGGTGTTCTGGGGACGGGTGACGGTGCTTGCAGCGATCGGTATCGCCTACGCCATCTCCACGCTTGACATCCAGTTCCTGTTGACGAGCGGGGCAGCGGCTGCCGCAGTTTCCTCGGGGCTTGTCCTCCCACAGGTCGTATCCGCACTTTACGGCGCCCGGTGGGTCACCCGGACCGGTGCCATCGCCGGCAGCGTCGCCGGCGGCGGGACAGCCCTTCTCCTGCTCGGCGTCCCGGGGATGCCGTCGTTCTTCGGTGTCTGGAACGGGTTCTGGGGGCTGGTTGTCAATATCGTCGTGTTCACCGCAGTGAGTCTGGTGACCCATGACACGCCCGCCACGCAGACGGTAGAATCGTGGGCGGAAACCATTTCAAGACCGTACTCCGAATTCTAGGGCGACGGCTGTTTCCACGGTGACTCCCGGTCGACAAATGCCTGCAGCCATTTCTCCATCACATACAGGTTGACGCGGTGGAACACCATCTCGGGGAAATCGGCCTC
>CAZTXA010000016.1:3219-7550 GCA_964617945.1 uncultured archaeon
AGTCGCCGCTCCCACCGCACCTCATGGTGATCGGTTCCCAGTTGCTCTGCTCGGCGCTCTGCAGTTTTAAGTGTCTGCTCCCTGTAGCCGTGGGTATACGTGTCGACGCCTCCCGCCCGGTCCCTGAGGATGGCTGCGAGGAGGGAGGAGTCCAACCCGCCGGAGAAAAGGAGGTTTGGTGTGTCGCCGTGGTGGTCGAGCGCGGTATCGATAGCATCCGTTAACGCCGCCTCAATCCTGTCAACTGCACCGGTGTCCGAGATATCCTGCTTACTGCTTGTGAACGGCGTCCAGTAGGTGTCGGTCTGTACCGCGCCATCGGACACTGTCAGTCGTTGGGAGGGGTCCATCCGCTTCACCCCCTGAATCAAGGTCTCCGGGGTGCTATATCCGACAGGCCATGACCTGACGTAACGCTGTACCGCGTCCGTATTGACTCCGCCGACACCGGAAAGCGCCAGCAACGGCGACAGATGACTTGCAAAGTGGAATCCATCGCCACCTGTCGTGTAGTGGAGCGGCTGGTTACCCGGACGGTCTGTCGCAAGATGGAGCTGTTCCTTGACGCCATCGTACACCGCCACCCGGTAGTCTCCGTGTAACGTGTCCACGAATGCGTCGCCGTATTCGGTGTAGCTGTCGTGGATGACTTCCTCCGGGCGGGACTCGTGGTCGGACTTCAGATACCCGGTGAACCCTACTAAAATGTCGTCCTCCGCCAACGGCCGCCGGGTTGAGAGCAGTGTTGCGTCCCCGGCGCTCACCCGGCCAACATCGTAGCCTTTCTCCTCCAGTCCCGCGACCACCAGGTCGGTGTCGTCTCCGGAAGAAATCCATCCAGCTAACGCTGATCCTGCGATAATCTCACCCTTCCCGCCTGTCGATAATCCTGTCAGGCTTTCCGTCGCCGAAGGAGATAGACGCGGACCGGACCGCCACGTCCGCCCAGTCCTCCTCCCGCACGATCTTGTCCAGGTAGAAGTGGTTGTCGAGCACCGCCGCCTTCACATCGTTGCACAGCGCGGTGTCCACGTCTTCGTTGTACGGTTCGATCTCCACGGTCATCACGTCCTTCCCCGCGTCTTCATCGTATTCCAGGATGACGCGGTACTCACCAACCCATCCCTCACCGAGTACCGACATGAGCTGTTCTTCCACGTGGAGGAGGTCCATATTCACCCCGCCCACAATGAACTCGTCGTCGGTACGGTGGACGTCCCGGATCGCTGAATACGGGCCGTCGCTGTCGACCCGTGTCGCGTAGTCGCCCGGCGCGTACCGGAGCAGCGGCATCGCTGCCTCCGCCCCCTCCTCCAGGAGGAACGTGACAACGACCCGTCCCTGCTCACCCGGGTCGACCGGTTCACCGGTGTCCTCGTCAACCACTTCGTAGACGAACGTGTGGTCAAGCACGTGCATGTAATCCGTCGACGGCGTCTCGCTTGACACCACCCCGGTCTCTGTCATGCCCAGTGCGTCGTTGACCGGGGCGTCGAAGTACTGTTCAAGCCGTTCCTTCCGCCGGGCCGTGATAGGCTCCGAGACGACGTAGATCTGTGTGACACCAATCTCCGCGGGATCAATCCCGGCATCGAGGAACTTGCGGAGCTTGGCGTCCATCTGTGACGGGGTACCGATTAGAACGTCCGGGTCGAAATGTTTCAGATACTTCATCTCCTTCTCCGCCGATATAGCCGTGTTCGCCAGCGGGACAGTGGCGCATCCGTGCTCCGCCAGACTCCCTTCGTGGTACCGGCCTGAGAGGTTGAGGCCGACGTACGGGAGATAGTTGACGACCGACATCCCGGGGTTGATTCCCTGCAGCGCGAAGGCTTCCGCGCCAGCCTCCATCATCAGCCGCCACTCGTCCCCGCTGAAGAACCGGGTCTTCGGCATCCCCGTACTGCCGGAGGTCTGGGCGACCGACCGGTACCCGACATCCGGGTTCCGCAGTCGGAACGTGTTGGCGGCCGGCGGCTGGTTGTCCCGGATGTCGTCGCCCGTCGTGATAGGGAGGCTGCGGAGGGAGGCGACGTCCTGAATGTCGTCAGGCGAGATACCGTGATCGTCCATCAACGCTCTGTAGTACGGGGAGTTCTGGTAGGCGTATCGGACAGTGTACTGGATGCGTTCCTTCCGTACCTCAGCTAGCTCCTCCCCCGACATCTTGAACGGTGCTGTATCGCCTTGTCCCACGACCTGTCGCCCTGTCTTCCCTTCCTGATCCATCTTAATAAAGTATTTTCCGGTCAGGGACAGCGGAAAATCTGTATCCTTCCCTCCGTCCAGCGCTGACAGTTCTCCGTGAGGTACTGTTTCTCATCACTGTTCAACTGCCACTGGTACCGTTCATCGTCCGCGACCACCCACACCACGCCGTCGGCGGTGAAGTCCTCCGTCAGGTTGCAGGAGCGGTGGTCGACGTTGCAGCGGAGGTCGTGGACGTTCGACGTCTCACCGGTTCCCCGGTAGTACAGGAAGGGGCCGGCGACGGAGACGTAAACGGTGGCGCCCGGGTCGGCGCGTGAAACGGTGAAGCCTGTCGCCGCCCGCCAGTCGATGCTGTCGCCGTATCCGACAGGGTGGTTCGGGTAGCAGACCAGCCACGCCCCGACGGGGTTGTCGCCGCAGATAATCGTATCCGTCTGCTTGAACGTGTAGTAGTCGGACGGTGTGTAATTGGCGTTGAACCAGATACCGCCGCCGGGCCGCAGCCGGCCCTCCACGTTCCGCACCTCGATCTCAAAGTAGGTGTCGTTGCTGAACTGGGAGACCGGCGAGTCTATCGTATCCAGGTAGAGCGGGGTGGCCGCGGCGACCGGGAGCGCGTGGGTGAGGGAGACAAGGACGAACACTGCGGGAACGATCAAGAGGCGTCTATCATCGTACCGCCACAGCATGCTCGCCCCTTTCGCGGTGAGGAGGACGAACGGGAGGACGAGGAACGGGTGGCCGCGGACCGGGGACAGCCCCAGTTCGTAGTACAGCGAGAATATCATGACACAGAGGAGGAAGAAGATGCCGGCAAACCAGAGGTACAGCACAGCGGTCTTCCTCCCGTCCTCCCCGAACTGCCTCGTCCTCACGATGTCGGCGGCGGGGAGGAGGAACAGCGGGACGGTGAGGTATGCCGCGACCCGTCCGAAGTAGAACCCCAGTACTTCCTGCCAGAAGGACACATATGCCGCGAGGGGCGTTGTGACCGCGAGCGACACCCACCGTATGACGAGCCGGGAGACCGTGACTACCACGTCCACTATGCTGTTTCCTGCGGCGAAGGCGTGGAAGAAGGGGTTGCCCGTCTTGGGCGGCACGCTGAAGTTAAGGCTCCAGAACGCCAGTATCACGCCGAAAATCGTGAGCGGCAGGACTGCTTTTGCTGCCCGTTTCACCCATAGTTTCCCGTCCGATAGGAATGTCAACGGGAGCAGGAAGAAGACGAGGGAGAGCGACATGAAATGGGAAAGGAATGCGGCCGCTCCCGCACCCACCGCGGCCACCGTGTCCCTCGCACGGTGATCTCCGTCTCTCTGCAGGAAGTAATAGACGGAGATGGAGAGGAAGAACAGGGCGGCGGCGACCGGGAGTGCCTCCCGCGAATACAGCAGGTGGACAGGGGAGACTGCGAGGAAGAGCGCGGCGAGGAGTCCTGTCCGCCTGTCATATATCTCCACCCCGATGCGGTACACGACGAGGACTGTTGCAATCCCGAATACTGCGCTCGGCAGCCGCACGATGAGTTCTGACGTGCCGAACCATTGTATCAGTCCGAGGATGTAGAACGTAAGCGGGGGATGGCCGGTGATAACGGTGTCGCTCGCCGGGTAGTACGGGACGAGTGAGGCGGTACGCAGCAGCTGCTGCGAGGCGAACGCGTACACTGCCTCGTCCGCCCACAGCGGCTTCACGCCGAGACGGTATACCCGGAGCACCGCCGCGGCAGCAACGATGACAGCGAGGTATCTGTACGTCCGCAGTAGCTCCACGCCCCGTTCCACTGCGGAATCCGTTCCGCGCAGCATAGCTGACACAGAGGTAATAGGAGGGCAAGACTATAACAGTGTCCCAGCGCCCCCTGCACGTCTTTCGGCGGACGGCGACCTGTCACGGCGGTGTCCACGGCTGCTCCCGGTCCGTGAATGCTTCGAGCCAGAGCTCCAGCAGGTAGACGGACGCCATGAACATGACCTGGTTCCACCCTGCACGTTCCAGCCGGTCAGGGAGCAGGACCTGAGAGGCACAGGATTTCAGATATCCTCGTTCAAGGAACCGGTTGACAGCTGTACTGTACCGGTCCCAGTCCTCGTCGAGCTGGCGGCGGGTGATGTTGT
>CAZTXA010000017.1:0-7373 GCA_964617945.1 uncultured archaeon
TGATGGACCAGTCGCTGCGGACACGGACATCAGGATACATGTACCGGCGGGTGTCGAACGCGCTCCAGGACCTGACCGTGGACTACGACTTCACAATCCGGGACGCGGAAGACACCATCGTCCAGTTCACGCCGGGCGAGGACGGCATCGACCCGCAGAAATCTGACCGGGGGGAACTCGTATAGGGTGGTACCATGACAGCAGAACTACCAGACAGATACCAGGGGCGTGACGACGAGGACGAACTCCGTGAGCGGTACAGCCAGATGCGGTTCGAACCCGGTGAAGCTGTCGGTGTCGTCGGGGCACAGTCCCTGGCGGAACCGGCGACGCAGATGACCATGGAGACGTACCACAAGGCCGGTGCCGCACGTGTATCTATCACGCTGGGACTGCCGCGGCTTATCGAAATCCTCGACGCCCGTAAAAACCCGAAGACCCCGATCATGGATGTCTATCTTGAGGAGGGCCGCCGTACAGAGGAAGATGCGCGGGAGATCGCGGCGGAGATCCAGCAGGTGACGTTCGAGGACGTTGTGAAAGAGGATAGTTTTGATATCGCCCAGCTCGAACTCGAGTTCACGATCGACGAGTCCGTACTGGACGATTTCCGGATCGATATCGATGAGATCGTTGAATCGGTCAAGGAGAACACGACCAGTACCGTGGTGGAGCGGGACGGTAACACGATCACGGCGTACCCGGACGCCGATGACTACGACCTGACCGATCTCCAGGAAGTGAAGAAGAAGGCGATGGGTATCCGGTTGAAGGGGCTGAAAGGGATCGACCACGTCGTCATCCTGGAGGAGGACGGTGAGTGGCGGATCCAGACAGCTGGCGTGAACCTGCGGAAGGTACTGAAGATGGACGGTGTGGACGCGACGCGGACGACGACCAACGATTTCTTCGAGACGAAGAAAGTACTGGGCATCGAGGCGACACGGAAGATGATCCTCCGCGAGCTGCAGAACACGCTTGACGAACAGGGTATGAATGTCGATGTCCGGTGGCTGTTGATAATCGCGGACACGATGACGAAGCGCGGTGAAATCCAGGGGACAACACGGTACGGCCTGGTCGGTGCCAAGCACTCGGTACTTGCCAGGTCAGCGTTCGAGGAGACGAAAAGCCATCTGACAGGGGCAGCACTGAAGGGCGAGGTCGACCCGCTGGAATCGGTTATAGAGAATATCATCGTCGGCCAGCAGGTACCGGTCGGCACGGGCAGCGTCGACCTGAAGGCCGCCCCCGCTTCCACAGAACCCGTGGAGGAGCCGTCCATCCCTATCGACGTGGAAGAACAACAGCCAGACAGGTTCGACTATGAAGGACTGGTGGAGAAAAACGTCGACGAGGTGAAGGAGACAGTGGAGGCAGGCGCAGACCCGGCCAACGTGATGGCCGCAGAGATCCGCGACCGGAACCGTGTCACCCTTGTCGACTGGCTTGCCGAGCGTGTCGACGTTGACGGGGACTATGAAGAAGCTGTCGCTGAGACTGTCGGCGACGTGAAGGACGCCGTCCGCGACGACGACCTCGACCCGGCACAGGTGCTGGCCGCGGAGAAGCAGGGGAAGGCCCGGTCCACCCTGGTCGAGTGGCTGACCAATCGGGTTGGACGGGCAGGTGACGAATGATGAGTATCGAGGACGAGGTACAGGCCGCGGCCGAAACCGGTTCTATCATTATCGGGACGGAAGAGACATTGAAGCATATCGACACGGTCGAACAGGTGGTGTTCGCGGCCAACGCCCCGGCAGAGATCGTTGAAGAGGTAACTGCGGCCGCCGAGGACGCAGGAGCTACAGTGACCGAGGCCGCTGTCGATAACGAGGACCTTGGAGCACTATGCATGGAGCCGTTCGCTACGAGTGTTGTTGGAATAACGTGAGCTGCGATGAGTATCACATTTGATTCAGAGACCATCAGGAAAATCAACGTCTTCGAGGAGATTACCGGGGTGGAAGTGCAGGACTGTATCATCAACGACGATTCTGCGCACTTCGTCGTCCCTGACGACAAGGTAGGGATGGCCGTCGGGAAGGGCGGCAGCACCATCCAGCGGGTGCAGGACAACCTCGACATGGATGTCCGCGTGTACGGCTATGCCGACGATATCGAGGCGTTCGTCGACAACCTCGTCCCCGCAGATATCAACAGGGTCGACGTCGAGGAGGACGGCGGGGAGGAGGTCGCTGTCATCGACGTGGACGGCGACCAGCGGTCGCGGGTGGTCGGCCGCGGCGGTGAGACCATCGACATCGTGGAACGGTTCCTGCAGAAGGAGTTCGACGTCGACAGTGTGCGGGTCGAATAGCCACTTCTTTATAAATCTAAACGATTGTGGCTTTCCTGCCGATGGGACTGTACAGCGCACGGAAACTGCGGAAGAAACGGCAGCAGTACCGCTGGAACGATAAAGACTACAAGCGGCGGATGCTGAAGTTGAAGGAGAAGGCCGACCCGCTGGAAGGGTCGCCGCAGGGCCGCGGTATCGTCCTTGAGAAACGTGTTATCGAGGCGAAGCAGCCGAACTCCGCGCTGCGGAAGTGTGTCCGTGTGCAGATTCTCAAGAACGGGAAACAATTGACAGCGTTCGTCCCGGGTGACGAGGCGATCGAACACATCGACGAGCACGACGAGGTCGTCGTCGAGGGAATCGGCGGCGCGACCGGCGGACCGAAGGGAGACCTCCCCACGGTCCGGTACCAGGTCGTCAAGGTCAACGGCGTATCGCTTGAAGAGCTTGTCGCCGGGAACAAGGAGAAGCCGACACGGTGATATGATGACGGAGACAGACACTGCGACAGACGGTATCAAGTTGTTCGACAGGTGGGACGCTGAAGAGGCCGAAATCCATGACGCAGGCCTTGAACGGTATATCAATATCGAGAACGTTATGGCGCCGCGGTCGAAGGGCCGTCATTCGGACCAGCAGTTCTACCGCGGGGACGTCCAGATCGTTGAACGGGTGCTGAACCGGATGTACGTCGCCGGGCACAAGGGGAAGAAACACGCGGTCACGTCCGGCCACAACGTCGGCAAGTCCGAGAAGCTGTGGAACGTCCTGAAGGACGCGTTCGACATCATCGAGGAGGAGACCGGGGAGAACCCTGTACAGGTACTGGTGACCGCGATCGAGAACTCTGCACCGACGGAGGAAGTCGTTTCCTACCAGCGCGGTGGAGTGATGGCGCGGAAAGCTGTGACAGTGTCGCCGCAGCGGCGTGTCGACCTCGCGACCCGGATGCTGATACAGGGCGCCTACGAGGACCGGCTCGCAGAATCCGGGGATGCGGCGGACGCGATCGCCGAGGAGATTATCGGCGCATACGAGAACGATTCGTCAGTCCGCGCCGTGAGAGAGAAGGAGCGGCGGGAGAAAGAGGCCGAAGGCGCGCGGTAACTGGTTCTATCCGAGCATATCTGCAACCTGCAACGCTCTCACCGTCTCCTGTACGTCGTGGACACGGACGATATCGACACCCCTGTACGCGGCGAGGACGTTCGCCGCGACTGATACCTCCAGTCTGTCCTCCTTCGCCAGGTCGAACTCGTGGCCGAAGAACGACTTGCGGGAGCACCCGAGCATGACCGGGTAGCCGAGTTCTGTGAACGCGTCGATGTCCTGCAGGAGTGCGCGGTCGCCGTCGTACCCCTTCCCGAACCCGAACCCTGGGTCGATGATGATCTGGCTGTCACTGATGCCGTCCTCTTTCGCCCGTCCCACCTGCTGTTGCAGCCGGTCCTTCACATCCGAGACAACGTCGTCGTACGGCGTCTCCGCGTCGGGGTCGACCGGGATGTTCACCGAGTCCATGATGACCACGTCACTCCCGCTTTCGGCGACCAGGGCACGCATCTCCTCGTCCGCCAGCCCGGTCACGTCGTTCACGATTTCAGCGCCTGCGTCCAGCGCCGCCTCCGCCACCGCCGGCTTCCGTGTATCGATCGATACCGGTACGTCCAGGTCGAGGCGTTCAAGGACCGGTATCACACGGTCGAGCTCTTCCTCGACAGGAAGCGGGTCGCCGCCGGGACGTGTCGACTCGCCGCCGATATCGATGATGTCGGCTCCCGCCTCGACCATCTGCTCCGCACGCGCCACAGCGTCTTCCACATCATCGTACCGGCCGCCGTCGTAGAAGGAGTCCGGTGTCACGTTCAGGACACCCATGACCATGGTCCGTTCCGGCAGCTCCATGCAGGAGCAGGCCTGACACAGTTATTTAAAACTTGCAAAATCTCTCATCCTTATTCTAGGTGTTAACACGTGGCAGACAGGGAAGTAGAGGCGATACAGGAGGTCATCGGAAGTCCAGACCAGATCAGAAATATGGGTATCGTGGCACACATCGACCACGGGAAGACAACACTGTCTGACTCCTTGCTGGCACGTGCGGGAAAGATTTCGGACGAGCTCGCCGGCGAACAGTTATTCATGGACTACGACGACCAGGAGCAGGAGCGCGGTATCACCATCTACTCCGCGAACATCTCCATGGTGCACGAGTACGAGGGCGACCAGGTACTCATCAACCTGATCGATACACCGGGCCACGTGGACTTCGGCGGCGATGTCACACGTGCGATGCGCGCGGTCGACGGTGCGCTGGTCGTGGTGGACGCGGTCGACGGGGTGATGCCGCAGACCGAGGCCGTGCTGCGGCAGGCGCTGGAGGAACGCGTCAAGCCTGTATTATTCATCAACAAGGTCGACCGGTTGATCAACGAGCTGGAACTGAGCCCGGAAGAGATGCAGAACCGGTTCGTCACGATTATCTCAGAGGTCAACAAGCTTATCAAGAAGATCGCCCCGGAAGACGTCTCCAAGGAATGGACTGTCTCGGTCGAGGAGGGGACCGTGGCGTTCGGCTCCGCCCTGTATAACTGGGCGACGTCCCGCCCCTTCATGGAGGAGCACGATGTCGATTTCAAGCGTATCTACGAGTTGATGGAGGAGGGAGACCAGGATGCGCTGGCCGAGGAGGCGCCGGTGGAGGAGGTCGTATTGAACATGGTGGTGAACCACCTGCCAAACCCCGAGACAGCGCAGGAATACCGCATCCCACAGATCTGGAACGGCGACCAGGATACCGACATCGGGAAATCGATGCTGCAGTGTGACGCGGACGGCGACCTTGTCTGCGTCGTGACGAACGTGGAGAGCGATCCGCACGCCGGAACGATATCTACCGCCCGGATTTTCTCGGGAACGGTGCATGAGGGCGACGAGCTGTACGGTGTCGGGTCGAAGTCGAACCAGACCGCGCAGCAGGTCGGTATCTATTCCGGCCCCCGCAAGTTATCTATCGACGAGGTTCCAGCGGGGAATATTGTCGCGCTGACCGGCGTTGACTACGGTGCAGGCGAGACAGTTGTCTCTGCAGGGATGGACCTGCAGCCGTTCGAGCAGATCGAGCACATCTTCGAACCGGTGGTGACGAAGTCGCTGGAGCCGAAGAAGACATCCGACCTTCCAGACCTTATCGAGGCGCTGCGGAAACGCGCCAAGGAGGATAACACGATCCAGATATCTATCGACGAGGAGACCGGTGAGACGCTTGTTTCAGGCCTCGGCGAGCTGCATATCGAGGCAAAAGTAGAACGGTACCTGCAGGAGCAGGGCATCGAGATCGACGTGTCGGAGCCTATCGTGGTGTACCGTGAATCGATCCAGGAAGCGTCCGACGAGTTCGAGGGCAAGTCCCCGAACCGGCACAACAAGTTCTATCTGACGGTCGAACCGTTGCAGGAGGACGTGTATGAACACCTGATGGAGGGCGAGCTGCCGGAAGGCCGTGTCCGGGACCAGGACGAGCAGGAGGTGCGGGACGCACTGGTCGAGTGGGGGATGGACAAGGACGAGGCGGAGAACGCGGACCATATCTACAAGGGCAATATCTTCCTGGACATGAGCCGTGGTGTGCAGTACCTGAACGAGGTCCGTGAACTGGTGCACGACGCGTTCAAGGAGATCGTGGACGAGGGCCCGCTCGCGGACGAGCCGTGCATCCGGCTGAAGGTGAAGATCCACGACGCGTCGCTGCACGAGGACGCAGTGCACCGTGGCCCGGCGCAGGTGATGCCTGCGGTCAAGGAGTCCATCGTGAAGGGGATGCTGGACGGGAACGCGACACTGTACGAGCCGAAGCAGATCATCCGGATCGATACGCCTGCCGACGAGATGGGTGGGGCGATGAACGAGGTATCCAACCGCCGGGGCGATATCCTGGAGATGGATGAGGAGGAAGACTCTGCGATTATCAAGGCGAAGGTACCGGTAGCGGAGATGTTCGGGTTCGAGGCCGACCTGAAATCTGCGACCGCCGGGAAAGGATTCTATTCACTGATTGATCAGGTGTTCGAGCCGCTGCCGCAGAACCTGCAGGACGAGACAATTCTCGACATCCGGGAGCGGAAGGGGATGAAGCAGGAGCTCCCGTCGATGGGCGAGTAGCTGGGGATGAGACTGATGCGGCACCGTTTCAACGCCGCTCTTGTTATCCTCGTCGGACTCACTATCCTTGTGCTCAGTCTGGCGAACCCGCCCGGTGCCGTTGCCGGGGCGGCATCGGGGACGTATCAGTTCGGCCACTTCCTCCTGTATTTCTTCCTAGCCAGTGCGCTCCTGCTGTATTTCCATGGAACGCCGCGTGGCCGGGTTGAGGCCGTACTCGCAGCCGGCGTGTTCGGACTCGGTATCGAACTGGTACAGTTCGCCCTCCCGTTCCGTATGTTCTCACCGGCAGATGTCATGGTCAATTTCCTCGGTGCGTCGCTCGTCTTGCTGGACCATCAGTCAGTCGCGGTCACCGCGGTCATCGAGAAGGAAGATGAACTGATCGAACAGTATCTTCTCTAGTCGTGCACGCGGTCTTCGTCAGGGAACAGGTACGTGTGGACGTGCGAGTGATGGAGCCGCCACCGCCGCTCTTCCACCTCTTCAGGGGGGATGAACACTGGTTCTCCCTCCCACGACCCCTCCTTTTCACCGCCCACGATTTCCCCCTCGAAGAAGAAATGGATGCCCGGGTTGCCGCGGGCATCGCTGCGGATATCGAGGAGGTTGCCCAGTTCGACATCGAACCCGGTCTCCTCCTTCACCTCCCGTTTCCCAGCCTCTTTCGGCAGCTCTCCCGCCTCTATCAGTCCCCCGGGCAGTTCATGGTGGCCGCCCGCCTCGAGTGCGAGTACACCGCGTTCATCGTCAACCAGGACCGCAACACTGGACGGTGGCCAGAATACGCGGCCGATAGTGTGGGACAGGACGTTCTCGATGAAATCGCGGGCGGCAATCACTATGGACATATCGGAGCAGTGGCGTCTCGGCGTATTAAAAACTGTCTTCACCGGCTCACCACACCACC